>NZ_JANFNV010000020.1:0-79279 GCF_024436075.1 Aeromonas sp. JL9 | reverse complement strand
ATACAATGACGGGATACCGCCAGCAAAAGCCGAGGTTCGGCCTAACCAAGTGTCCGGATTTAGTTGACCACTACAGTCACTGGTTTAGATCCGATTTTTTCCTTAAGTTTCCTCTCGACTCGCCGATATATAAGGTAAGCGGCGTTAATGCGATGAAGCGTTGAAAAAAATGCTAAAGACATCCAAAAACGAGCCGTTAAATAAGACGCATCGGGCACAAAAAATAATAAAGCCTGAGCAAATAGAAGAGTAAATTTAATAGCTTAGGAGAATAGTCATGGGCCTTTATATCAACACTAACGTTTCATCACTCAACGCCCAGCGTAATCTGATGAATACGACCAAATCACTGGATACTTCTTACACTCGACTGGCATCTGGTTTGCGTATCAACAGCGCCAAAGATGATGCCGCGGGTCTGCAAATTTCCAACCGTTTGACCTCTCAAATCAACGGGTTGGATCAGGGTAACCGCAACGCCAACGACGGTATCTCTGTAGCTCAGACTGCTGAAGGTGCGATGGATGAGATTACTTCCATGCTTCAGCGTATGCGTACTCTGGCTCAACAATCTGCCAATGGCTCCAATAATACTGACGATAGAGTCGCACTCCAACAAGAGTACACTCAGCTGATTACCGAGATTGATCGAGTTGCAAAAGATACTACTTTTGGTGGTCAAAATTTATTGAATGGGAATTATTTTGGTACTTTCCAAGTAGGTGCGGATGCAGGACAGACAATTACTTTTAAGATGACATCCGCCTTTACATTGAATGGAATAGCGACAGCCACTAAAGGAAGTGCCACCGTTCAATCTGTTGCAACAGCCGACAAGTATTCGGTCACGAAATCAACAACAGCAGCAACAACGACCAGCGTTGGCAGTATACAGACTGCGAGTGCAGCTCAGTTGGCGATGGCTAACCTAGACTTCATGATCAAAGTTGTCGATAGCAAACGAGCAGAATTGGGGGCGGTGCAAAACCGTTTTGATTCAACCATTCGCAACCAGGCAAACGTCTCAGAAAACGTCAGTGCAGCTCGCTCACGGATCCGTGACGCAGACTTTGCGACAGAAACCGCCAATCTGACCAAACAAAACATTTTGCAACAGGCTGCCTCTACAATCTTGGGTCAGGCCAACCAGCGCCCCCAGTCTGCCCTTTCGTTGCTGCAAGGTTAATAAAAGAAAACAGGGCGGTTGTTCAGGCCGCCCTGGTCAAGAGATGGAACAAAGGGGTGTTCGGGTCGCACTCTGTTCTATCGGGAGAGATATAATTCTCTACTAGTAATGCCAAGTGTTGTCCAGCTGTTCAGTTCTGTCACGCTTGGTCATATTCTCCTGAGCATATGCTCATCTTTAGGCCGGTTCACCGGCCTCTTTTTATTGTGTCGCCAAATTGACGGCACTCTGTCAGTACCAAGCATGAACCATGCCAATGACCTCCCTCCCGTTGCTGTGAGTCTTCGTCAGTGCTTGGTTGTCGGGCTAAGTCGCTTTGTTTACGTTCCATTGCCGCCTAACGGAGAAAACTTGCCGCTTTAGGCAACAATTTTCCTAAAGCTTGTCTCTGCACTGCCGTTAAATAAAGTGAAGCAATCGAGGGGTGTTCGGAATCCAACGTTTGCACTACTGCGGGTGGCCTGTTCGTTCAAACAGACACCCGCCTGAAGAGACAGGCATGTTCAACCTTCTCTTCAAACGGTGGGCCGTCGTTTTGTTTAGACGACGCAACCTGCAGTTGCATGTTCTTCGGGAGAATATTTTATGGCCATGTACATTAACACTAACGTTTCATCACTGAACGCCCAGCGTAACTTGATGAACACTAACAAGTCGCTGGATACCTCCTATACCAGGTTGGCATCCGGCCTTCGTATCAACACAGCTAAAGATGATGCTGCCGGTTTGCAGATCTCTAACCGTTTGACTTCACAGGTTAACGGTTTGGATCAAGGTAATCGTAACGCTAACGATGGCATTTCTGTGGCGCAAACTGCGGAAGGTGCGATGGATGAAGTGACCTCCATGTTGCAACGGATGCGTACTTTGGCTCAACAATCTGCAAACGGTTCCAACAACACAGATGATCGTGTTGCTTTGCAGCAGGAATATGATCAACTGATTACAGAAATTGATCGTATTTCCGAGGACACAACTTTTGGTGGCCAGAAATTATTAGATGGTAGCTATAAGGGAACTTTCCAAGTCGGGGCTGATGCGGGTCAGACCATCTCTTTCAAAATGACATCCGCATTCAGTATGAATGGGATTGCTCAAGCGACAAAGGGTAGCGCGACAGTCGCGTCTAGTGCATCCGCAGATAAATATACTGTGACCAAGGGAACAACCGCAGCTACCACGACTAGTGTTAGCAGTATCAAAACAGCAAGTGGAGCTCAGCTTGCGATGGCTAACCTTGATTTTATGATCAAGGCAGTTGATAGCAAGCGAGCAGAGTTGGGGGCGGTACAAAACCGTTTTGACTCCACCATTCGCAACCAGTCCAATGTGTCCGAGAACCTGAGTGCTGCACGTTCGCGTATCCGTGATGCAGACTTTGCGACAGAAACAGCCAACCTGACCAAGCAGAATATCCTGCAGCAGGCGGCGTCCAGCATCTTGGCGCAAGCCAACCAAAGACCGCAATCTGCTCTGTCCCTGTTGGGTTAACCGGCAGTGATGAGATAGAAAAGGAGCGACGATATGGCCAATGACATTGGAATCCCCTCATCGGTCACTCCTTCTTCTCTTCAGTCAAGTAGCAAGAGCGGCCAATCGGCCGCTCAAGTGCTATCTGGCATGGCGGAAGAGCAGCGGGTGATGACACAGGATGTGGAAAAGCAACAAGAGGAGCGAGCCAAAGAGAAGGTTCGCAAGTCTGATGTCTCTGATAAGGACATTGAAAAAGAGGTACAAAACTTGCAGGAGTTCAGCAAGTTACAGGGATGGACCGTCAACTTCAGCGTCGAAAAGGATCTCGAGCAAGTTGTTATCAAGGTGATGGACGCCAATACCAAGTCAATGATCCGTCAGATCCCAAGTGAAGAGTTGCTGGCTATCAGCAAGCGTCTCAAGGATCTGCGTGAAGGTGATGTTATAGGTGGTGGCTCAAGAGTCGGATTATTGCTTGATAAAGAGATTTAATACGCAAGTTTTACGAGGAGAGTGAGAATGGCCACTATTACGTCTGCTGGTGCGGGTTCACAGCTGGATCTGGAGTCTGTTATTGCTGCAAGCGTCAATGCCAAGAAGGCACAGCTGATGCAGCCCATCACCACCAAGAAGACCAATGCTCAGATCACTCTCTCAGGGGTTGGGCAGTTGAAATCGGCCATCGCCTCTTTTGTGACGACACTCCAAGCCATGTCCAAGGATGATGCGTTCAACAAACGCTCGATTAATATTACCCAGGATAAAGATAATCCGGTGCTTAAGGTGGAGAGCAAAACGGGTTCCTCTAACGGGCAATACGATATAACTGTCGAAAAGTTGGCGAAAACTAGCAAATTTGAAGGCAGTTTTGACTCTTCGACAACTCCAATGATCACTCAAGATGGAACTTTGACGTTTAAGGCCGGTGATAAAACCTTTGATGTTGATGTGAAAGCTGGGGACTCGTTACAGTCCATTCGTAAACGCATCAATAATGATGGTGATAATTTTGGTCTTAATGTCAACATCATGAACACATCTGATGGTAAATCTAAACTCGTTATTGACTCTGGGGTGAGTGGGAGTGGCAAGGATCTGGTGATCACCGGAAGTACCACTGAGTTGGCAGATAACTTCACTTCTAAATTGTCAAAAACTCAATCCGCGCAAGATGCTCAAATCAAGGTAGATGGAAATACGCTGACCAGTGCTACCAACACATTTGATGGCACTATAGTTGGCCTCAAACTGACAGTTTTGAGGGAATCAGATAGTACGAGTACGACTGCAAGCGATGGTTCGGTGACCAAGACGTACAAGTCCAACAAAGTTGACGTGACCACCGACAAAGCTGGCATCAAGGACATGGTCAAAAGCTTTGTTGACGGTTACAACGCACTGGTTAAGAAGAGTAATGATCTTGGCAAGCGCAACTCGATAGTGGCAGGGAAGAGCCAGAACGATGGCGGTGCTCTGGCGGGGGATGCAACGACGCGTGCCGTGGTCAATATGATGAATGGCATTATCACCGAGCCCTCACAAAAGTCCTCTACTTACTCAACGATTTTCCAGATGGGTATAAAGATGGATAACAAGGGGGTATTGTCTATCGACGATACCAAGTTCAACGAGGCTATCGACAAGAATTTCGATCAGGTCGTGGCAGTTTTTGGCGGCAAGGATGGGGTCGCAGGTCAGTTGGCCAGCCAGCTGGAAACCTATTCCAAGACCGGTGGTTTGCTGGCTAAGCGAGAAGATTCTTTGAATTCAGATCTGCGTGAAGTGAGCCGCAAAGAGTCAGATGTTGCCACTCAGCTGACCAAATATCAGGAGACCTTGCGGGCCCGTTACGGAAGCCTGGATGCTATGCTGGCCAAGATGAACAAGTCGGCTTCATATTTGAATCTGCTGAATACCCAAAATAGTTAATTTGAAGTGATGAGTGGTGTCTCATATGTATCGTAAAAATATAAAAGCCTATACCACCCAGAATCTGCAATCCGAATTGGCAGTCGCTGATCCTTACCGCGTGATTCAACTTTTGATGCAAGGGGGCCTGGAGCGTCTGGCTCAGGCTCGCGGTGCCATCGAACGTCGAGATTTTGAGCAAAAATCCCAATCTATCTCCAAAGCCATGGCCATCATCAACGGGCTGCAAGATTCGCTTGATCTATCTTATGGTAAGGTTCCCGAAGATCTTTTTGCCCTTTATGACTATATGAAAATTCGAATGATGGATGCTAGCCGTGATATGGATATTACAGCTGTCGATGAGGTTATGAATCTGATGCTGACCGTGAAAAGCGGTTGGGATGCCATTCCTGTCGAGGAGCGTGACAAGGCCTTGGCTCAACAAAAGATGGGCCGAGCCGAATGAGTAATAACCGTTTGCCAGAATTAATCGCAGCTGGTCAAGAGTTACTGACCTTGTTCGAACAGGAGGATGTGCAAACGGCTGAACAGTTGATCGATCATTATCTCATTCTCCTTGATGCTGTTTTCCAGCATATCCAGCCACATGTAGTGATTGATATGGAGCACCAGCAAGCATTGATGCAGTTTCAAACCCTACATGATCTGATAGAAAATGCAAAGAATCAGACTGAGGCAGCTTTGTGGAAATTTTCAAAAGCAGGTCGAGCATCTGATATGTACAAGCTGAACGCAGGTTAGTGCTACATGGATATTCATCAAAAAATTACAGATATAGAAAATGAGTTGGCCCGACTAGCGCAACAAAAGCGGCAAGAGGCAGCAATGCAGGAAGTACTCCCGCTGCGTTATGAAATCAATATGGCTGCTTTTGCCAAATATATGCCCACAATTCATCAATTTTTCAAGGGGTACCAGCCTGTCAGGCCTTTTCGCTTTTTCTGTAATGAAAACGGTGTTCCTAATATTCTATGGCTGGATGATGGTCTTTCTCTTTATGGTAGAGATCCGTTGCGTGAGGTGCAGGAGCAGATTGCCGACATAATTGAAAACAGCGTCTTGCAATGTATCGATTTCGCGCCGCAGTGGTATATCGATGGCCAGATTCATATCAAATACAATAATGAGATATCCAAATTAAAAGACAAGTCAGCTTTGGAAGGATTGCGCCTCAAGTCGTTATTGCATACCGATATTCCGCTGGCGTTGATGTATGGCATTGGTTTGGGTTACCAGCTTGGTTGCTTGTATGAACAAAGCAAGATCAAAAATCTTTTTGCTTTCGAACCTGATCTTGACATGTTTTATGCTTCGCTCTTCTGCTTTGATTGGCATCACTTACTGGAATACATGGAGAAGGAGTCGATCAGTCTGCACCTATTTATCGGTGTTGATGAAAAACTTTTAGTAGCAGACATGATGGAGGCGTTGCATCGCAAGGGCGCATTCTGGTCGGCAAGCTATTTCTCGTTCTGCCATTATCATTCTCCCAAGCTCCACTCCTTGATTACACAAGTGGAAAGTGAGTTTTATCTGCTCAAAACAGGGTGGGGATTTTTTGATGACAATATATATGCGCTGGCTCATAGCCACACCCATCTGCAAGACGGTATCCCATTTCTTAAACGATGGCGTAATAGTAGTACTTTCGAGCAGGTGCCGGTCTTCGTGATCGGTAATGGCCCTTCGCTGGATCAGAGCATCGAGTTCATCCGGCAGCATCAGCAGCAGGCCATCATCATTGCCTGCGGTACAGCGGTGAGCGCGCTTTACAAAGCTGGCGTAAAACCGGATATCTACGTTGCAGTGGAGCGCACCAAAAGTTCTGCAGATTTTCTTAGCATCCTCAATGCCGATGACTTTATCAAGGATACGGTGTTCCTGAGCGTTGATGTCATCCATCCTGAATGCAAGCGCTTCTTTCGCAAAACAGGATTGGCATTCAAGCCCAACGAGCCAATGTTCTCCATGCTGATTAGCGCGTTTGGTCAGGCATTCGAGTACGATACTATAGAATTTTCCAACCCGTTCGTCGGTAATACCGGCCTCAATTATGCGGCCTTGCTTGGCTTCAAGCAGGTGTATCTGTTTGGCATAGACAATGGCTATAAAACAGCCGGACAGCATCACTCCAGCCTGAGTCTCTATTACAACGACAAGCAAGAGGCGAAATACCAGGCGAATTTAAAGGATACTTTCCCGGCACCGGGTAACTTTGGCGACGAAGTGCGTATCAACCATCTATTTGGACTGGCCATTCATAATATGGAGTGTGTATTGCAAGATTATCCTGAGATGCAATGCGTCAACAGTAGTGACGGCGCTTATATCGAAGGAGCTGCACCTCGACGTGTTGAATCGTTGCAACCCGAATGGCCAGAACTCGACAAGATCGCACTCATAGATGAAGTGATGGCCACATGTTTCCAGCCTTTTGACATGGGCAGTTTTGATTTTGCTGCTGCGTTGCAGGTGCCATTGTTCAACGAGCTGGTTGACAAGTTCCGTGATGACTGGCGTCAAGTTGCCTGTGAACACAATGCAGTGCTGGCCATGATGCAACGCCATCACGACTATCTGCTTTATCTGTTGAAGAGCCGAGAATCTCATCTTTACCGAGTATTGATAGGGTCAATAAACTATTTCTACGCCAATATCATCACCCTGATGATGGCGCAGGTGGCGGCAGAACCCGAGGTGCTGGCGGGCAAAATAAAAGAGGCGCAGGCAATACTGGAGTTATTTTTCGAGGACAGCAAAGTAATTTATGCCGATGCGTTCGATGGCCATGATACCACCTACTTTACTGGCCTGGATGTGTTCAAGCGCTAGTCTTTGAATGTCGGATGGAGATGGTGCTGTTCATCTCCATCCCCTAACAGTATGATATAGAAGTATTTAATCCTTTCAGGTGCATCTATGGCCACCCTTTCCTTGGCTTCCACCGCATTTCTCATGCCCGGTAATGTGGCATGGGCTCCTTTGGCCCGACATGCACAGTTGCAATATTGTCCTCAAGGTCAATGGCAGCCGATGTACGCTTGTGACGGACATCTGGTGCTCTGGTTTTGGGAGCAACTGCTGACCGACAGCGAATGCCACTATTGGCACACCTTGGATGAACCTGCCTTGTCCGAGGCCATCGACACCTGGTTGGAAGCATTGCTCTCGCCACTGCAGGGGCTCCCTCATCTTTATCTCGGTGCCTGTTCACTGCAAGGGGGCGGTGTGAGTGGCGCTCTTCACCCCTGGATGATGCAGCTGGATATCTGCTTTACCCGAGCACTTGCACGTCACCACATTAGGGATTTGGGGCTGGGTCGCTGGCTCTCTGAGCAGGGGCGAGCGCATTGTGTGGACGAGCGTAATCGTTATCTTCTTTCTTGCCCCCTCTCGATGCACGGTTTGACTAGCCTTGCCGACTGGATTGCCGCGTGTTGGATGCTTGATCAGGCGCCGATACGCAAGGTGCTGGTGCTCGATTGTGACAATACCCTGTGGGGGGGGGTAGTGGGTGAAGAGGGGCTGACTAGCCTTTACCTTGGTCAGGACGGTCTCGGCAAACTCTATCAGTCGTTTCAGGATGCGGTGCTCTACTGGTATCAGCGAGGCGTGTTATTGGCATTGTGCTCTAAAAACGAGCCGGCAGATGTTTGGCTGGTGTTTGAGCAGCATGGAGCCATGAGACTCAAAAGGCGGCAGATTGCAGCGTCTGCCATTGGTTGGGGCTCTAAATCTCAAGGTTTGCGACATATTGCCGCCAGCCTCAATCTGGGGCTTGAGGCCTTGGTCTTCTGGGATGACTCCCCCCTAGAAAGGGCCGAGGTTCGCCATGCCTTGCCACAAGTCGATGTCATTGAACCACCAACAGATATTTGGGCATGGCCTACAACCTTGCTCACTTATGGGGGGTTCTCGCGCACCTTCAGTGGTGATGACGCTCTTCGTCAGGCCTCCTACCTGGCATTGGCAGACGCCGCCCAGTTACGTAACGAGGTTGGCAGTGAACAACATTTTCTCGCCTCCTTGTCGTTGCGTGCAGCGATACAGCCGTTGGCGGTGGATAACCTTGCTCGTGCCGAGCAGATCATCCATAAAACCAACCAGTTTAATCTCTCCTGTCAGCGATATGAGGCGAGCGAGCTCAAACGGCTGGCGCAGTCTGGCTGGTGCTGGCTAGTGTCGTTGCAGGATCGCTTTGCTGATCATGGTTTGGTTGGCTTGGTGCTGATCATAAACATCACGCCCAAACTGGCATTGCTTGACACGCTGGCTCTGAGTTGCAGAGTGTTGTCCAGAGGACTCGAATATTGGTTACTGGATGCAGTCTCGGCTGCATTGCGCGAGGCGGGGATCGAGCGCCTGGTTATTGGCTCGAACCGTTGTGCACGTAATGAACCTGCGCTGACATGGTTGGCATCCCTGTCGTTGACCCCCTGTGATAATCCGGATCCCGCCCGTTTTTCCCATGAGCATTACCATAGTCTGGCGCTCGAACAGCTGAATTTGCCTTTTTTGGAGTTTTATCACCATGACTGACCTCTTCACTCTGTTGGAACAGCAGTTTCCTTCTGCAACCGTCACGCGAGGCGACTATCAGTTGGGACTTGGGGCATTTCCGGAATGGGATTCGCTCGGTCATTTCAATTTTCTGTTACTGGTTGAACAGACGTTCTCGGTACGCTTCGAGCCTGAAGAGCTGGCGACGATGAAACAGCTTCAGGATATTCGTGAGGCGCTGTTGCGTCGTGGTCTTGCCCTGTGATTGAAGCTCTCTCTCATATTCTTGGTTCCCTCGGGATCGCACGAGGGAGCGCTATAATGGTTCACTCTGACGCCATGGCTGTGGCCCAGTTTCCAGGACGGTGCAATGAAGCTGGCATACATGCTTTTTGGTTGGGGATGCAGGAGTGGCTTGGAAACGAGGGCACTCTGCTGGTGCCAACATTCACGTATAGCCTGACTCGTCAGACCTGTTTCGACAGGGCGACATCCCCCAGTGAAGTCGGGTTGATGACGGAGCAGTTTCGCACTCTGCCAGGGGTTGCGCGGACTCGCGATCCTATCTTCAGCGTTGCGGTATGGGGAGCGGGGCGTGATCAGGTGGTTGCAGCAGGGGGTCATGACTGCTTTGGTGAAGAGAGCCCCTTCGCTTGGTTGGCGGCCCACGATGGCTGGATTGCCGGTTTTGCCTGTCATCCCGATCGCATTACCTTCACCCACTATATCGAGCAGCAACTAGGTATCGATTATCGCTTTATGAAACGCTTTGAGGGTGATGTCCGCGAGCAGGGAATGGTGCGCCCCTGGCATTGTGACTACTTTGTGCGAAGACTCGATCTGGCCAGCGAGATAGATCTTTCCCGTCTGGTTGAAGCCCTTAAAAATCAGGACAAATGGCACCAGGGGTTATTTGGCCGTTTACCTGTCTGGGCCGTTCGCTGCGCCGACTTTGCCGCGGTGGCAAAAGAGCTGATCGCTGTCCATCCCCATGCGCTTATCAGGGAGGGGAGATGAAACTGCACCATATTGGACTGGTGGTGGCCGAACTGGATCTTGGCGTACGTTATTGCTGCGAGACCCTCGGGCTTTCCCGCTTTAGCGAGTCGGTGCTCGATCCGTTGCAGCGGGTGCATATCTGTTTTGCCTATGATGATGCGGGGATTTGCTATGAACTGATTGCACCGGCCAGTGATGATAGTCCCGTCAGTCAGGCGCTACGTACCCGTCATAACCTGCTCAATCATCTGGCCTATGAGGTGGCTGACCTGGCAATGGCTGCCGAAAAACTGCGGGCCCAGCGTCATCTTCCCCTCGGGCCCAGCCAGCCAGCCATCGCGTTTGGCGGCGCCCACGTCCAGTTTTTCCTGAGCCCCCTTGGCCATATTGTCGAATTGATCGAGGCACCCACCCCATGAGTTTTTCACCCAAGAGCGGTTATCTGCCCACCGACTGGGACGACCAGACACAGATCGGTGAACAGCTGCATCGGCTGCTCACCCTGTTGTTTCCGCTCAACCGCAGCCTGACCGGGGACGGGGTTCGGCAGTCGCTGGCCCTGTGGCGCGAGCACTGCCTGCCCGAGCTGCAGATCCATGAAGTGGCCAGCGGCACCGAGTGTTTCGACTGGACAGTGCCTGACGAGTGGAACGTGCGGGAGGCCTACATAGTGGGGCCGGATGGACGCAGGGTGGTGGATTTCCAGGATCACAATCTGCATCTGGTCGGTTACTCGGAGCCAGTGCGCTGCACCCTCTCGCTGGCCGAGCTTCAGCCCCATCTTCACTCTCTGCCCGAGCAGCCGGACGCCATTCCCTATGTGACCTCCTACTACAAGCGCCGCTGGGGCTTCTGTCTGCCCCATCGGCTGCGAGAGGCGCTGCCGGAGGGAGAGTATCAGGTAGTAATCGATGCCACCCTAGCCCCGGGTTCGCTCACCTACGGTGACTGGGTGCTGCCGGGGGAGAGCGAGCAGGAGATCCTGCTGTCGAGCTACACCTGCCACCCTTCTATGGCCAACAACGAGCTCTCCGGCCCCTGTGTCGGCGTCTTCCTGATGGCCTGGCTGGCGTCACTGCCCACACGTCGTTACAGCTACCGGTTGATGCTGGTGCCTGAAACCCTGGGGGCCATCGTCTATCTATCCCGCCATCTGGACCAGCTCAAGCTGCGCACCCTGGCCGGGTTCAATCTGACCTGTCTTGGCGATGACCGCAGTTACTCCTTCCTCCCTTCCCGCCAGGGCAACACACTGGCGGATCGCATCGGTCGCCATGTGCTCTGCCATCTGGCACCGGGCTATAAAGCCTACAGCTTCCTGGAGCGGGGCTCCAACGAGCGGCAGCTGTGCGCGCCCGGCATCGATCTGCCGGTCACCTCGATGATGCGCAGCCGATACGGTTGCTATGCCGAGTACCACACCTCGCTCGATGACCTCTCGCTGGTGACGCCGGCCGGTCTGGCCGGTGGCTTCATGGCGCTGCGCCGCGCCATCGAGTGTCTGGAGCTGGATGAGCGCTGCGAGGTCACCGTGCTGGGCGAACCCCAGCTCGGCAAGCGGGGGCTCTATCCGGACTTGTCGACCCGCTATTCGGGCTGGCAGGTGCGGGAGATGATGAATCTGCTGGCCTACAGCGACGGCAAGCTGACTCTGTTCGAGATTGCCGAGACCATAGGGACGCCGTTCTGGCGGGTGGAGCCGCTGGCGCGGATGCTGCTGGATGCCGGGCTGCTGCGTCGCATCAGCCCGCAACCGGACTACTCGATCACCAGATAGGCTGGCCCCGGGTTGTGCGGAGTGCGGCGGATGGCGTAGCGATCCAGCCCCAACACCTCCTTGAGGGCCAGGGTCTCCCCCGGAAAGGCGGGCCAGTTGAGCTCATCGAATGCCAGCACCGATCCCTTGGTCAGGTGCGGCTTGATGAGCTCGAGGCAGCGGCGGGTCGGCTCGTAAAGATCAAAGTCAAAATAGGCCAGCGCAACCATGGTCTCCGGCTGACGAGCCAGATAGGCCAGCAGCGTCTCGGTCACATCCCCCTTCACCAGCTCATGCTTAACGATATGCTCCAGCGGGCTTTCCGCCTCATGGGCGGCGAGCAGTTGGGCCAGATGGTGCTCATAGCCCGGCGTCACCCCGTAGGCACCGGGCCGGATGGCGGCATCGCTGCCATCTTGCGGAGCGTGGGAAGGGAAGCCGCTGAAGGTATCGAATCCCACCAGCTTGCGGTTGTAGTTGTAGGGCTCATACATGCCGCGAAACGAGGAGAAGAGCGCCAGGTTCTGACCCCAGCGGGTGCCGAAATCCATGATGACGCCGTGAACCGGCACGATCTTCTGATACAGCTCGTGCATGAAAAGAATGCGGGAGAGCGACTGGCGCTTGAGGTAGAGACCCAGGTTGTTCTGCAGCTCTGCTGCGGGCAGCGGGCTGGCGTGCAGCAACTCGCTGAAGGTCTGACGACGTGACAGCTCTTTCTCGGAGGCGTTGGAAATGGCCTTGATCATCAATAGTCTCCTGTGTTGGTGTCGCCGGCCGGGGTCGACAGGCAGTGCACCACTTCATATTCGAGGTAGTCGGCCAGCCCCAGCCAGTCCTGGCGCTCCTGGCACTGCAGCAGAGCGGCTACCAGTCCGGGTGGCAGGTTGCCCTGTTCGGTGAGCACCTCTTGCAGCAGTTCCGGCAATGCCTGACTCGCAGCGACCGACTGCCCCAGCCGAAACTGGTGCGCCAGGGCGGTGAGACGGGTGAGCTGACCGTTTTTCATTGCACGTACTCCGGGTGATAGCGGCAGCCGGCGATCTCCGCCCCTTCCCGGCTGCAGTTCCAGAATTGCACCTTGGGGTGGCGCGCTATGTAGCGCTCGAGTTCGGTGCGGTAGGCGGAAAAGTTCGGATTGGTCTTGACCCGCCGGCCATGACCGTCGAGGGCCCAGCTGAGTGCCTGCGCGGCGCTGGGGCCGAGGGCACCGTCAGCCCAGCCCGAGTGGGTGAGTTCGCCGGGAAAGGCGAAGTCGGTGCCCAGCAGGATGACCTGGTGGCAACCCATCTGTACGGCGAGATCCACCGCGGGATGAATGACGCTGCCGCCCGAGTGCAGCACGCCCTTGGGGTGCGTCTGCCGCAGCTGCTGATACATGGGGCTGCGGGAGTAGGCGGTCTTGCGCGGCCCCTGCCAGGCCTGCAGGGCTGCCGTGGGAACCGTGGGGTAATAGACCAGGGTGGTCTGGGCCGACTGGGCGGCGGGCAGCCGGTTGCCGTGGATGGCGTCATCTATGGTGACGACGATGTCGGGCCGGATGCCGTGGCTGAGCAAAAACGCCAGTGCGGTATCGACGCTAATCAGAAGATAGTCCTGACGCCGTGTCTGCAACTGGGCCTGCAGGGTGGCCAGGTTGTGCTGCAGGGTCGGACCGCTCGCCACGATCAGCGCCTGCTTGCCCTGAGCCAGACCGAACAGGGAGGCCACATCGCCGTCGCCAGCCAGCAGATCGCGGTTTTCCGCCAGCCGCCGGGTGATGTCGGGGTGTTCGGCGTCGAACCTGGCCCGGGCGAACGGCAAGTCTATTTCACTCACCAGCCGGTCGCGGATGCGGGCGGCGGCATCTTCCACCAGCAGCAGCTCGGGCGGCAGGGCGAAGAAGGGCAGGCGCACCTCCCCCTCGTCGCCGGCCATCATCAGCTCGACCCTGGGGTCCGTCAGCCAGTCCTGCTGATCCAGCAGCCGCAGCACCAGGGCAAACAGGGCGCCATTCATGATCTTCACTTCCAGCCGCTTGAGGCCACTGCGCCCCAGCAGGGCGCGCGGCAGATCGCCGAGTCCGGTACCGTAGAGGTGCAGCACTGGCTGCTCTGGCAGGCTGGCGGCCTGCAGCTCGGCCTCTTTCACCCGATCGTGTCGGCTGGTGAGCTGGATGCCGTGGAGGCTGAGGGTGGAGCCGAGCCCCTCGGTCAGCTCGGCCGGCAGGCTTTCCACGTCTTGTGCCAGCAGGCGGGGCCAGAGGGCGGGCCAGCGCTGGCTGATGAGCCTGCCGTGCTGGTTGAAGAGATCATCACTCATCGTTGTCTATCCACTCCCAGCTCAGTGGTTGGTTAGCGCTCAGGCTGCGGTTGACCCGCTTGCCGATGAGCCGATCGTAATCGGCCGGGGGCAGGCCGAGGGCGGGGCGCACCGACTTGATATGCGCTGCGGTGAGCACCTCACCGGCGGCCATCTCCTTGACCAGATAGAGGGAGCGGCGAAAAGCGCGGTTGCCCTGTTCACTGGCGGTGAGCTGGTAATCGGCCACCCCGAGGGCGGCATGAGCGGTATTGACCGAGGCTACCAGCTCGGTGAGTTCGGCCGGTTCCATGGAGAAGGCGCAATCCGGCCCGCCGTCGGCGCGAGCCAGGGTAAAGTGTTTCTCGATGAGGGTCGCCCCGAGCGCAGTGGCGGCGATGGCCGTGGCCGATCCCAGGGTGTGATCGGAGAGCCCCACCTCGACCCCGAAGCGCTGACGCAACATAGGGATGGTGCGCAGGTTGTATTCGGCGGCGGGGGCCGGGTAACCGCTGACACAGTGCAGCAGGGCCAGCTGGCCGTTGCCGTGTTTGAGTGCCATCTCGACCGCGGCGGCGATCTCGGCCTCGTTCGCCATGCCGGTGGACATGATGAGCGGCTTGCCGGTCTGGGCGGCGTAGCGAATGAGGGGCAGATCCACCAGCTCGAAGGAGGCGATCTTGTAGGCCGGGCAGTCCAGTGATTCAAGCAAGTCCACCGCACTGAAATCGAACGGGCTGCTAAAGACAGTCAGCCCCAGCTCGCGCCCTTTGGCAAACAGCGCCTGGTGCCACTCCCAGGGGGTGTGCGCCCACTCATAAAGGTCATAGAGGCTATGGCCATCCCACAAACCGCCGTGGATCTGAAATTCCGGTCGATCACTTTTGAGGGTGATGGTATCCGGGCGGTAGGTTTGCAGCTTGACGGCGCTGGCCCCGGCCTCCCTGGCGGCGGTCATGATGGCCAGTGCACGCTCCAGGTTGCCGTTGTGGTTGGCCGACAGTTCGGCAATCACATAGGGAGCCTGTTCCTGGTTGATGGGGCGATGATCGATCTGCATCTGTGTTCAGATTCCTGTGCCAAGTTGCCAGCCTTGCGGCGCCGGTTGCCAAGGGGCAGGGGGCGCTATCTGCGGTGACTCGGCAAGATAGAGGGGAAATTGGGAGAAAATTGTCTGCAAGCGATGTGCCAGCTCTTGCCACTCCGTGGGCTGAAGTGACCGGGTGGCCTGCCATGTCAGCCGCTGGCCGTTCAGCGTCAGGGTGAGCAGCAGTTTGCCATCATGGCGTAGTTGCCACAGTTGGCCATCTGGTAACAGCTGATAGTCCGATTGTTGCAGCAACCGGGCGGTGAGCCGATCCAGCCCCAGCCCGTCAACCTGTTGTTGGCCGCGGCGGCGGTAGTCGTCTGACTGTTGCTCAAGCCGGTGCAGGGCTTGCAGCAGTCGCTCAGGCTCGGCCAGCTCGCTCAGGGTCAGCCGCTCAGCCAGCTGGAAGCGGGCGATCACATCGTCGTTGAACTGCTGATTGTCGACTATGGGCACCGCCAGGGTCGGCAGGCCGAGACAGGCTCGCTCCCAGGTCATGCCCCCCGCAGCGCCGATAGTGAAGTCGTGCTGTTGCATCAGTTGAGCCATCTGGTCGCTCTGGCGCAGCAGTGTGAGCGGCAGATCGGGCAGTTCGGCAACCCTTTGTTCCAGCTCGGGCCAGAAGGGATTGGCGCCGCCCGCCACCAGGGTCCACCGGATGGTGAGGGCCCAAGGCAGTCGAGCCAGCGTGTTGAGGGTGATGAGACAGGCTCCGGCCGGATCGGCACCACCAAAGCAGATGAGGCCACGTTGCCACTGGCTGACCTTTTGGCGTGCAAGCTGGCGATAGGCGGGGCGCAGCAGGGCATAGTCGGTGCCCAGCAGCAGCTGACAGTCGGCAGGAGCGAGTGACTGGTAATCGGCGGCGCTGCGCAGTGGCCCCTGATCCAGCAGCAGCTGGCCATGATGAGGGCGATCGGCCAGATCGTCGATCACCAGCAACTGACCACAGTGGATTGCCAGTGTCTGCTCGATCTGCCGATCAATCTGGTAGTGATCACACACCAGCCACTCCGGGCGCAAGTTGGGCAAGGGGCCTGCATCGTCCAGACCACAAAGGGGGTGATGCTGGTGGGAGTGCAGCAGTGGTAATAGGTGCATCGGTAGCTGATGGCAGAGAAAGTGGCACTCGGCGCCAGCCGTTTTCAGCCGATCGGCAATGGCCAGACAGCGCATCAGATGGCCCAACCCGATCTTGGCCCCGGCATCGAGCCGGAAGGCAACCTTAAACGCCATCTTGGGCCAGCACTTGATAGAGCAGTTCGGCCAGATGCCAATCTTCCGGCGTGTCGATGTCGACCACCCTGTGCCGCGGCAGTATGTGGCCAATCCCTTTTCCCCCCACGGGGCTGATCCCTCCCAGCCAGGCCGCACGGCTGCCCCAGTAGAACTGGCCGGCATCCTGATAGGTGGGCTCCAGATCCTGAGAGCGTTTCGCCATCTGCTCCGGCCAGAAGGGGGTGACCCGGCCCTGCTCATCCATGCGCACGGCGCGCTGGATAGGGAAGCCGAATTCGGCCACGGTATAGACAAATGGTGCCTTGCTTGCGGTCAGCCGCTGATAGGCGGCCTTCAGGTCATTGGCCTGGATAAGCGGCACCGTGGCATAGATGCAGCAGTAGTGCTCTGCCTGGATGCCGAGCTGGTCGAGCCGCTGAATGGTGTCGATGACCACAGGGGTGGTACCTGTGTGATCATCGGCGAGGTTGGCTGGTCGCAGAAATGGCACTTCCGCGCCCAGTTGACGAGCGACCTTGGCAATCTCCTCATCATCGGTGGAGACCACCACCTTGCTGAAACAGCCAGATTTCTGCGCCGCCTGGATGGCATAGGCGAGCATGGGCTGGCCGCAGAAGGGGCGGATATTCTTGCGTGGAATGCGTTTGCTGCCACCCCGGGCCGGGATAATGGCGATGGCCATGCGGTTTCTCCATCAAAAGCCGATAAGATATTAATGGCTGCATTGTAGCCCTTTCAACTCGCGCTTTGACAGTCACCTAGAGGCTGATATTCGATTGAACTCATTGATGGCAAAAGAGATAATCAAGAACCTCAGTGAGGTGGACGGTAATATGACGAGTTTGAAAGAGTTTGCTCGCTATGGTGTCAAGTTGGTGGCTCTGGCCCAAGATGATATTGAAATGGTGCGTCAGTGGCGTAATGATCCCAAGATTGCCAACCTGATGCTCGACAAGACCTATATCACGAGCGAGATGCAGCAGTGCTGGTTTGACCGACTGCAGCACGCCACCGATCAATTTTACTACCTGGTGTGGTTTAAAAACCAACCCATTGGGGTCGCCTCTCTTATCAAGGTCAATCGTGACGCAGGATGTTGCGAACCAGGCATGTATATCTATGTCGATGAGTATCGAAATAACATAGTGCCCTTCTGTGTTGCGTTCGCACTTAATGACTTGGCTTTTGAAGAACTGGGGGTGTCGCAGCTGTTTGGCAAGATTTTTGCCAACAATCAGCCATCCGTCCGTTTTCATGAGGCGTGTGGCTACCGTCACTATGAAACGCAAGAAGATGGTCTCGGTTTGTATATGCTCGAACCAGAACCCTATCTGGCTGCTCGGGCTCACATCGCTCGTTTTATAAGGTACTGATAATGCAACTTGAACAGTTATTTTCCGATGCCTTGGGTATTCCTGTTGAGCAGGTTTCCGATGTACTGAGTTATCAAGGGATCCCTCAGTGGGATTCGGTTGCCCATATGGGTCTAATTGCTCAACTGGAAGATCATTACGGCATCTTGCTAGATACCGATGACATCATTGACATGAGTTCAGTCGCCAAGGTTCGCGAGATCCTGAAAAAATATGGTGTTGAACTCTGATGAGCGGGTTGCTGCAAGGCAAAAAAGTACTTGTCACTGGAGCCGGTCGCGGCATTGGTTTGGCTATCGCCCGGCAGTTTGCCGCACAAGGGGCGGTTCTATGGCTAAATGGCCGTGATGATGTCGAGATTGCTAGGGTAGCAGAGGCTTTGCATGCCGACTTTGGAGTGTCCTGTTTGCCACTTTGCTTCGATGTGGCTGAGCCGAAGGCGGTCAAACAGGCTTTCCAGCGACTGTTTACCGAGACCCGTCAGCTGGATGTGCTGGTCAATAACGCCGGGATTCTGGATGACGCATTGATCGGCATGGTCCAGCAACAGCAGATTGAACGCACATTTTCGACCAACAGTTATAGCACACTTTATTGCAGCCAGTATGCGGCTCGCCTGATGCAACGCGCGGGGGGGGGCAGTGTCATCAACATGACATCGATTATTGGTCGGGTGGGGAATTCGGGCCAAGCTGTCTATGCCGGCAGCAAGGCGGCAGTGATCGGTATTACCCAGTCACTGGCCAAGGAGCTGGCTGCCAGCCAGATCCGGGTCAATGCCATTGCCCCGGGTTTTATTGATACCGATATGGCGCATTCCATCCCAGAAGAGAAGTTTGCCGAGCGAGTGGCAAGCATCGCCATGGGACGGATTGGCACGCCAGATGAAGTGGCCAAAGTGGCCCTGTTTCTCGCGTCCGACTTGTCGAGTTATGTGACCGGGCAGGTAATTGGGGTCGATGGGGGGATGGTGATTTGAGCCAGCCTGATTTGTTGACTCATCTGGTTGATGACAATGATGAGCCCGCTTGGCGAGACCCGCAAGAGGGGTGGCTCAGTTATGGTGAACTGGCCCGGCGTGTGGCGCAGTTGGCCACCACCTATCCTGTCGGTCGTCATTTGGTCTACCTGCCATTTGTGACGTCAACCCGGCATCTGCTGCACTACTTGCTGGCCCTGCGTGATGGCCACGCCATCATGTTGGCCGATCCTGCTCAGGATGCCCGGTTGCACCGTGAACAGTGCCAGCGCTTTGGTGTCAGCCTGCAGGTATTGGAGGATGGGGCCGTTGCGCATCTTGGCGATGCGCCTTCCCTTCATCCTGAGCTGGCCATGCTGCTGCCGACATCTGGCAGCACCGGCTCCTGCAAATGGGTGCGATTGTCGCGCGCCAATCTGGATGCCAATGCCGCGGCCATCGCCGAATATCTGGCGCTGAACGGGGGGGAACGAGCCATAACCTCGTTGCCACTGTTTTACTCCTTCGGTATGTCGGTGCTTAACAGCCATCTTTTGGCTGGCGCCTCTCTGGTGTCATGCACTGCCAGTCCCCTTGAGCGCCAATTCTGGGATGAGGTCAATCGCCATCAGGTCACCAGCGTGGCGGGGGTGCCGTTTACCTTTCAGATGCTAAACCGCTTGCGTTTTGACTGGGCGCGTTATCCAAGCCTGATGACTCTGACCCAGGCCGGAGGGCGGCTTGAGCCGGCACTGGCAAAGCAATTTGCCGAGCAGGCAACTGCGCTGGGACGCCGTTTTTTCGTGATGTATGGTCAGACCGAAGCGGCGCCGCGCATCGCCTGGTTGGCGCACAATGAAGTGATGATTGCCCCGGATGCTATCGGCCGTGCCGTACCGGGCGGATGCCTCTCTCTGCGTCATGAGCCCGGATTTCCCGACGAGGAGGGGGAGTTGGTTTACCAAGGGCCAAACGTGATGTTGGGCTATGCGGAGCGCCCTGAAGATCTGGCGCGTGGGCGTGATATCGATGCGCTCTTTACCGGCGATCTGGCTCGTTGTGATGAGGCGGGCCGCTTCTATCTGACTGGGCGACTCAACCGTTTCCTGAAGCTGTTTGGCAAACGGGTGAGCTTGGCTGAAGTGGAAACCTGGTTGCAGGGGAGGGGCTATTCCTGCGCCGCGACCGGCCGCGATGATCGCCTGTTGGTAGCCATCGAGGCAGATGCGTGTCCCAGTGACGCACTACAGCTTGAGCTGGCCCGCTGGCTGATGGTGCCGCCATCAAGCGTGCGTATCTACCGACATCATTTGCCACGACGCAGCAATATGAAGATTGATTATCCGGCCCTATTGAGAGAGCTGGAGCAACTATGAACAAGCTGTTTGATGCACCGGTTTTCGGGCTGCCCCAACATGAAAAAAGTGGGCTGCTCCTTGCTCGCCTGAATGAATTGACGCAGCGCCATGGACAGGGTTGCCCAGCTTTTGCCAATATTCTGTCGGCGTTTGGCTGGGGTCAGGCTTCGACGTACCAAGAGCTTCCCTATCTGGCCGCCCGCCTGTTCAAATTGGCCCAATGGCAGAGTGTGCCGCAAGAAGAGGTATTCAAGGTGCTCACCTCCTCTGGCACTACCGGAACGCCGTCACGAATTGTGCTTGACAGGGAGACCGCCGCGTTGCAGAGCAAGGTGCTGGTGAAAATCTTGCAAGAGTTCGTCGGCAAGCAACGGCCTCCCATGCTGCTGGTGGAGCAACCCGCCCTGATTCAAAACCGCAGCGGTTTTTCAGCCCGCGGCGCCGGTGCGCTGGGGCTCTCCTTCCTTGGCCGTGACCATACTTATGCCCTCGATGAGCAGATGCGGCCCAACTGGCCTGTCATCGAGGCCTTTTGTGACAAATATGCGGGCCAGCCGGTTCTGTTGTTCGGCTTCACCTTCATGGTCTGGCAATGTTTGCTGGAGCCGTTGCGTGAGCGCGGTCTAGAACTGCCGCTGACGCAGGGCACGCTTTTTCACAGCGGTGGCTGGAAGAAGCTGCAACACCTCGCGGTAGATAATCCTGCCTTCAAGCTGCGCTGCCATAAACAGTTGGGGCTGAGCCGGGTGCACAACTTCTATGGCATGGTGGAGCAGGTGGGGTCGGTGTTTGTCGAGTGCGAGCAGGGCCATCTGCACGCCCCGCTTTTTGCTGATCTGCTGGTGCGGGATCCGCTGACCCATCGACCGCTCGGGATCGGCCAACCCGGTTTGTTGCAGGTGATCTCTGCCATTCCCCAAAGTTATCCAGGCCACAGCCTGCTGACCGAGGATCTCGGCGTGCTGCTGGGGGAGGATGATTGCCCCTGCGGCCGTCGTGGCCGTTATTTCCATGTATCAGGACGTCAGCAAGGCGCCGAGGTGAGGGGATGCAGCGACACTTTCCAGTGAGCCGATCAGATGTAGAAGATGTCATGTGGCAAGCGGGGCCAGAGGTCGCTTTCGTGGCTCCCGTCAGCGGCTGGCAAGGTTTTGTTACTCGCCCGCTGCCAAGCTTTGCGCCCGTCATAGGTGACTTTGTGGCTGCGCTCTCTGCACGTCTGCAGCAGAAGGGGCGAGAGAACCCGGATCTGGCCGCCTTTGGTTTTTGGTTGCGGCCACGCCAGATTGAGGTACAGCGCAAACGCATGGCAGGGCGCGCACCCTTGGGGATGGTTTTTCATCTGGTCCCCTCCAACGTGCCGACCGTCGCGTTCTACTCCTGGATCATGGCGCTGCTGATGGGCAATGGGTCCGTGGTACGTCTCTCATCGCGCATCGACCCGGTGCAAGAGGCCATACTGGCCATCCTGAACGAGCTCTTCTCTCTGCCCGAGTGGCAAGAGATTGCCTCCCGTACCCGTTTTATCCGCTATGACCACGACGAGGGCATCACCGCCTGGCTGTCGGCCCGGTGTCGCCTTCGCATTATCTGGGGAGGTGATGAAACCATCAGCCGGGTACGGGCTATTCCGCTCTCACCCCGCGCTCAGGAAATCGTGTTTCCGGATCGCCGCTCCATGGCGGTGTTGGATAGCCAATGGCTCGCCAACCTGGATGCTGCTGCGTGGCGGCAAGTGGTTGCGGCTTTGCAACAAGACTTTACTCGCTTCAATCAGCAAGCCTGCGCCTCGCCCACCACGATTTGCTGGTTGGGCTCTCCCGATAGTGTGTTGCGCCGTCGTTGGCTCGAAGCAGTCTTTGCCCCTTTTGCAGACAGCCCTGCCCTGATGATGGAACGCCTCATCAATTGTCAACAAAATGCCGCTCTCGATGGTCAGATGCAGCTGGAGACCTTTGCTGGCGTCACCTTATTGACTCCGGCACTCAATTTGCGACTTGCACACATCGGAGGAGGTACAGTTGCCGAATTTGTTGCCGATACCCTTGATGAGTTTCTGTTACAACCGTGGGATATGCAGACCTGTGTCTGGGTTGGGCCAGATAAAATGCGGCTTGAGTGTGCGCTACAGCTGTCGCCTCGCTGTCGTATCGATAGGGTGGCAAGTCCGGGACAGGCGCTGGCATTCGAATGGCTCTGGGACGGCATCGACATGCTGGTGGCCTGCAGCCGTCAGCTTGACCGTATTGAATAGTGGATGCCAGGTCACATAAATCAAGTCATATCAATGAATTAGCTTGGTCAGGCACGGCTCTTGCAGTAAAAATTGCCATGAAGGGCAGGAAGGGTTGACAGAGACCGTGCGGTAGCCTTGTCCATTTTCTCCAATTCGCTTCTTTTTTACTCTACTTCTGGATTCTCTATGAAAGTCAGCGTACTGGTGCCGGTGTATAACCTCGGGCGCTTTATCGAGCCCTGTCTGCTTAGTTTGCTGGAACAGCAAACCAATTTCGATTTTGAGGTCATTGCCATTGATGACGGCTCGAGCGATGACTCCTGGTCCATCATGCAGCGGCTGGCACGGCAGTGGCCGCAACTCAAGGTACTACAGAACTCGCAGAATATGGGGTTGGCCAAGACCCAGAAACGCTTGCTGAGAGAGGCTACCGGTGAATACATCGCCTATGTCGACGGGGATGATCTGGCTCTGCCGGGCAAGCTGCAGAGCCAGGCCGATTATCTTGATTCGCACACTAGCTGCACGCTTTGCTACCACGAAGCTGAGGTGTTTGATTCTGATAGTAACGAAGTGACTTCTCACTATTCGCGCGATTACTACAACGCTCGTTATATCCCGCAGCAAGCACAAGCCGAGCATTTGATCCGCTATGGTTGTTTCCCGAATGCCAGCTCGATTGTATTCCGCCGTCATGGTCATTTACAGGAGGCGGTCGACGAAGGGTGTCGAATTATCCTCGATCACCCCTGGCATATTCTCAATGCTCTTTATGGCAAGGGCAGTGTCGATTTTATTCCAGTGGTATATGGCCGTTACCGGATCCACTCTCACAGCTTTGGGGGACAAACCAAGCGTTCGTCAGAACGGCGTGACCAGGTGCTGGCTGATCAACTCAGAGCCTGTGACAACGCGCGTCCATTTGGGATATCCGAATCGGTTATCGCGGCAGGCAAGGCGCACTACCGTTTCGCGACGGCACTCTATTTTCTCAAACAGGGTGATGTAGTGCGTTTCGAGTGCTTCATCAATGAATCCGTGGTGGATGGCTGGTTCTTCGATGAGCGGCATCAATTGGCCTGGGAGAATCGTGCTCGACCCAACATTGTGGCTCAACTGCTTTTCGGGGTTTCTCAATGAGCTATCAGGCGATCGTCATCGGCGCCGGGCTGTCCGGTGCCGTCATGGCTGAACGAATGGCCAGCCAGCTCGGTTGGAAGGTACTTGTGCTGGAGCAGCGCGATCATATCGGTGGCAACTGCTTTGACGAGTATGATGAGCATGGGGTGTTGATCCATCGCTATGGACCGCACCTCTTCCATACCGATAACAAGGAAGTCTGGGATTACTTGTCGCAGTTTACCGAGTGGCTGCCTTATGAGCATCGTGTGTTGTCACGCATCGACGGGCAGTTGGTGCCTATCCCGTTCAACCTGACCAGCATCGAGTGCTGTTTCCCCGCCGACAAGGCAGCCGCCATGATTGAGGCCCTGCGCACCCGGTTTGGTGATGGTGCCAGAGTGCCTATTCTGGAACTGCGCAAAGAGGCGCATCCCCTGCTGGGTGAATTGGCAGATTTCATCTATCAGAAAGCCTTCGTCAACTACACCAGCAAACAGTGGGGGGTACCGCCCGAGCAGATCTCCCCCCAGGTGACGGCACGAGTGCCCGTGGTGGTGAGTCGGGATGAGCGCTACTTCACCGATCCCTGGCAGGCGGTGCCGGCGGAAGGCTATACCGCCATGTTTGAGCGCATACTTGCGCACCCCTTGATTGACGTAAGGTTGTCGACCCCTATGGAACAGTATGTCAGGTTGGACTGGCTGCAGAAGAGGGTGCTGCTGGATGGTCTTCCTTTCGATGGCCCACTGATATATACCGGTATGCTGGATCAGTTGATGCCGGCAGAAGGAAATTGCCTGCCATACCGCTCGCTGCGTTTTGAACATCGCCATCTGGCGCAAGAGCAATTTCAACCTGTCACCACCGTCAATTATCCGAATGAAGAAACCTTCACTCGGATAACCGAATTCAAGCATTTCAGCGGGCAGGTGCATCCCGGCACCAGTATCGTGTACGAATATCCCTGTGACTATCAGCCAGAGCAGGAGTTGGAGCCTTACTACCCGCTGTTTACCGATTCAGCTAAACAGCAGTATCAGGCTTGCTGTGATGAATTAACCAAGTTTCCGCGGCTAACAGCGTTGGGCCGACTTGCCGAATACCGTTATTTCGACATGGACGACGCTGTGGACAATGCGCTTGTCAAATTTCGAGACCTGAAACATGAATACTCAAGATATCAAAATTGATTTTGTCCTACCGTGGGTTGATGGCAGCGATCCTGAGTGGCAAGCCGAATTTGCTAAATATAAGCCTGCTAATCCCTTATTGAATACTGGGTCGCGGTTTCAAGACTGGGAGAATCTGCAGTATATTTTTAGAGCGTTCGAAAAATTTACACCATGGGTCAATAAGATTTTTTTGATCACTTGGGGGCACTTGCCTGCTTGGTTGAACATAAATCACCCCAAACTAGTTATTGTTAATCACAAAGATTATATCCAGCAGAAAAATCTGCCGGTATTCAACGTCAACCCCCTGGAGATTAATCTTCATCGCATCAAAGGATTGAGCGAACATTTCGTATTTTTCAATGATGATCTATTTATTCTGCGACCTTTACAGCAAGAAGAGTTTTTCCAGAACGGCCTACCAGTTGATTTCGCCATCATGGATGCAACACATGACGGTCTTATCTCTCACATAGTCCTTAATGATATCGATTTGATAAACAAAAACTTCAATAGACATGTGAAGCCAGCGTATGAAAAAAAGAAAATCGTCATAAATAATTTTAAAAAATGGTTCAATCCAAGATATGGTCTTGATGTTATAAATAACTTAGTCTTTCTGAAATGGAAAGGCCATACAGGTTTTGTCATGAACCACTATCCATCTCCTTATCTTAAAACGACATATTTTAATGTGTGGGAAAAAGAACCCATAATCATGGAAAAAACAACAGCCTCAAAATTCAGAAGTAATGAGGACGTAAATCAATATCTTTTTCGGTATTGGCAGTTGGTAACGGGGCAGTTCTATCCAGCAGAATATAGAAAGTGGAAAAAAGAGCGCATGCATGTCGAGGTAAGAACACTTCAGGATGCCAAGCGTGTTGCTCGTGATATTCAGAGTGGCCAATTTTCTATTTATTGCATCAATGATGCTATATATAAAGGTCGATATACCAAAGAAGATATGAGCGCCGAAGATTTCATTTTTTCAAAAAAAGAAATTAATGCTGCATTCGAGACGGTTTTCCCTGCTCGCTCTTCATATGAACTGTGAGGAGTATGTTCTTTTATCCGTTGACATGGCTCCCGTTACGAATATCTATTGGCCTCTCGGAAATCATCAGGACGTATTATGAGCAAAAACAGGATCCTCATTTTTGGTATCGGTGGATTATATCTGAAACTGAAAGACATTATTCTTTCTCATTATGAAGTTGTGGCTTTTTACGATAATGACGCCAGAAAATGTGGCCAATATTTGGATGGCCGATTGATCCGGCATGTCGATGATGGTTTTCCATATGACTTTCAATTTATTCTGGTTGCTAGCATGTATTTTGCTGATATTCGAGCCCAGCTTCTTGCTGCTGGAATTTGTGATGCCAAGATAAAAAATATTAATTTTGATAAATTGATTGGCCGTGATTTGCTAGCATCAAAAAAAACAACCATTAATCAAAAAAAGAAAGAGATTATAGAAAAAATTAATGGTTCCTTGCTGTTTGTTATCAACACGCTACGCGCAGGTGGAGCGGAAAGGGCTCTAATAAATCTACTCAGTTTGCTGGCTGTGCGTGGTGTTTCAGTCAACGTGATTTCTCTTTATGGTGGTGGAGTATATAGTTCTCAGATTAATCATCCACATGTCCATGTTGAATTATTTCCCCCTGAAGATGATATTGTTGGTAAATTGATAATAAATACGACGCCCAATTTTCAAGAAATGGTTATAGATAAAAAATTCGATGTTGTTATCTCATTTCTCGAGGGACATGCCACGTTATTTTGCTCATCTATTCCCGCCAGAAAAAAAATAGCATGGTGTCATACAAATCTAAAAACTTATCATTGGACTAGTCATTTTTTCGTCAGTGATGTTGCTGAGCAGGCTTGCTACAATAAATTTGACGAAATTGTATTTGTATCCCAATCTGGCTTGGCTGGTTTTTGTGAGCTATATCCTGGCATAAACAGCCACAAGTCTGTTATTCCTAATGTATTTAATTCATCACAAATTATTAAACTTTCTCATGGCAATGTAAATTTCTCTGGGTTTACATTTATAACAGTGGGGCGATTGACTGCGGTCAAAGGATTTGATCGGCTGATTGAGGCTTTTGCTGATGTGTGCCTGCGCGTAACAAAAGAAGTGAATCTGATGATCATTGGTATCGGAGAAGAGTATGAGCGGTTGAGTACGCTGGTTTCTTCCCTTGATTTGACTGATCGCGTGATTTTGTTGGGATATTCGGAGAATCCTTACCAGTATATGTCTGCCGCAGATGTTTATATCTCTTCGTCATATACCGAGGGACATCCGCTTTCCATCGGCGAGGCATTAATACTTGGCTTGCCCGTCGTCGCGACGGACAACCAGGGGGCAAATGATATTCTTCAGCATGGAGATTACGGATTACTGGTAGATAATTCTATCAATGGTTTGTTATCCGGTATGTTACGGGCGGTAAATGATTCGACATTTTTGCCTGAGTATACAGCCAGATCGATACAAGGCAGTGCACAGTTTGATAGCGAAAAAATCATCGATTCTTTTCTGGCAGTTATTGATTAGAACCTTGGAATTAATTAAATAAAGCCGCTGCTATTAAATCCAGGGTTGCCAGTGATGGATGTGTTTGATATGGCCGGATTTCCTTGAATTACAAAGATAGCATCACCATGCTGTACCTGGGGTTTTCAATTTCAATGTATTCTGTATATAAAAGATGAGAAGTTTGAAAATTGTGAATGACATCGGTAGCACGTGCTGAGCATTGTTAATCAGTTAGATGATTACTCACAACAGTAATGATGGTGATGGTACGTTGTCTGCATTTATTGAGTCCTTCCCACACTTTCACAAAACCACATCGAAGTGTAATTTTTGCGAATATATTAGATACCATTGCTGGAATAAAATCTAGAGCTGGTACTGAATATCGAATATACACGTAGCTTAATATAAAAGACCAAGGTGTTATAAATGTTGAACATATGTATGGTTGCCTACATCAATTTGAAGACAAAAAGCTTAATAGGTGTAAGGAAAAAGGTGTATGCCCAATGCGTTCACATGTCAAATAATAATGTGACGACCTCTCTCGTGTGTCTTGATGGGGCAAACATCATTTTGCTAGAATTTTTTAATGGGCAAGAAGTGTCGCAAGAAATATTATCATCCAATACTCCAGTAGGTGGTGAATCGTTTTTTAGTAAGGTGGCTTATCTCATACAACAAAACACGATTAAAACAAATTATATGTGCATAAGGTACCATGTTCTTGCTGATGATTCATTGGCGCAACTTGTAAAAGTCGCAGCAGAGAAATTTGCCGTGTATTTTGAAATACCAACATTCCCGTACGATGGCGAACTGACGGAAGAAAGGATAAAAATCGATACGCATAATCAAAAGTTGATATCACCTTATGTTGCTGGTGTTTTCTGTCCTGCCTGTGTGGATGGTGATGTTTTTCTTGGGAAAAAAATAATTAAAACAGGGAATGGTGTGCAGCTGTTCGATACTGACTCAGAATTAAATCATAAAAATATTATTGAAGATTTTAAAATTGTTGGTGTTGCATCCTTAACCTTTTGGCATGGTTATGACAGAATCATAAAATCACTTGATGATTTTAAGCGTAAATTGCCAAATATACGATGTAATTATTATATTATCGGTGAGGGGCCAGAAAAAGATAAACTGGCCAAGTTAGCAAAAGAATTATCTGTTGAGGATATGGTTCATTTCTGTGGTTCTCTGGATGGAGATGATCTACTTAAAATGTATCAGATGGCTCATTGTGGCGTCGCATCTTTAGGCTTGCATAGACATCACGCTGAAAATGTTAAAATAGAGACGCTAAAAGTAAGAGAGTTTATGGCGATGGGGCTTCCATTTATTCTGAGTTATCAAGATAGTGTGGATTTTTATTCGTTGCCAGGGGTGTATCGGGTGAGTAATGATGATCTTCCTATTGATCTGGTTGATATTTTCAATAAATGCAAGATTTTTTATTTAGATAAATCGGCTGGTGTTTTAATTGACTTTGCAAGGAGAAATTTTGGCTGGGAAGAAATAATGAAAAAACAGGTGGGTTATATTGTTAAATCAGTTTAATCTGCAGCGTTGAAAGGAATTTCTCTGCGCCCTACGTTATTCAGAAAAGCGACTCTATGAGCTTGGTAAAGCAATGTGACTAACCGATGATAAAAACCCAGTAGAAGTGGCATTAATTAAAAATGGTCATAGTCAATAATTAAAAATAGTCATAGTCAATCGCCGTCAAGATCAGAAAACTATCATAGTTAAGTACGAAATGAAGAGTGTAAACTCCTCTCGACACCAATTATTAAAATGAGCCGCTTATGCCAGGACTGTTCGGTTATATAAAAAAATACCCCGCACATTCGGATGCGATAAGTCAGATCATTCGTATGCAAGAGGATCTTTATCCAGTTGCTATTGAACATGAACATCAAGATGAAAACTTAGCTGGGGTTCGATGCTATTCCTTCTATGAAAAAATGACGCATCAAGATGCGACGGGCACTATTCATATTTGGGTCGAAGGGTGTGTTTATAATCTGGCGGAGGTGGCTCATCGATATCGACGTGTTTTCCAGGATCTGAATCAGGCTCTGCTATGGGGTTATCAGCAAAAACTGCTGGCAGAGATGCTGGCGGCGCTGGATGGAATATTCTGCGTGGTAATATATGATCGGCAGCAAAAAAAAGTCACCTTGTTGACTGACCGATATGGTATGCGTGGGCTTTTTTACTATCACAAGAATAGCCATTTTGCTTGGGCAAGTGAGATCAAGGGGTTTATGCCGCTGGAGTTCTTCGATAGGCAACTGGATAAACAGGCTCTCTCTTGTTTTATGGATCTGGGCTATCTGGTCGGCGATATTACCTATTTTACTGGTGTGAGCCTGTTACCACCCGCAACGCTGCTAACCTATGATATCGATACCGATCGATTGCACAGTCAGCGTTATTGGTCGTGGGCAGATATTAAGCAATGTAATTTGTCATTCAGAGATGCGACCGATGCATTGGGTGAAATCGTGATGCGTGCCGTTCATCGTCGAATTGATATGGCAGAGTCGTTAGTATTCCCCATCAGTGGTGGGTTGGATTCAAGAATTTTGCTGGCGGCGACGCATCGCCTGTATCCGGGATATAAGGGGCCTTGCTTTACTTTTGGAACTCATGATTGTGCCGATATCGTTTTGGCGCAGAAAGTGACCGATCTGGTTGGTTGGCCCCATGAAATTCATGAATTGACACCAGACAATTGGTTTGAAAGACGGATACCTACCATCTGGGTAACCGATGGACTGCTGGATATGCAACATATGCATGGCTGTGAATTTGTTGATGATATTACCAAGCAGGGGCGTTTTGTTATAAATGGTTATTCTGGTGATGCCATTTTGGGTCCAAGTTTTTTGCGTGCTGACACCACTAATAAACGAATCAATAAAGGTATTGCGGAAAAATATTATGGACAATATGTTCATTTAGCCGATATTGAATCATCGTTCTATGATATTCCGCATGTTGAGCCAAATCTCTTGATGAATCGGGTCAGAAGGTTTACCAATATGGGAACTTTGGCTTCATCGCCCTGGCTGGAACATAAAAAGCCATTTTTAGATAATGAGCTGATCGAGTTTGTATTCAGCATTAATGACGAGTATCGACTTGAAAATAAACTATATTCAACGATGTTGCTTAATCAATTTCCTGAGTTTTATAAGACTATTCCGTGGCAAAAAACAGGTAGAACAATAGATAATAATCCAGAGGTTGCCATGCCTTTGTCTGCCACCGAGAACTATACCGATTATATTAGCTGGATAAGAGAGCCTGATATCGCTGTCAAGATCGATAGGATACTAAATTCACCAACTGCTTTATATCGGAATTTCATTGATGAAGATTGGCATGAGATGTATCTTGTGCCACATTTGAAGAAAAATCTGAATCGAAGCAATAAAATACTTCGAGCCGTAACAATTGAATTATTCTTGCAAAACTTCTTCCAGTTTCCATAAGAGCTACTAAATCATGTCAAGTAAGAGCAAGCAATTCCTCAGAGAGCATGTTTACGAAGAGTCGTTAATCAATTTTGGCCTTAGGAACGAAAAATACTTGGATGATGTCATTGATTCCTGGTCTGATTTTGAAAATGATCTCAATGGACGTTGGCGTGAACTAGAACATTTTGGGGATGTTCATGGTTGTATTCTTGACATGGCCGCCTGAGTCGGTTCATTTGTCTTTCGTGGTTTGAATCGGGGGTATAATGTTTGCGGTGTTGAACCAGAAAGCTGGAAACTTGAATATATCAAGATGCGAATTGAAGAAGAACCAAATTATTCTGAGTTTAACGATAGAATTAAATATGGTCTTGGTGAAAAACTGGACTTCGAGGACAATACGTTCTATTTAGTGACTACATATCAGACACTTGAGCATGTTCAGGATGTTGCCGCTTGTATTGATGAATTGATACGGGTGGCCAAGCCCGGTGGGAAAGTTATAATTCAAGCACCCGACTATTGTGGCCTTTTTGAACCTCATTATTTGTTACCGCTTTTGCCAAGGTTGAACCAGCTGATGGCAAAATTCTTTCTGAAGGTTATCAATAGGCCAACAACAGGATTAAAGACACTTAATTGGATAACAAGTAAAAAAATCACATCCTATATTAGTGAGAAATATCCAGGGTTGGAAGTGATCGATGTCAGAAGATGTCATCATAATAAAAATGTGAAGTTAGTTGTGGATAAATATCATTTGCCCGAGTTCTTCGTGAGGAACTGCTTTAGGTTTTGTAAATGGTTAAAATCATTCCGTCGGTGCGAAGACATGTATCTGGTCATCAAAATGTTGTGAGGTAAGTTATGATTTTGCACGTCATGATAATGGAAAAGTTTATGCCACCATTCATTGATTTCATGATTGAGCATTTTGATATCAGACAGCATCGGTTTGTTTTTATCACCAGTCCTAAGTATCAATATGGTTTGCAACCTCATCACCCAGTCGAGTTTTTGTATCGTGATGAAGATTTTGTAACGCTTGCCTCCTATTTTGATGCGGCGGAAAAAATAATACTGCACGGTCTATGGCGGCAAAAGGTGAATGATCTTCTCGTGCAAAGTAAAAGCTGGCTTGACAAGTCTTTCTGGGTAATGTGGGGGGGGGACTTTTATTATTATGACCAATATTCACTTAACCATAGGAAAGTAATAAATAATGTATCTGGGTTAATATCATATGTTCCTGGAGATATTGAAATTGTCAGGAAGAGATATATGGCTCGTGGCAATACTTATTCTTGTTTCTTTTACCCAAGTAATGTTTATTGCGGGCCGAGGTATGACCCTCATAGCGATTGTGACGGCGACGCTCAGTCACTGAATGTCATGCTTGGGCACTCCGGCGTTGTAGAAAATAATCATGCGTACTGGATTAAATACTTTGCAGATATTAAAAATGTGACTGTTTTTTCTCCTTTGGCTTACCCTAAAAATTCTGACTATGTGACAGAGGTGATCGCTATTGGTGATGCGATCCTCGGGGAACGGTTTAATCCAATGCTGGATTTCTTCTCAAGAGAAAAGTATGAACATTTTTTGAATGGAATTGATTTTGCGATTATGCCTTCTTGGCGTCAGCATGGTATGGGAAATATTATTTCTCTACTTGGACGAGGTATCCCGGTAGCTATGCATGCAGAGACTACATCAAGACAGTTTTTTCTTAGTATGGGGGTTGATGTTTTTTCAGTTGAGCAGATTAATGCGGCTTTACTAAGCATTGGCTATCAATCACAGAATGCTAAAATCATACATGATTATTTTACTGTTAATCAGTTGGTTAATGATTGGCGTGCGATTTTTAATGGCTAGCTTGCCAAGTGTCATCTATAGTCGATTGGGGTGAATTATGATATGAAGCTTTATTTAGAGGGAGCAATCGATGATGATTAATTGGATGGCGCGCTTGAGATAATTAAACGTTATGTTATTGGCCATGTGCTTTCTGTGTCTGTGAAAGTCGTTTTTAGTCTGATGAACTGGATTTTATAAAAGGTTTTTTCATATGTATTTAGCCTCATCAAATAAAGTGAAAATTCTGGCTGCAGGGTTAAAAGGATTGAGGGCAATACAAGGAGTAAAGGAAAAAACTGATGATGTTTTTGTTGTTATAGGCAAAGATGTTCATGTTAAAAATGATTTTTCTGGAGAGATTGAATTATTTTGTAAAAAGGAAGAAATTCAATATTCGTATGATATGTCTGATGGTGATAATGATTTTGGGCTTGCTATAGCTGCAGGATGGCAACGGATGATTTATGATATGCCATCATCAGCGCTAATAGTGTTTCATGACTCATTGTTGCCTAGATATAGAGGATTTAACCCTTTGGTTACGGCTTTATTGAATAAAGATCGTTTTATAGGGGTGACAGCATTAAGTGCGGCTGATAAATATGATTGCGGTGATATAATTTATCAATTAAAAATACCTGTCGAGTATCCGATTTTAATTGAAGATGCCATTCGTAAAGTTGGTGACTCTTATTATGTTGTCGCAAAAACAATATACGACTTGTTCATTAGGAATGAATTAAAAGGTACATCTCAGGACGAAGCGTTGGCTACGTATAGTTTATGGAGAGACAGTGATGATTACGCCATTAATTGGAGTATGGATGCTGAACAAATACAGTTGCTAGTAAACAGCGTTGGATATCCCTATCTTGGTGCATCTACAAGTGTTAATGGTGAGTTAATTAGAGTGAAAAGTGCTACTTTAGTTAAAGATCTCATCATTGAAAACCGAACACCTGGGAAGATAATTTATTTTGATGGTAATATGCCAGTTGTTGTTTGTGGTAAAGGCCTTCTGCGATTAGATTGTTTAGAGACAAATGATGGTGATTTAATGGTGATTACAAAACTCAGAACAAGATTCAAATGAATATGACGCCATTTAACAAACCCTATTTGCATGGCCGTGAGTTGGTCTATATTGCTGAATCAGTTGCCAGCGGAAAGATATCGGGTGATGGTGTGTTCACTCGTAAATGTCACAATTATTTGGAGTCGCGTTATAACTTTGGCAAAGTACTGCTGACCACTTCCTGTACCGATGCTTTGGAAATGGCGGCGATTTTGCTCAATATTCAACCTGGTGATGAGGTGATTGCACCAAGTTATACATTTGTTTCCACGGTCAATGCGTTTGTCCTGCGTGGAGCCAAAATTGTCTTTGCGGATTCTTATCCCGAACATCCGAACATTGACCCGAAGCAAATTGAAGCGCTGATTACTCCCAGAACACGCGCGATCGTGGTTGTTCACTATGCCGGTGTGGCCTGTGATATGGATGCGATCATGTCACTGGCTGAGCGATATAAGATCCCAGTCGTTGAGGATGCAGCCCAAGCGATCGACTCGTTTTATAAATCACACCCATTGGGCAGCATCGGTTGTCTATCTACATTTTCATTCCACGAGACCAAAAACATTATTTCCGGTGAAGGTGGTCTACTGGTTATCAATGATAAGCAGTATATACAGCGTGCTGAGATAATTCGCGAGAAGGGAACTAACCGTAGCTCGTTCTTCCGTGGCGAGGTTGATAAATACGGTTGGGTCGATATTGGCTCCTCTTTTTTACCCTCCGATATCATTGCCGCCTATCTGTATGCGCAGTTGGAGCAGTTGGACGCAATCCAAAGACGTCGGCTTGAAATATGGCATCGCTATCTACAGGCATTGACACCCGTGGTCGGCGTTTATGGGATTAAATTGCCATCAATCCCTGACTATGCCACCAACAATGCGCACATGTTTTACCTGGACTGTGCCAGCCTTCAACAGCGTAGTCAGTTAATTCAATATCTGGAATTAGCCGGGATTAAAGCCGTTTTTCATTACCAATCTTTGCATCGCAGCCCCTATTTTCAGGGACTGCATGATGGTCGTTCACTGCCCAATGCGGATCATTTCACCGATTCGATCGTCCGTTTGCCGATGTATTTCGATTTGTCGAATGATGAAGTCGATTTTGTCTGTGCGCAAATTATCAGCTGTCTCAATCAAGCCGGCTAGTGGCCGGTTTCGCGGCACCGAAATCATTTTCGGTCCATGTCGGCTGTTGGCGGCGATTAATTTGTTCTCATGGCATTAAAAGCGGAGCCTAATCGCGCCATTCATTTGCTGGTTCTTATACGCTAGCGGCTTTTGGCAGCTTGTTTGGAGTAAAACGATGTCTTCAACTCAGCGCGTGCTGATCGTGTTCGGAACTCGCCCGGAGGCCATCAAGATGGCTCCTGTTATCAAGGCGTTCCGCAGTCATTCCGGTGTTGAGGTTGCCGTCTGTGTTACCGGGCAGCATCGCCAGATGCTGGATCAGGTGCTCGCCCTGTTTGATATTCGACCCGAATTCGATCTGGATATCATGACCCCGGGTCAGGATCTCAATGATGTTACTGCGGCCATTCTCGTTGGCCTCAAGCCGGTTTTTGCCGCTTTTCAACCCACTCGAGTGTTGGTTCACGGGGATACGGTGACGTCCTTTGCTACCACTCTGTGCGCTTATTATCATCGTATCCCGGTCGGGCATGTCGAAGCTGGGTTGCGGACTGGCAATCTCTATTCTCCCTGGCCGGAAGAGGGGATGCGCCGCTTGACTGGCGGCATTGCGGACCAGCACTACACGCCCATCGAGAGCAGCCGTCAGAATCTGCTGCGTGAGAATATTCCAGCACAAAACATCTTCGTCACCGGTAATTCCGTAATCGATGCCCTGCTGGAGATCTCCGATAAGATAGAAAAGGACACGGCATTGCAGCTTAGCCTGAGTCAGCGGTTTGCGTTCCTCGATGGCCGCAAGCGGATGTTGCTGGTGACAGGCCACCGTCGGGAAAATCACGGGGAAGGTTTCGAGCGGATTTGTCGCGCCTTGCGGCAGCTGGCAACCAGAGATGATGTGCAGATTGTGTATCCGGTCCATCTCAATCCAAATGTGCTGGATGTGGTACAGCGCAATCTGGGGGGGGTGGCCAATATCTTCCTGATTGAACCGCAGGATTATCTTGCCTTTGTCTATCTGATGAAGCGCAGCTATCTGATTTTGACCGACTCGGGTGGTATTCAGGAGGAGGCTCCTACCTTAGGAAAGCCGGTCCTGTGCATGCGCGATACCACCGAGCGGCCAACAGCGGTCTCGGCCGGAACCGTCTATCTGGTGGGCACTGACGAGCACGCAATTGTGGCCAAAACCTGCCTGCTGCTGGATAACGAACCTGCCTATCAGGCCATGAGTCTGGCCATGAATCCCTATGGCGATGGCAAAACCAGCGAGCGGATTGTCGCGGCCGTACTGGGTTGCGCTTGATGGCATGAGATTCGCTAGGTGTTTTCACTCTCTTAAAACAACACAGCGGTCATGGCCGCACCGAAGTATCTGGAGCCGTAGCAGTATGAAATTTAACAGCGTATCCATCATCGGACTGGGCTATATCGGCCTGCCCACGGCGGCGATCATTGCCAGCAACGGAATTCGGGTACTCGGTTTCGATGTGAATGCCCATGCGGTGGATACGATCAACCATGGCAAAATTCATATTATTGAACCCGGGCTCGAGGATCTGGTACGCACTGCGGTGGAAGCTGGCTACTTGAGTGCTCACTCCACCCCGCAGCCTGCCGATGTCTTTCTGGTGGCGGTACCGACGCCGTTTAAAGGTAAGAATCGCGAGCCGGATCTGCGCTTTATTCGGGAGGCGGCGCAGAGTCTGGCGCCCTGTCTTGAACCGGGCAATCTGGTGATCCTGGAGTCCACCTCACCGGTTGGAACGACCGAGCTGATAGCCTCCTGGTTGGCTGAGTCGCGTCCCGACTTGACGTTTCCGCACACGGTCAAGCCGGGAACATGCCCTGATGTGTTGGTGGCTTATTGTCCTGAGAGGGTTTTGCCTGGTCATGTGGTTCGTGAATTGGTTGATAATGATCGAATCATCGGTGGCTTGGATGCCGCCAGTACTGAAGCAGCCATGGCGTTTTATCGTCTTTTTGTGAAAAATGGAGAGTGCATCGCCACATCAGCGCGCACTGCTGAGATGAGCAAGCTGGCGGAAAACTCCTTTCGTGATGTCAATATTGCCTTTGCCAATGAACTATCGCTGATTTGCGACCGGCAGGGGATCGATGTGTGGGAGTTGATCTCTTTGGCAAATCGCCATCCGCGGGTGAATATTTTGCAACCCGGCTGCGGTGTTGGCGGCCATTGTATCGCGGTAGATCCTTGGTTTCTCGTCAATCAGAATCCGGATCTGGCGAAACTGATCCAGCAGGCCAGACTGGTGAATGATTACAAACCTCTCTATGTTGTTGAGCAAATCGAGAAGGCGTTACCTGAACAGTCCAGCCGCCGGATTGCCTGTCTGGGCTTGTCCTTCAAGCCGAACATCGATGATTTGCGTGAAAGTCCGGCCTTGAACATCACGCGTATTCTGGCTCGTTGTACCCAGAATGAAATTCTGGTGGTTGAACCGCATATTTCCGCATTGCCGCTCGAGTTATCTGGCCTGAAGAATGTCCAGTTGGTGACGTTGGAGCAGGCGCTCGACCAGGCCGATGTGGTCGTGCAGTTGGTGAAACATAACCAATTCTCCGATGTGGCTACTACGTGTGTAAAGCAGGTCAGGTATATGAAGTTTTGTTGAGGGAGGGGGGACGATAAAGAATGAGCACCTTTGTTATTTTAATTTCTTACTCTCTGTGATTAGAAGGCCATGATAGTTTGTTGACCTATCAAGGCCTTTTTATTTATTCAATATGAATATGTCGATAATCTTCATGCCGGACAAAAATCCGACCATATACTTCTAGTGCCAATAAGCGGAATTTCAATAATGGATTGGCCTCATAAAAGTCTTTTAGCATCCGAAGAGACATCCCGGTAAATTCCATAGCATAACCATTCTCAAATATTCGTTCAATTGGCTGAATATATTCATGCATAGGGACCGGGAAACCTGCTTTGGGGCGGTAAATGACGCTCTGTGGTAGATAACGTTCAGCCAGTTTTTTTAACAAATATTTTCCGTCTTTTCGGAAGCGTCGATGAATTTTTAGATTGAGAGGTATATTCATCGAAAAGTCAATGATGTCTTTGGTTAGAAATGGTACCCTGCCTTCAATTGAGTTGGCCATCAATATTCTATCAGTTCTATGTAATATGTTACCTAGATGACCATAATAGTTAAAATGGATCGCGCTCAGCATATGTTTTTCGAACTCAGAGGTTATCAGAGCATTATATTTTTCATGAATAATCGCTAGGCGCTTCCAATTGGAGAAATTTTGGCTCTCGAACAGGAAAGATCGCATTATCAGGTCATTAGACATATCAAAATAGCCCAGACCCAGTGGCATGTAATCCGTGATGTCTTTCAAAGTGAATTGTTCAAAACCATCACGCATTGTTCTGGCGTAATCGCCAGAGAGACGAGTCAATAGTGACTTCTTGCTGGCAAATATTCTGGCCAAGCGATATTGTTTCATCTGCCGTTGGTGCCAAGAATAGCCACCAAACAACTCATCGGCACCTTCACCAGATAACATGACCTTGATTCCATCAGCATGCGCTTTGCTGGCAATGCAATGCAGGCTAATATCATTTGGATGATATATAGGCAAATCTGAGATATAAGTCAGATAAGGAAATGCTGACCAATATTTCTCGGCCGTCATCTTTTCGTAAATAATATTCTTACCCAGATGTGCGGATACAATCTCCGCATACTCTTCTTCTCCTCCACCGCCTTCTACTCCAGCATGATACAGATCGAGCTGGGTATGTTGAGCAGCAATGGCGGATATTAGACTTGAATCCACTCCGCCACTACAGAGTGTTGCCAGTGGAGCGTCACTGACCAGATGTGATTTCACGTTATTGATTACGAGTGTTTCCAGTTCATCTACCAAGCTAGAAAGAGGTTGTTTTTTGCGATGTTGAAATACATTGTTATCGATAAAAAATAAAGGATTGCCAAAGCATTTTAATTGTATTTTTCCCTGCCGGGGGGAATAGGTCAGTAGAGTCCCACCTTCGAGAGTAGTGACATTTTGATAGGGAAGATTTGTATCCTGAAATGCTCCAATTCGAATTTGGTCTCTTAATTTTTCTCGAGATATTACAGCATCAAGACTTTTAATTTCTGATGCGATTTCGATGGACTCATCGGTTTCTATATAATAGATAGGCTTTATTCCGCTAATATCACGAGCAACGATAAGCTCCTCTGTTTCAAAATTCATGTAGGCGAAAGCAAACATACCATCCAGTTTGGAAATTGCCTGACTACCAATCCGGTTTAGTAGTTCAAATAATACCTCTGTGTCAGAGGTTGTCTTGAGTTCGATATCCGAAAGGTATTTGTTAGCTAGAGCTCGATAATTATAAATTTCACCATTGAAAACCAGCATGGCCTTTTGGTTTTTATATGGTTGATCCGCAAAGGTTCGGGTATCAAGGATTGCTAGACGGGTGTGTCCCATAACAACATTGTTTAGGTAAACAACTTGTTGGCAATCTGGGCCGCGATGACTTAATAAGGCTGTTTTTTTTTCGTAGCGGACATCGTTTTGTATCTGTTGTGATTTATAGAGTTTGCAGTAGATTCCACACATTCTATTGTTGCCTGTATTGGTTATATCAGCTTATATAAATATCTGGTTAGCGTATGATGCATGTTCAGAATGACGCTGCCCGTATCAGAAGGTTGCGCCATTAATATCGATCAGGTTTTTAATTAGCTGTTTTTCACTAAAGCAAAACTCAAACACTCAGAAATATCCATCGTTAGATAAAGCACTCTGTAGTTATATTCAACGCAAAATTCATGCACCGCTTCAATAACGCCATAACGATATTGAGAGCGCCAGTTGCCTTGAATGTAGTCATGACCAGCAATAATACCGGTTGACTTTACTTTTTGGGAACAGGCTCGGAGTTCATCCCTGGTTAATTCATAACTGTGAGTCGTATCGATATATACCCAATCGAAGGTCTGATCCGGGAAACTCTCTAGCGCCTCCAGCGAGGGTTTACGGTGAATGGTTACTTCTCCGCGCTGTTGTTGTTGCTGAAAATAGTCGTTCACACTCAGGTACAACTCTTCGCCGTATCGATCCGAACTCCATATATCCACCAGATGTAGCTGCGCCGGAGCACAGATATCCACGATCTGGCGGCTAAAATCACCAGCTGCCACGCCCAGTTCGGCTACGACGCCCTGGATGGGTAACTTCCTGAGCAGTGCCAATCGATCGGTCAATAGAGTTGCGCCCTCGACATGCTGTTGTAGCAAGGGGAGTTTCGGCAGCATATCCTCGCGTTTGGAGCGCACTGCTTGTAGGGCATTCTCATATTCGCGGCTGGTCTTCAGTACCTCGTCACACTCCACGACTGGGATGCCCGGCTCGATTCCATAACTGGCCAGCGTCAGGTTTATGTCGCTGACAAAACTGCTGGCGATCAGGATTTTGTCGAATTGGAGTCCCGCGAGCTGACTGGGGTGATAAACCGGCTTGTTCATCCAGAGCGAGCCCTGTTTGGCTGGGTCACTATCGACAAAGCCAAGCAGCGTATAGTTCAATGCCAAGGCCGGTAAGAAATGCAGCGCTTGGGTCGAGGTTCCGTAGATCAGAATGTGCATAAGGCGCTCCGCGGCTCGATATCAGATTGTTGACAACAAATTGGCGTGAATGAGGCCCTGCTGGGCAGAGCTCAAGCTTGGAAACAGTGGTAAGGTGATCGCTCCGGAGTAAAACTGTTCGGCCTGAGGCAGGGATGTTTGCTGCTTGCGTTGATACCAAGGCTGCTTGTAGATCGGTATATAGTGCACGTTGACACCTATACCTTGTTCACGAAGTTGCTGGAATCGGGCTTTGCGTTGCTCTGGGGCTACATGCTGTACATACAGGTGAAAGGCGCTACGGCGCTCTGAGCTGAAGTAGCGAGGGAGCAGCTCAGGTGTCAGCTCTTCAAAGTAGTATCGGGCCAGTTCTCCGCGCTTAAGCATCCAGGTTTCCAGATTGGCCATCTGGCTCAACCCCAGCGCAGCCTGAATGTCGGTCATGCGGTAGTTGAAGCCGAGCATCTGCTGCTCGTAGTACCAGGGGCCGTCCGGCTCATTGATAAAGTCTTCCAGTTCACGAGTGATGCCGTGGCTGCGGAGCATGCGCATTGCTTTGGCAAGCCCAGGGGCGTTGGTCATGGCCATCCCTCCTTCACCGGTGGTGATGATCTTCACCGGGTGGAAGCTGAAGACGGTGATGTCGCTGTAGCGGCCGTTGCCGGTGGGTTCATCGTGATAGCGAGCACCTAAGGCATGACAGGCATCTTCGATTATCCGAAAGCCATACTCCTGCCCTAGGCGGTGGATCTCCTGCATATCGCAGGGGAGGCCGGCAAAGTGTACCGGTATGACTACCTTGGGTAGTTTTCCTTCCGCCTTGGCGGCAATCAGTTTCTTCTCCAGCTCCATTGCGCACATGTTCCCTGTATCGGGCTCAATGTCGACGAAGTCGACTTGTGCACCACAATAGAGAGCGCAATTGGCTGATGCCACAAAGCTGATGGGGGATGTCCAGACCCAGTCGCCGGGGCCAACTCCCAGCGCCAGACAGGCAATATGGAGTGCTGCAGTACCTGAATTGACCGCCACCCCAAATTTAGCTCCACAGTAGTCCGCAACCGCTTGCTCGAAGCGTGGAACGATCGGCCCCTGGGTCAGGAAGTCTGACTTGAGAACTTCAACGACAGCATCGATATCTGCCTGGCTGATAGATTGACGGCCGTAGGGGATCATTCTGCTACCTTGCTCTGGTTCATCTTCTGGAGCTGTTCTATGCTGAAAAAGTGAGGGTTGCTGCGAGAGTTATATTCGAAGCCCTGTTCTACCATTTTTCCTTTTTCGCCTGCCGCTGTTTTGGAGAAATCGTTGTTGCGATTATTGAAGTTGATGGTTGGGCCAATCACGAAGAAGTCATCAAACTCAAAGGTGTGATAAGAGTCATCGGCAGGGCACATCACTTCATGGAGCTTCTCTCCCGGGCGAATGCCGATGATCTTGTGTGGCAGGTTTGGTGCCATGGCACTGGCCAAATCTGTGATGCGAACAGATGGCAATTTGGGAACGAATATTTCCCCCCCCTTCATCCGCCCAAAATTGTCCAGAACGAAATCCACCCCTTGTTGCAAGGTAATCCAGAAACGAGTCATCTCTTCATGGGTGATGGGCAAGGCATCAATACCCTGATCAATCAGCTTTTGGAAGAAGGGAACAACAGAACCTCGGGAACCAACAACGTTACCGTACCGAACGACTGCAAAACGGGTTGGGTCTTGACCCGCAATATTGTTGGCAGCCACGAAGAGTTTGTCTGATGCCAGCTTGGTGGCGCCATAGAGATTGATCGGGTTGGCAGCTTTGTCAGTTGAGAGGGCGATAACCTTTTTGACTTGATTGAGCAGGGCCGCCTGGATGACATTCTCAGCACCATGGATATTTGTTTTAATGCACTCCATGGGGTTGTATTCAGCGGCGGGCACTTGCTTGAGTGCGGCTGCATGAACCACATAATCCACTCCACGCATTGCCATGGTAAGGCGGTTGGCGTCTCTGACATCACCGATAAAATAGCGCATGCAGGGGTCGTTGAACTCTTGCTGCATCTCGAACTGCTTCAGCTCGTCGCGAGAATAGATGATAAGGCGTTTGGGTTTATAACGTTCCAGTACTGTCTTGACCAATCGCTGGCCAAACGAGCCAGTGCCACCTGTGATGAGTAGCGTTTTATCGTTGAACATTGTGGGCATCTCGTCTCAAAAACAGTAGATGAATCATATGCTAGCAAATAAAGTACCAGCTTTTTCTGTAAAGAGTGTGATCAATTCATAAAAACGGTTTTAAAGCCAAGGGCATCACTCAGGTCTTGGTCTCTTTGGCTTTTGTTACTTTCTGATTGCCCTGCATATATCTTCCACCGCATTGAGGGCCCTTGGGGTGAATCGGTGCAGCTCATCGGAGTTGACCAGCATCAGTCGGTGATGTTTCACCGCATCAAGGTTTGGCCACTGCTGCCAATGACGCAGGGCGTCAGGATCTTGACTCCCGGCCAGGATCAGCGCGGGGTTGGCCCTGATCACCTGTTCCATGCCCACTTGAGGGTAAGGGGTCTTGGCATTCGCCATGATGTTGATCCCGCCGCAGAGTTCGATGGCCTGAGCCGGCCAGGCATTGCCACTGACGCTGGTGAGCGGCGGGTACCAGAGCTGGTAGAACACCTTGACGCCGGTTGGCCTGCCATAGCGCTGTTGCAGGTAATGCAGGCGTGCCAGATAGCGATCGGCGGCTTCGTTGGCACTCTTCTCCACCCCAAGCAATTTGCCCAGCGCCCGCATTTCGGTCGCCAGCGAGGCAAAATTGGTGGGCTCAGAGTAGAAAACCGGGATACCCAGCTGCTCCAGCGGAGCCAGCATCCGTGACTGAGCCGAGCGCCAGCCGAGAATGAGATCCGGCTTTTGCGCCAGCACTGCCTCGACATTGATGCTGCGATAATTCGCTACCTTTGGCTTGGTTTTGACCTCGGGGGGATAGTCTGAGGCATCGTCGATGGCCACCAGTTTGTCGCCGGCACCGATGTCATAAAGCAGCTCGGTAAGATGGGGTACTACGCTCACCACCCGGGTCGGTGTTGCGGCCTGCAGGGCACCAGGCAACCAGGCAAGCAACACGCAGGGCAGCCAGATAGGCAATCGCAACCATCTAACCATGAACTAACCCCGCCACAGTGACAACCAGCGCCAGCATCAACCAGCCCCAGCCAATTCCTTGCAGAATATTGAGCACCTTGCGTGGTGACTCGCCATTGGGGTCACCACCGCTGCCAAGTATCGGCCAGCGTTGCAAGGTTCCCTGATAGTAGCGGGGGCCGCCAAGGCGGTTCCGGCACTTGTCAGCAAGTAGCGTCAATAGCATCCCGATGGTGGGATAGGGCCAGAGCGCACCATTGCGCAGCAGCTGTGTGGCCTGCCTGATGCGGGGCAACAGGAGCGGCAGCCCCAACAGCAGGATGGTGGGGGCATTGAGCCCCTGATAGAGCGCGCTGGCGGCGCGACCAAAGTGGTCGAAGGCGGGATCTTTGCGACTCCAGCTCAGGTTCATCAGCTGAACCAGCCGCCAGAGCAGGGCGCCCTGTACGCCAGCCAGGGCAAATCCCAGCAGCGGGCCAGCCCATTGGCCGACCAGACGCAGGGCGCAGCTCTCCGTCACCGCTTTGGCGAGCCCCATGGCCGAGAGTTTGCCAGTCTCACGCTTGAACCAGGGTGTCGCCTGCAATCTCGCCAGCGGCAGGGTCTCCTGCGTGGCGAGCGAGCGGGTGGCATGGGCGAGTTCGCATAGTGGACGGGATTCTAGCATCAGCAGCAGGAACAGCAGGTCGAAGATCGGCTCGCTCAGGGCCAGATTGCGCAGCGACCAGAGCCCGGCGGCGCAGGGGAGCCAGACTACCAGCATTGCCAGCAGGCCGGCCTGCATTTGCTGGCCGGGTGAACCATCGGGTCTGTGCACCTTGTGCCCCAGCCGGGTCAGCAAGGGCGTGACGGCCGAAAGACGCAGATGGGATGGCCACGGGATCACCGCCTCCAGCAGGGCAGCACCTACCAGAATGGCCGCCGTCGTCGAGAGGAGGGCGTCGGCCATCAAATCAAGCGAGCCGGTCTCGCTCACAGCTTGCCGAGCATCTTGATAATCACTTCGGCGGAGTGCTTGCCGGCCACTTCGATGAAGGCATCGAAGGATTCAACCTGTTCCTTGCCGGCGATATCGGACATGGCGCGCACCACCAGATAGGGCACGTTGAACATGTGGCACACCTGACCGATGGCGGCACCCTCCATCTCGACCGCCAGCATCTGCGGGAAGTCGGCGCGAGCCTTGGCGATGGCGTCCGGTTTGCACATGAACTGATCGCCGGTACAGATAAGGCCGACCTTGGTCTGGTGCTTGCCCTGCTCGGCGATGCAATCCTGAGCGACCGCGATGAGCTTCTCGTCGCAGGGGAAGGCGGCAGGTTGCTGCGCCATCTGGCCCATCTCGTAACCAAAGGCGGTTACATCCACATCGTGGAAACGCATCTCGCTGGCGATCACCACATCACCGATGTGCAGGTCCTGGGCAAAGCCGCCCGCAGAGCCGGTATTGATGACGCAGTCGGGGGCGAATTTTTCCAGCAGCAGGCTGGTGGCCACGCTGGCGGCGACCTTACCGATACCGGAGCGGGTCAGGATCACCTCTTTGCCTGCCAGCATCCCTTGATAGAACTCGCAGCCGCCCAGTTGCAGGGTGGTGGGGTTGCTCATCTGGCTGCGCAGCAGGGCAACTTCTTGCTCCATGGCGCCGATAATACCTACTTTCATTGCTGACCTCGTCTTGATAGCCGTGTGGCTGAATTTAAGTTGCTGTAGATCATAACAAAAGATGGCGTCGGCGCCGAGAGGCACAAGCGAAAGGAGAGATGAAGCGCGGCGCTCCATATGGGAGCGCCGCAGGTGACAAAAAGCATTGATGAGGAGGGGAGAGGGCCTTTAGCCGAGCGCGGTATCGAGGGTCATCATCAGGGCAAAGCCTGCCATCAGACCGAGGGTGGCATAGGTCTGGTGACCGTTGCGGTGGGTCTCCGGGATCACCTCGTGCGAGACCACAAACAACATGGCGCCGGCGGCGAGCCCAAGTCCGATGGGGTAGGCGATGGCAAGGCCGCTGGAGAGCCCGACCCCGAGCAGGGCGCCAACCGGTTCGAGCAGGCCGCTGGCGATGGCAACCAGCACGGCGACAGAGGGGCGAAAACCGGCGGCGCACATGGCCAGCGCCACCGCCAATCCCTCCGGAATATCCTGCAGCGCGATGGCGGTGGTGAGCGGCAGCCCCACCGACATATCCCCCTGCGAGAAGCTCACCCCGATGGCCATCCCCTCCGGCAGATTGTGCAGGGCGATGGCAAAGACGAACAGCCAGACCCGGGAGCAGCTCTCATGGCCGGGGCCGCAGGGGCCGATTTTGTCATGCTCGTGCGGGGTGAACTGATCCAGCCCCAGCATCAACAGCACCCCGAGGGTCATGCCGACCACCACCACGGCGGCGGCGCTAAAGCCGTTGCCGGTAATCCCCTCGGCGGCCTCCAGCCCCGGCAGCAGCAGGGAGAAGGCACTGGCCGCCAGCATCATACCGGCGGCAAAGCCCAGCATGGTGTCCTCCACTTTTTGTGGTACCGCTCGCAGGAATAGAGCGGGCAGGGCGCCGATGGCGGTGGCGGCAAACCCGGCAGCACCACCGATCAGGCCGAAGCGCACGCCGCTGCTTACCTCGCCGGTAGCAAGCATGATGAGACTCTGCAACAGCAGCAACAAGACGGCAGCCAGAGCGATAAAGAGACCGAGGGCGGTAAGTGGCCGCGCCTGCAGTTGTTCACGCAGTTGGGCAGACCAGGTTGAAGCGGGCAGATACGAGCTGTTATCCATAAACAAGGCCTCTTGTTACAGCAAATTGTTACAACGAAGGGGGGATGACGCTCCGCCATCGGGTCATGTTGGTCATTACAACGAGTTGATGGCCCCTTGTCCATGCCACTGCCTCGATTGCATTTATCGGTTAACTATTTGAAATGATTTGGTCGCTATAAATATTTCGTGATGAATGTCGGGTTGTGAAGGAAATCAGCTTGCATTCATTTGGTGAAATCCGGTGAAGGATTAGGCGATATTGTGATAAAGTGCGCGCCTCGCGAAATCGTCCTTCCCCCGTTTTCGCAACCTTCCATCTCCCGTCAGGAATGGCCTGGATCAGCTCATACGGATGTGATCGCTACTGTTTACCTGCTTGTCAGCAGTTGAGGATCAACAGCCAACCATGTTTTACAAGAATCTCTCCATCGGCAAAAAGATTGCCGTGGTTTTTGCGGTCATTGCCGCAGTCAACGTCGTCTTCGGTGTTTTTCTCTCCAGCGAATTGCGCGGTGTGCGTGATCGGGTGCTGAACTTTACCGACTCTACGCTGCCGAGTGTCCTGTCGGTCGAAACCCTGCTCTATGACGTCTCCTATGTCCGTCGTGCCCAGTTTGCCTTGCTGATGGTGGATGATGCTGCCGACCTGCAAGCCCGTCGTGGCCGTATTCAGGAGAATATTCGCAAGGTTGACGAGGCATTTCGTGCCTACGAGGCGACTGTGGGTGCCGACAACGAGCGCCAAGTGTTTAACCAAGCCAAACAACAGTGGCTCACTTATCAACGTTCGGTAAACGAGTTTGATATGCTGCTGGTGCAGGGTCAGCACGAGCAGGCCAAAACCCAGCTGGTTGCTTCCAACCCGCTTTTCGGGGCACTGGAGCAGGCGGTCAACTCGCTGATCCAGGTGAACCTCGGTTTCGTCAAAGAGAACCGTGGCAGCCTGCTTGGCAGCGTCAGCATGGTAACCACCTTCGCCATGGTGAGCATCGGTGCCCTGTGGTGTTCATGGTGGTGATGACCTGGTTCCTGACTCGCCAGATCTGCCTGCCGCTGCAAGCCGTAGTGGCTCAGGCCAACGCCATTGCCGCCGGCGATCTGACCCATCAGCTGGAGCGTCAACATATCGGCCGCGACGAGCTGGGCATGCTGGCCAAAGCTTCTCTCAAGATGCAGGACAACCTGCGCGGTCTGATTGAAGAGGTAGTGGCTGCTGTCACCCAGCTTGGCACTGCTATCGAGGAGGTGAGCGCCGTCTCCGAGCAGTCCGCCAAGGGCATTCAGAGCCAGCAGCAGGAGATCTCGCTGGTGGCGACCGCCATGACCCAGATGAAGGCCACCGTGGCCGATGTGGCTGGCAATACCGAAACCGCCTCCAGCTCCGCCAGCTCAGCCAATGCGCTGGCCCGCAACGGCAATCAGGATGTGCAGCGCTCGCTGGTGGCCATCACCCGGGTTGCCGAGGAGATCGAGCAGGCCGGTACGCTGGTGACTGAGCTGGAGCGTGAATCCGCCCAGATCAACGTCGTTGTGGATGTGATCCGCGGCATCGCCGAGCAGACCAATCTGCTGGCCCTCAATGCGGCCATCGAAGCAGCCCGCGCCGGTGAACAGGGCCGTGGCTTTGCCGTGGTTGCCGACGAGGTGCGCACCCTGGCGGGTCGTACCCAGGCCTCGACCGGTGAGATCGTGGCCATCATCGAAACCCTGCAGTCTCGCGCCAATCAGGCGAAAGAGGTGACCGGACTGAGCTGTGACATGATCCGCCAGTGCGTCACCCAAAGCGAGCAGACCGGTATCGGTATCCAGCAGATTGAAGAGGCGGTGGCGCAGATCGCCGATATGGCGATCCAGATTGCCAGCGCCTGTGGTGAGCAGGATGCGGTGTCTGACGAGCTGGGTCGCAACGTCGAGCGGATCAACGAATCCGCCAATGAGGTGGCGCAGGGGGCGGATCATACTGCCCGCGCGTGTCTGGAGCTGAGCCAGCTGGCGGTGGGTCTGAAGCAGACAATCGGGCGCTTCCGTCTCGCCTGATAAGGGGGCTGGCGTACGCCGGCCTCTTTATTCATAAAAAGTCGGGGCGCTTTGCCTGCCCTCACGACACCCGGCCATGTGCCGGGTGTTTCTTTATCTGGCAATCGTTACGAGGCCTGATGGTTGGGGCTCTTCATAAGAGGATGAAGGTCAGGGCGAACAGGGAGGCCAGATGATTATCCCGGCCTGTACGCGGTGATATTCAAGAAGGTTGGTTAAGGCGTATTTGATAACGAGAGAAGGGCGACGAACTGTTTTGGGGATGGGGTATGGGTGAGCTAATGGAGTGCCCGCTGGGGGGAGGAGAGAACTAGTAGTGGGTTGGTGTGCCCTGACAGGGCATATCGCAGCAATAAAAAAACCGGCTTGCGCCGGTTTTTTTATCTGTCTGCTCGAAGGCTGGCTTATTTAGCAAGAGACTCCGGCAGCTCTTCGCGGATCTTGCCCAGCATCTCTTTCAGGACGCGCGGGTTGGCAACCACGATGTTGCCGGAGTTTTCGTAGTTGTGACCACCTACGAAGTCGGTGACGATGGCGCCAGCTTCTTTGGCCAGCAGTTCACCGGCAGCGGTGTCCCAGGGTTTCAGGCCGATTTCCCAGAAACCGTCGACGCGACCGGCAGCCACATAGGCCAGATCCAGTGCGGCAGAGCCGGAGCGACGGATGTCGGCACATTCGATGAACATGCTCTGGAACATCTTCAGGTAAGGCTCGATGTGATGCTTCTGCTTGAACGGGAAGCCGGTCGCCAGCACGGTGCCAGCCAGCTCTTTGGCCTTGCCGACACGAATGCGGTAGCCGTTCAGCTGGGCGCCGCTACCACGGGTAGCAGTAAACAGTTCGTCACGGATGGGATCGTAAACAACGGCTTGTTCTGTTTTGCCTTTCACGCGCAGGGCGATGGAGACGGCAAAGTGCGGAATGCCTTTGACAAGGTTGGTCGTGCCATCCAGTGGGTCAATGATCCATTGGTAGTCCGGATTGGTACCGGCAATCTCACCAGACTCTTCAGCGACGATGCTGTGTTCCGGGTAAGATTTTTTGATGGTGTGAATGATGGCCGCTTCAGCTTCACGGTCAACGTTGGTCACGAAGTCATTGCTGCCTTTTTGGATAGTCTCAATGTTCTCGGGCTGGGAGAAGGCTTTTACTACAACTTGACCGGCGTTGCGCGCAGCGCGCACGGCGATATTCAGCATCGGATGCATAGGTTCACCACTGGATGTTAAAGAACGGGGGATAAAAGGACGCGGTATGATACCAGTATTTTGTGCGATGGCAACTGTTATCCCCCTACGACCAATTGATTACCACTGCCAGATTTGACGGCTCCAATATAGACCAGATCTGCGCTAGTCTTATCCCAGCAGCCGGATACAGGCTGTCATGAGCATAGGGATGTGAACCATGAATTTGTCATTAGTGAGTCAGAACGAGTCAGCGGCCAGCGAGGGACTGTTGGCCATCTTGCGGTCATCACCCGAGTATGGTGATCACTTTGCCCACATCACCGTGACCCCCCTGGCCCAGTGGCAACCGGCCAAGACGGAGGCGGCGATCCTGCTGATCGACGGCGATGCGCCCTGGCAGGATGCCGGATTTGCCCGGGGAGAGGATGAGACGATCGGTTTGCCGGTCTTGCCGCTGTTGATCCGCAAGGGGGACAAGGAGCTGACGGTCTGCGGGCCGGATGTGCGTGACCCCCGTTTCTATTTTGTCTCAAACGGCATCGTGCTGGATGAGTCGGAGCTGGCCGAGCCTGCCTGCAGCCGGGTGCTGTTGCGCAAGCTGGAGTCCTACTTCCCGCTGCTTTCCCGCCTGATCATGCTGCGCCAGCGCAAGCCGGTCGCCATGTTCAACTAATATCTACCATTGCCAGAGCGCACCAGCGGCGCACCGTGGCCTTGTTTGGCCTACGGTGCGCCGCTTTTTAATGGTCTGGAGCCGGTCACTTGTTGCAAGATGAGGCGGCTATGGTGTTGCACCCTGTTCCAACCGTGCAATCTGGCTATGACCAACAAGGAGTGAATCATGATCGACTTTTACACCGCCGCGACCCCCAATGGTTTCAAAGTGGCGATCGCCCTCGAAGAGCTGGGTTTGCCCTATCGGGTCATTCCTCTCGATCTTTCGGCGCTGGATCAGAAGAAGCCCGAGTTTCTCGCCATCAACCCAAATGGCCGTATTCCGGCTATCGTCGATCGGGATAACGACGATTTCGCCGTATTCGAGTCGGGGGCCATCCTCATCTATCTGGCGGAGAAAGCAGGCAAGTTGCTGCCCGCTGATCCCAAACGCCGCTCTCAGGCCATCCAGTGGCTGATGTTCCAGATGGGCGGGATAGGACCCATGATGGGGCAGGCCAACGTCTTCTACCGCTACTTCCCCGAGAAGATCCCCGCCGCTATCGAACGCTACCAGAAGGAGGGGCGCCGCCTGTTCGAGGTGCTCGACAGCCATCTGGCCCATCACGAATATCTGGCGGACGAGTACAGCATCGCCGACATTGCCACCTGGCCCTGGGTGCGTATTTATGACTGGAGCGGTATCTCCATCGAGGGATTGCCCCATCTGCAAGCCTGGATGGAGCGGATGGCCGAGAAGCCAGCCTGCCAGAAGGGGATCACCATACCGCCGCGCAAGGAGCAGCCGGATGAGCTGATCAAGCAGGCACAACAGATGGTAACACGTTGATTTTTTAACTGCCGACGGGGCGTAAAGCCCCGTAATATTAGAAAAACTAAGGCAAGCAGATTATAAAGATTCGTTCGTTTTTTGTGAGCTGAATCACTATGATGCCCTCATACCACCAAGCGTCCTGTGCGGTGGCTTGGCGGGCTCCCCGCCTACTGTTTCCAACACTGTTTTTGATTGCATCACAGCCTCTGTGATCAGATTCCTCTGGGCCATTTTGTGCCAGAGGGGCGGCAGCATTTTTTCGATTTTTTGGGACTGATATGGATCGGCACAGTTTTTATCCGTTGTTTTTATTGACCATTCTGATGGTCGCTGTGGGCCAGATGACCCAGACCCTTTATGTTCCCTCCATTCCCATGATGGCGGGGGACTTCAATGTGGCCTCGGGCCAGTTGCAGGCGGTGATGGCCTGTTACCTGATCCCCTATGGCCTCTCCCAGTTTGTCTACGGGCCGTTGTCGGATCGCATCGGCCGTCGCCCGGTGCTGATCGTCGGCATGATGGTGTTTCTGGTGGGTACCCTGATCATTCAGGTCATCCCCCATTTTGCCGCCCTGCTGGTGGGCAGCTTTGTTCAGGGGCTGGGTACCGGTGCCGGTGGCGCCATGAGCCGCACCGTGATGCGCGATCGCTACAATGGCGCCGAGCTCAACCGCGCCAACAGTCTGGTGAGTATGGGGGTGATCTTCTCCCCGCTGCTGGCACCGGTGCTGGGGGGATGGCTGACCGAGCTGTTCAACTGGCGCGCCGGTTACTGGTTCCTGTTCGGTTTTGGTGCCGTAGCAACCCTGGCGATCATGGCCTGGTTTGGCGAGACCCTGCCTGCTGCTGCCCGTCAGCCACTGCGCGTCGGTGCAGCCTATCGTCATGTGCTGGGCAACCCCAAGTTTCAGGGCAACCTGCTTTGCCTGATGGCGACCTTTGCCGGTTTGGCAGTGTTCGAGGCTGCGGCCGGTGTGTTGCTGGGCGATGTGCTGAAACTGAGCGCCCGTACCGTGAGCGTGCTGTTCGTGCTGCCGCTGCCCGGCTATCTGTTCGGGGCCTGGCTCTCTGCCAAGCTGAGCTTCCGTTTGACTCAGGGCAAACTGATGCGTCTTGGCATCGCCTTTCTGGCGCTCGGCTCCCTCATCATTCTGGTACCGGGGCTGTTCGGGGTGGTGAGTGCCGCCTCGCTGGTCGGTGGTGCGGCTGTCTACTTCATCGGTAGCGGTATTCTCTACCCGACCGCCACTTCCTGTGCCATCGAGCCCTTCCCGGGTCAAGCCGGCACCGCGGGGGCCATTCTCGGCGGGATGCAGAATCTGGGGGCGGGCGTGGTGACCCTGCTGGCCGCCGGTTTCCCAATGACCGGGCAGGTGACTCTGGGGGCCATCATGACCCTGATGGTGCTGATCGTGGCGCTGAGTTTTGTCTGGCTGCGCCACCACGGCTCCCCCCACGAGCAGATGGCCATCTAAACGTGCTTGCCTGCTGCAAAACAAAGCCCGCCTTTTGGCGGGCTTTGTCGTTATGGCTGTGTCCGCTTCACACCTTGTCCCATCGGGTTCTCCATTTATTGGGGGGAAAGGTGTAAACCATATTCAGGACGGGACAGTTCGTTGATCATCAGGCAAAGAAAAAGCCCGTCACGCTGGTGACGGGCTTTTGCTGTTGGTACCCCGAGATGCCGTTGCCGGTTTGGGCCCTTGAACCGTCGGTTCAAGGCGGGGATCGGATCTGACCGCAGGCTTCTCGGTCGTGCCGAGCATGCGCAATAGCCAGAAGGCAGATCCCCTGTTTGGTATGAATATCGGCTCGGGGACTTGAACCGGCTGACAAACATCCCAGGGAATTTTAAAACGGTTTGCGATTAGGGCTGTTGCCCCTCTTCGCTGGAATCACCATATTGTCCGTGCTCGATCAGGGCCGCTTCGATGGTGCGCTGCAGCATCTTGATCCGCTTGTCCATGGTCTCAGAGTATTGGTGGTTCTTCTCTTTTTCAAGGCAGAGCTCATGACAGAAATTGAGCGCCGCCATGATAGCCAATTGCTCGTTGCTGGAGACTTTGGAGCGTTGACGCAGGTCGATCAACTTGTCGGTCAGCTGCTCGGCGGCCTGGCGCAGGGCATCCTGCTGTCCCAAGGGACAGGATACCTTGTAGGGACGTCCCAAAATGACGATTTCTACGGCCTCTGTGCTCATGCCTTCCTCAATACGGCGGAGCTGATTTCCGCCTTTATCCACGTGGACAACTGGGCGGGACTATATAGCGCAGATGCATAAGTTTCAAGGCCTTGCTGGCTCTGCAAGAGGGAGAATGCTAGGATCCTGACCATTAATTCTGCAAATTTGACTGAACTTTGAGCGGATCCTCGATGAGCAAAACGAACCCCCTTAAATACGCGGCAGTGGCCGACATCATGGAACAACATGAGCTGATGGCCAGCGCAGTAGAGGCCCATGGTGTGATCTGCGGTCTGGTGTGCGGTGGTGTGGCACTGGACGACAAGAGTTGGGTGCCCCATTTCAACGATCTGGTGAACGACGGTTTCGGCCTGCCGGCCCCGGTGCGCCAGGTGATGACCGAACTTTATCACAATGTGGTCGAGAGCCTGATGGCCCAGAAGGGCGTCGAGCTGCTGCTGCCAAGTGATGATGCTCCCCTCGACGAGCGCATCGATTCGCTGGTGGACTGGTCACAGGCATTTCTGGCCGGTTTTGGCGTGGTGCAGCAGGAGCTCTCCCGCGCGTCGGAAGAGCTGCAGGAGATGATCCAGGATATCGCCAGCATCACTCAGGTCTCCGCCGAGTTCGATCAGGAAGATGACGAGAACGAAGCCTCCTTCCTGGTGCTCTACGAACACGTCAAGCTGGGGGTCATGATGGCCTTCGAAGAGTTTGGCAAGCGCCCCGATACCCCGAGCGCGCCGCCGACCCTTCATTGAGGTGCGGGTCAACGAGACCCTTACTGAATCTGCAAGAGCGCCTGATGGCGCTCTTTTTTATTTCCTTGTGGTGGCTAACCCTGTGAGGCACAACCGGTTTTTTGCCGGTGACCTCGCATTCGGCCAGCGGCTTTGTGATAGCATGAGGCCACCTTTTTCACTTCTTCCTCTCTGCTTATGTCTCAATCTGATGTGCGACAGGTCGATGTCACCCTGGTCGGCGGTGGAATGAGCGGTGCCGTGCTGGCCCTCTCGCTGGCAGCCCTGCTTCGATCCGATGGCTCCCCCCTCGAGATCCTGCTGCTGGAGGCAAGCGTCCCCGAACAGCACACCCATTCAGGGTTCGACGCCCGCGCCATTGCGCTCTCGGCCGGTACCTGTGATGCGCTGTTACGACGCGGACTCTGGCCGCTGTTTGCCCCCCATTGCGCTCCCATTACCCAGATTCATGTCTCGGATCGGGGCCACTTCGGTCAGGCTCGCCTGTCGGCCGCTGAATACGGTCTGCCCGCGCTGGGCCAGGTGATCGAGCTTGCAGCTGCCGGTCATGAGCTGCAACGGGCGATGGCGGCTTCTCCCAATATCCGGGTCTGTTGTCCGGCACGGGTGAGCGAGATTGTGCCCGATGAGGAGAAGGTGACCCTCACCCTCGAGAGCGGTGAACAGATTGAGACCCGCCTGCTGGTGGCGGCAGACGGCGGCAACTCCTTTGTGCGTCAGCACTTCAAGTTGCCGGTGACCCGCCACGACTTTGAGCAGCACGCCATCATCGCCACGGTCAAAACGGCGCAAGCCCCTGAGGGACGCGCCTTCGAGCGTTTTACCGAAGGGGGGCCGCTGGCCCTGCTGCCGATGCAGGAGGGGCTCTCCTCGCTGGTGTGGAGCGTCGGGCAGCATGAGGTGGATGAGCTGACGGCCCTCGATGAGGCGGCGTTTCTTGCCCGTCTGCAGCAGGCCTTTGGCTGGCGGCTCGGTCGCTTCGAGCGATGCGGCGTGCGTCACGTCTATCCGCTCATTCTGACCGCCTGCGATTACCCGCTGGCCCAGCGCACCGTGCTGGTCGGTAATGCCGCCCACGCCCTGCACCCGATTGCCGGACAGGGCTTCAACCTCGGGATGCGGGATCTGGACCTGCTTACCGGCGCCGTAGCCAAGGCGTTGGCAGAAGGAGAGGATATCGGCAGCTTCAAGGTACTGAGTGGCTACTGGCAGCAGCGTCAGCGCGATCAGGAGCAGACCGTCTGGCTCACCTCTTCGCTGGCCCAGCTCTTCTCCAATGGTCACGATCCGCTGGTGGCGGGGCGCAATCTGGCGCTCACCCTGATGGGGCGATTCCCGTGCCTCAAGGCGCCGCTTGCCTCGCGCACCCTGGGCTTTGTCGCTGATGTGTGCGGCAACTAGCCAGCACTTGTTGAGTGGAACCTGTTGACCACCATTCGTTGATCAAAACCTATTGAATAAAGAGGTGATGCCTGCGGGCGTCCCCTCGCTGGCCAGCCGGTCAGCCCTGAAAGGATGAGATGATGCAGATGCAAAATGTGGATGTGGTGATTGTCGGTGGCGGCATGGTGGGGCTGGGGCTCGCTGCGGCCCTGAAACATAGCGCCCTCAAGGTGCTGGTGGTGGAGGGACAACTGCCCGACCCGCAGCTGGGGGAGGTGGCAGATAACCGGGTCAGTGCCCTGAGTCTGGCCAGCCAGCAGATCCTGCGCCATGTCGGCGCCTGGGACGGCATTGAAGCGCGCCGCCTGCAGGCCTACGACAAGATGGCGGTGTGGGAGCAGGACAGTTTCGGCCATATCGACTTCGATGCCGCCAGCCTGCGTCAGGCCAACCTCGGCCATATCGTCGAGAATAGGGTGATCCAGCTGGCATTGCTTGAGGCGATTGAAGGTGCCAGCAATATCCAGTTGCTGACCCCCGCCAGAGCCAAGAGCCTGCAGAGCGGCCCGGCGGGCGCCCTGCTGCTCCTTGAAGATGGTCAGGCCATCTCGGCCAAACTGGTGGTGGCTGCCGATGGCGCCCACTCCTGGGTGCGCCGTCAGGCTGATATCCCGCTTACCAGCTGGGATTATGGCCACCACGCCCTGGTGGCGACGGTGCGCTGCGCCGAACCCCATGAAGCTGTTGCTCGCCAGATCTTCACCCCGGATGGTCCGCTCGCCTTTTTGCCGCTATGGAAGGAGAACCTCTGTTCCATCGTCTGGTCGCTGCCTGCGGCCCGCGCCGAGGCGCTCTGCGCCTGCGATGACGAGCAGTTCAATCGCCAGCTTACCGCCGCCTTCGATGCCCGTCTCGGTCTGTGCAAGGTGGAGGGGCCGCGCAGCGCCATTCCCCTCACTGCCCGCTATGCCCGCGACTTTGCTCGCGAGCGGCTGGTGCTGGTGGGAGATGCCGCTCACACCATCCACCCCCTGGCGGGGCAGGGGGTCAACCTTGGCCTGCTGGATGCTGCCGCGCTGGCGGAGCAGATCTTGCAAAATCATGCCGCGGGTGAGGATATCGGCCTGCTCGCCAACCTGCGCAGCTACGAGCGCTGGCGCAAGAGCGAGGCGGCTCGCATGCTGGCGGCGATGGAGGGGCTCAAGCGGCTGTTCAGCGGTGCCAACCCGCTCAAGAAGCTGGTGCGGGGCGTGGGATTGCGGGCAGCCAATCTGCTGACGCCCTTCAAGGAGGGGGTGATCCGCGCCGCCATGGGGCTGGAGGGAGAGTTGCCCGCATTGGCCCGTCCTGACTGGGTCGTTGCGGCGACCAAGGGCAGTGCCATGCAGGCCAAGGGTGAAAAAAACTAATATTACTCGCCATTTTTGACAACAAAAGTAATCCGACAAGGCTGATGACCCGTTTTGGGTGTCAGCCTTTAATTTTGCTCTGGAGCGAAACGTTTTTCTGCAAATTGTGACGAAACGGTAAAAATCAAAATTTAATCTCGCCTGAGTCGGCTTATGGCTGTTTTTATCACTGCATTTATCTTAGTGTCTGGAGTCAGTTTTACGGGAGGGGATTAGTTTTTTTTGAGCGGCACGCTCGCCTGCTTGTCATATAATCCGCTGCGTTCAAGGAATCCCTCTTGCCTGGCAAGGGCAGGAGCGAGCACACACTTTTGGATCCGGTCGCTTTTTGCTGCACGCTGTGCAGTCAGAGCGGTGGCGCGGGTCGCAAGGGTGGTCGCCAAAGCGAAAAGGCTTTTTGCTAAGGAAAGAATGCGATGATCCAGACTACTGTACTGCATCCCAAACACCTGGAAGCCGGCGCCAAGATGGTGGACTTCCACGGTTGGGAAATGCCCATCAACTACGGCTCCCAGCTGGAAGAGCACCACGCGGTGCGCAGCGATGCCGGTATGTTCGATGTCTCCCACATGACCATCGTCGATTTGACCGGCGAACGGGTCAAAGCCTTTCTGCAACACCTGCTGGCCAACGACGTGGCCAAACTCACTGCCCCCGGCAAGGCCCTCTACAGCGGCATGCTCAATCCGGAAGGCGGCGTGATCGATGACCTCATCACCTATTACCTGACCGATACCTTCTACCGGCTAGTGGTCAATTCCGCTACCCGCGAGAAGGATCTGGCCTGGATCCGCCATCACGCCATCGATTTCGATATCACAGTGACCGAGCGTCCCGAGCTCGCAATGATCGCGGTGCAGGGCCCCAACGCCAAGGTCAAGGCTGCGGCTGTGCTGAGCGCCGCCCAGCGCACTGCCGTGGTGGGGATGAAACCCTTCTTCGGCGTGCAGGCTGGCGATCTCTTTATCGCCACTACCGGCTACACCGGCGAAGATGGTTATGAAATCGTGGTGCCGCAAGAGAAAGCCTGCGAGCTGTGGCAAGCGCTGCTGGATAACGGCGTGGCCCCCTGCGGCCTCGGTGCCCGCGATACCCTGCGCCTCGAAGCGGGGATGAACCTCTATGGTCAGGATATGGACGAGTCAGTCTCTCCGCTCGCCGCCAACATGGCCTGGACCATCGCCTGGGAGCCGAGCGATCGCAACTTCATCGGCCGCGACGTGCTGGAAGCGCAGAAAGCGGCGGGCAACCAGCCCAAGCTGGTGGGGCTGGTGATGGAAGAGAAAGGGGTGCTGCGTGCCGGTATGCCGGTCACCTTCACCGCGGCAAACGGTGAGAAGCGGGAAGGTGTGATCACCTCCGGCTCTTTCTCCCCCACCCTGGGCTACAGTATTGCCCTGGCGCGGGTGCCCCGCGATATCGGTGAGCTGGCCGAGGTGGAGATCCGCAAGAAGCTGGTCACCGTGAAGGTTACCAAGCCCGCTTTCGTCCGTAACGGCCAGAAGCTGGTTTAACATCGTCTTGGGGGAGGGCAGTGCCTCCCCCATCCCTTTTCATATTCGTTTTTAAACGCGACTCAAAGATCAAAGGAAGCACAAATGAGCCATATCCCGAGCGAACTGAAATATGCCACTTCCCACGAGTGGATCCGTGTTGAAGCCAACGGCGAGGCCGTGGTCGGTATCACCGAACACGCCCAGGAGCTGCTGGGTGACATGGTGTTTGTCGAGCTGCCGGAAGTGGGCAAGCAGGTCAGTGCCGGTGACGACTGCGCCGTGGCCGAGTCGGTCAAGGCGGCCTCTGATATCTACAGCCCGGTGAGCGGCGAGATCATTGCCGTCAACGAAGAGCTGGAAGGGAGCCCCGAGCTGGTCAACTCCGACCCCTACAGCGCTGGCTGGCTGTTCCGCATCAAGCTCGATGACGAGAGCGAGCTGGCCAACCTGCTGGATGCCGAAGGCTACCAGAACGTGGTGGACGAAGAGTAATACCCCCGGGCCCTGCCAACACAGCAGGGCCCCTTTGTATGACCGCCAGCCGGGCAAGCACCGGCCGGTGGAAGGGTGAAGTCGTCCTCGCCTGCCGTTTGCCAGCCTAGGAGCCTAGGGGCAAACAGGCCGGTTCGCAACAAGGCGATCCCCTCTCGATGCTGCCGCAGCATCCGGTGCCGCGCCCTGTCTGCGGGACCCAGAACATGAGTGGAGTCGGTATCAGCCGACGATCAGGAACATCAGGTCTTGGTTATCAGGATGTCATGCCAGGACTTATTTATCAGGAAATAGGGAAATGACCCAGTCACTGTTTGAACTCGAGCAAAAAACCGATTTTGTCCGCCGCCATATCGGCCCGGGCGAGGAAGAGCTGCGCCAGCTGCTGGCGACCGTCGGGGCTGAAAGCCTGGACGATTTGATTGAACAGACCGTGCCCGCCGCCATTCGCCTGCCGGGCCCGCTGGGGATCGGTGCCGGCATGACCGAAGTGGAGGCGCTGGCCAAGCTCAGGGGCTATGCCGCTCAGAACAAGATTGCCAAGAGCTATATCGGCATGGGTTATCACGATACCCATGTGCCCCACGTCATTTTGCGCAACGTACTGGAAAACCCGGGTTGGTATACCGCCTACACCCCCTATCAGCCCGAGCTGGCGCAGGGCCGTCTCGAAGCCCTGCTCAACTTCCAGCAACTGACGCTGGATCTCACCGGCATGGATTTGGCGAGTGCCTCCCTGCTGGATGAAGCGACTGCCGCCGCCGAGGCGATGGCGCTGGCCAAACGGATGGCCAAGTCCAAATCCAACCTCTTCTTTGTGGCCGATGACGTGCACCCGCAGGTGATCGACGTGGTCAAGGAGCGCGCGGTTCACTTCGGTTTCGACGTGGCGGTCGGCGCTGCGAGCGATGCAGTGAGCGAAGAGGTGTTTGGTGCCCTGTTCCAGTACCCCACCACCACAGGTGAGGTGAAAGATCTGCGCGCCCTGATTGCCGCGGTACAGGCCCAGAAAGGGCTGGCTTGCGTCAGCGCCGATCTGCTCTCCCTGCTGCTGCTCAAGTCCCCGGGCGAGCTGGGCGCCGACGTGGTGTTGGGCTCCGCCCAGCGCTTTGGTGTGCCCATGGGTTACGGTGGCCCCCACGCCGCCTTCTTCGCTACCCGCGATGCCTACAAGCGCTCCATGCCGGGCCGCATCATTGGTGTCTCCAAGGATGCCCGCGGCAAGGCTGCGCTGCGCATGGCGATGCAGACCCGCGAGCAGCACATCCGCCGCGAGAAGGCCAACTCCAACATCTGTACCGCTCAGGTGCTGCTGGCCAACATGGCGAGCTTCTACGCCGTCTATCACGGCCCGGTGGGGCTGAAAACCATCGCCTCCCGCGTGCACCGTCTCACCACCATTCTGGCGCTTGGCCTCAAGGCCAAGGGGGTGGCCCTCAAGCATGCCAGCTGGTTCGATACCCTGACCGTGCTGACGGCAGATAAAGCAGCACTCATTGCCAAGGCTGAAGCGAATGGCATCAACCTGCGTGCAGACCTCGATGGCGCGGTAGGGGTGTCACTCTCTGAGACCACCACCCGTGGCGATGTGGCGGAGCTGTTCGATCTCTTCCTCGGTCAAGGCCATGGGCTCGACATCGAGGCCCTCGACAAGGCGGCGCAGGCCCATCACGCCATCCCGCAGGATCTGCTGCGCACCGACGCCGTGCTGACCCACGAGGTGTTCAACAAGTACCACTCCGAAACCGAGATGCTGCGTTATATCCACCGTCTCGAAGCCAAGGATCTGGCGCTCAACTACGCCATGATTTCGCTCGGCTCCTGCACCATGAAGCTCAACGCTACCGCCGAGATGATCCCGGTGACCTGGCCCGAGTTTGGCAAGCTGCACCCGTTCGCCCCGCTGGCACAGGCCAAGGGCTACCAACTGCTGCTGGCCGACCTCGAAAACTGGCTGGTGAAAGTGACCGGTTACGATGCGGTCTGCATGCAGCCCAACTCAGGTGCGCAGGGCGAATACGCAGGTCTGCTCGCCATCAAGAAATATCACGAGTCTCGTGGTGAAGGGCATCGCGACATCTGCCTGATCCCAGCTTCTGCCCACGGTACCAACCCGGCCTCTGCCCAGATGGCGGGGCTCAAGGTTATCGTCACCGCCTGTGACAAGTCCGGCAACGTGGATCTCGATGACCTGCGCGCCAAGGCGGCCGAGGCGGGGGATCAACTCTCCTGTCTGATGGTGACCTACCCCTCCACCCACGGGGTGTATGAGGAGACCATCAAGGAGGTGTGCGACATCGTTCACCAGCACGGTGGTCAGGTCTATCTGGACGGCGCCAATATGAACGCGCAAGTTGGATTGACGGCACCGGGCTTTATCGGGGCGGACGTCTCTCACCTCAACCTGCACAAGACCTTTGCCATTCCTCACGGCGGTGGCGGCCCGGGCATGGGCCCCATCGGTGTGAAGAAGCATCTGGCACCGTTCGTGGCTGGTCACACCGTGGTCAAGACCGACAAGGAGAGCCGTGACAACGGCGCCGTGTCGGCGGCACCGTTCGGCTCGGCCAGCATCCTGCCCATCAGCTGGATGTATATCGCCATGCTGGGTGACGAAGGACTGAAGAAATCCACTCAGGTGGCCATCCTCAACGCCAACTATCTGGCCAAGAAGCTGGGTGAGTCCTTCCCGGTGCTCTACTCTGGCCGCAACGGTCGGGTGGCCCACGAGTGCATCCTGGATATCCGTCCGCTCAAGGAGGCTTCCGGCATCAGCGAGATGGACGTGGCCAAGCGGCTGATGGATTACGGCTTCCACGCGCCGACCATGAGCTTCCCGGTTGCGGGCACTCTGATGGTCGAGCCGACCGAATCGGAATCCAAGCGCGAGCTGGATCGCTTCGTCGAGGCGATGACCGCCATCCGCGCCGAAATTGCCAAGGTGCAGGAGGGGCAGTGGAGCCTGACCGACAACCCGCTGGTCCATGCGCCGCACACCCAGGATGACGTGATGGATGCAGAGTGGTCCCGTGGCTACAGCCGCGCCGAGGCGGTCTTCCCGTCCGACGCCGTGCGTGCCGCCAAACTGTGGCCCTCTGTGAACCGCATCGACGACGTCTACGGCGATCGCAACCTGTTCTGCTCCTGTATCCCGACTGAGGATTACGCCAAGTAAGTGGCGTTTAGTGATCACGGCCATTTAAGTTGGAAACCGTGACATTGAAGTTGGAAACCGACCATTCAAGTTGGAAACTCAAAGGCCCTGCAACAGCAGGGCCTTTTTATTTTGTGCGGTGAATATCTGTAATTAAATTACAAAAATGATCTCAGTTGGATCTTTCAGGCAGGTCAGGGTCTACCTCTTGTCAATGGCACACATAAAAGCATCATTCCAATTGATGCAAAAATAATGGGCGTTGATATTGACTCAGTAGCGTCAGATGCGACACACTGTAACTGCATCATTAACGATGAAGAGATTTTTTGTGAAGCTGAACCAAATTGCCACCATCAGTGCTGGGCACCCCTATCGCGGCAAGATCCCGGAGATCGATTCCGGCAGCATGGCCGTGGTGCAGATGAGAGATGCCTCGCCAGAAGGAGGGGTTGACTGGTCTGCCTGCCTTCGCTCCGAGCCTACCAGCAAGAAGGAGCCTGACTGGCTGCAAACCGGCGATATCCTAGTGGCGGCCCGTGGCAGCACTAACTATGCCGTGCTGGTCGATACCGGGCTTGCACCATTGCCCGCCGTAGCCGCCCCTCACTTCTATGTGGTGCGGTTGCATAGCGAGGCGCTCAGTCCCGAATTTCTGGCCTGGCAGCTCAATCAGTCCCCTTGCCAGCGCTACTTCGAGCTTCACGCCGAAGGCAGCGCGGCAAAAAGTATTCGCCGTCAGGTGTTGGAGGAGGCCCCTATCGGTATCCCATCTCTTGCAAGACAAGCCGCCATCATGAAGCTGGCCCACAGCCTGCGTGAAGAACGGAACCTGATGCAACAACTGCAACGTAACGGCGAGCAGATAATGCAGGCCATCGCTGCCAGCCTGCTCGAACAATCCGATCAGCCAGCGAAATAGTTTCGCTGAGCAGCCCATTTTTCCAAGAAATACCCAAGGAATTGTGACTTATGACTACCTCGATAAACCAGGACGATATCAACAAGGCCCTCTGGTCTGCCTGCGACACCTTCCGGGGCACTGTCAGCCCTGATACCTATAAAGACTTCGTGCTCACCATGCTGTTCCTGAAATACATCTCCGATGTCTGGCAGGATCACTACGATGGCTACAAGGCCGAATATGGCGATGAGCCGGAGCTCATTGAAGAGATGCTCAAAAACGAGCGCTTCGTGTTGCCCAAACAGGCCAGCTTCTACAGCCTGTTCGAGCGTCGCTTTGAACCGGGCAATGGCGAGCGGATCGATCAGGCGCTGCACGCCATCGAAGAGGCCAACGGCACCAAGCTCAAAGACGCGGGCAAGAGCGTGTTTCAGGACATCAGCTTCAACACCGACCGACTCGGCGAAGAGAAGCAGAAGAACACCATACTGCGCCACCTGATGGAAGATTTTGCCAAGGATGAGCTCAACCTCAAACCGAGTCGGGTCGGCACTCTGGATGTGATCGGCAACGCCTACGAGTATCTCATCAAAAACTTCGCTGCCAGCGGCGGCCAGAAGGCGGGGGAGTTCTATACCCCGCCCGAAGTTTCCGATCTTATCGCCGAGCTGCTGGAGCCGATGCCGGGCGACACCATCTGCGATCCGGCCTGTGGCTCGGGGTCACTCTTGATGAAGTGCGGCCGCAAGGTGGTGGCAAACCATGGCGAGAAGCACTACGCCCTCTACGGGCAGGAGGCCATCGGCTCCACCTGGTCGCTGGCCAAGATGAACATGTTCCTGCACGGGGAAGACAACCATAAGATCGAGTGGGGCGACACCATCCGCAACCCCAAGCTGCTCGATAAAAACGGCGACCTGATGCGCTTCGATATCGTGACCGCCAACCCGCCCTTTTCGCTGGATAAATGGGGTTATGAGGAAGCGGGGAACGATAAGTTCGGTCGCTTCAAGCGCGGGCTGCCGCCCAAAACCAAGGGGGATTACGCCTTTATCCTCCATATGATTGAAACCCTGAAGCCCAAGAGTGGGCGCATGGGGGTGGTGGTGCCCCACGGCGTGCTATTCCGGGGTTCCAGCGAGGGGAAAATTCGCCAGCAGTTGATCGACGAAAACCTGCTCGATGCGGTGATCGGCCTGCCGGAGAAGCTCTTCTACGGCACCGGCATCCCCGCCGCCATCCTGATCTTTAAAAAGCAGAAGGTGGACGACAATGTGTTGTTTATCGACGCCAGCCGCGAGTTCAAGGCGGGTAAAAACCAGAATCTGCTGAGCGCGGACAATATCGCCAAAATTGTCGCCACCTATCGCAATGGCGGCAATGTCGATAAATACGCCTATCTTGCCTCGCTTAAAGAGATCATCGCTAACGACTACAACCTCAATATTCCCCGTTATGTGGATACCTTCGAAGAAGAGGAGGAGATCGATCTGCTGGCGGTGCGTGCCGAGCGCGAACAGCTAAAAACCCAACTGGCCGCGCTGGAAACCGAGATGGCCAAATATCTGGAGGAGCTGGGTTATGGTGCCTAAGGGTTGGAAAAGGCAGCCTCTTGAGCAGGTTGCAGAAGTAAGATCTGGAGTAGCCAAGGGAAAAACTGGATTAAAAGATCCCGTGTGTGTTCCATACCTGAGGGTTGCCAATGTTCAAGATGGACATATCAATCTTGAGGAAGTGAAAGAAATTGAGATTGAACGCGACAAGCTAGAACGCTTCTCCTTGAAAAAGGGCGACGTTCTTATGAATGAAGGTGGTGACTTCGATAAACTAGGTCGCGGAGACGTATGGTTAGGTCAAATAGAACCATGCTTACATCAGAACCATGTGTTTGCGGTTAGGCCCGATGAAGAGTTAATAGATTCATTTTACCTCGCCGCATTAGCGGCTAGTAATTATGGAAAAACCTATTTTCTAAGTTGTGCAAAACGAAGCACAAATTTAGCCAGTATTAATTCGAGCCAGATAAAGGAATTTCCTGTTCTCGTTCCGCCACTCCCCGAACAAAAGAAAATCGCCAAAATCCTCTCCGCTTGGGATAAGGCTATCACCACCACCGAGCAACTGCTGGCCAATAGCCAGCAGCAGAAAAAGGCGCTGATGCAGCAACTGCTCACCGGCAAAAAACGCCTGCTGGATAACAATGGTGTGAGGTTTAGTGGAGAATGGCAACAATGTATTATTGAAGATTTCTTTGATGTTGGCTCAAGCAAGAGGGTGTTACAGGATGATTGGAAAAATGAAGGAACGCCATTCTATCGTACTAGAGAATTGGTATCCCTGAGTAAGAATGAGCCATTCAGGAGTGAAGTTTTCATTGCTGATGAGCTCTTTCATGAATTGTCTATAAAGTATGGAGCCCCCAAGCCAGGTGATTTTCTTGTGAGTGGTGTAGGCACGCTAGGTATTTCATATCAGGTTAAAGATGGTGACAGATTTTATTTCAAAGATGGCAACGTACTTTGGTTTAAAATAAAAGAAGGTCTTTTCTCTGATTATTTTAAATATTGTTTCCAGTCAGATTTCTTGCAGGAACAGATTGTTGCTCAGGCATCCATTACAACGGTAGGGACCTATACCATTCAAAATGCGAAAAAAACCAAGTTTTGGTGTCCTCCATCTATAGCAGAGCAACAAAAAATCTCCGCAGTTCTCTCAACTGCTGATCAAGAAATTGCAGCCCTGCAACAGAAACTCGACGCTCTAAAGCAAGAGAAAATGGCCCTGATGCAACAACTTCTGACCGGTAAAAAGCGGGTCATTGTGTAGGATGACATAATTATGAAATTACGTATTAGTAGAATTGTTTTAAAAAACCTCAAAGCGTTCAAGGATATTTCCATCACTCCTAATGCTGATTTCAATATAATCATAGGTGAGAATGGTGCGGGAAAGTCCTCTGTATTTGAAGCAATTCATCTATGGGAAAAATGCTATAAAAATAATATTTTGGCATCTCGCAAAGGATTTTATAAAGTACAAAAATCGACAAACAGATACGTGAATTATCATGAGCTCGATTTTTTACGGATTACTAAGGATGAAGATCTCTTTCACGATCCTAAAGACCCTGATTTAGGGAAGTGCTCAGAAATTACATTATCACTTACAAGTGAAGATGAGGATATTGGGGTTCGCACATGGGATTTAGGCTTTAAGGTAACATGCCCAACTTCTATTCCTGATGCATTTTTCCGTATACAGCCAATAGAGGAAGCTCATTTTACTGCTTTTGCGACGGAATTTTGTCGTGGTGGACAATTTCTTGATGAAGCTGTTTTCATATATCAGACTAGACCTGTATCTGGTGTGCACCAATACGAACCTTATTACAATGAGGCACAGATAACTAAAAAGATACAAAAAGGATTATCACATGAAGTATTAAGGAATAAAATAATTGCAAAAAGAAAGTCTATTATTGAGTTGGAACGTAGTATTTCAGAAATTCTTGAAAAGAAAGTTAAATTTTCTATCCCAGCAGCAACGCGAAGAGAAAAAGATGAATATATAGATTTATGTGTTTCTATAAATGACTCTAAGTTTTATGACCTTCATCTCCAAGGCAGTGGCTTCCTCCAGATTGTTGAGATATTAGCGACTGTTGAGTTTGTTGATGCACCATTAAAATTGCTACTTGTTGATGAGCCGGATTCACATATTCATACCAAATTGCAACAAAACCTTCTTAGTCACTTAAGGAAGATTGATCACAATCAATTTTTTGTAATTAGCCATAACGATCAATTTGTGAATAATGCAGGAGATGGCGAAGTCTTTTTTATGAATGATGATGCTAAACGGCAGGGGCAGCTAGAGCCTGTCAGTCCTAGCAGTTTCGACATCATAAAAAGCTCTTTAGGTGGTGTTATTATATCACTTGAACGTTTGAATAACGCAAAGCAGATTGTGTTTGTAGAAGGTAATGATGATGCAGAATATCTAAAAAAACTCAATTTAAAATTAAAAGAAATTGCAAATCCTATAGGTTGTTTGTCTGATGTTGCGTTCTTCCCACTACGCGGTAAGGATAATATAGTCCAGAAAATTGAGTATAATAGAAGAACTCTAGCTTCGATGTTGAAAGGAAAAACATGGAATGTCATCTTTGACCGTGACTTCTCTACAAATGAGATTGATGAACATCTAAAAGCAAGTATAAGAGGTAAACATTGTGAGCCACATAGTCACGAAGGCTATTGCATAGAGTCCGTTTTATTTTCAGATGTTGACATTCTGAAAAGATACCTTTCGTCTCTTGTTCATAACATTGCTCAAGAAGATGTGTTTAATCATGTCGATGAGTTGCTAACTGAGTTGGCTGAAAATGTTCAAGATATCAACTCTTCTTCTAATAGAGAGATCGAATCTCGTTTTAATGGGCAGAAAAACAACAGACCAGAATTCTCAACACTCCAGTTCACGGACGTTGTTAGATCTTGGACAGACCAAGGTGTATTTAGGCCAGAAAGAGTGATGGCAAAACCAATAATTCGAGACTTCGTTATGGGTTTAGAATCTAAAATTGGGCTATCTCTATTTCTGCGAAGTTCAAATAATGATGAGGAAATTGCATCATTATTGTTGATTAAATATTTCGATTTTATTGCATCACTAGATGACTTATTTCCTTCTTTCCGTCAGTTATTTATCCAACTTCATATATTACAAGAAGAACAAGAAAACCAAGTTGCATAAAATCTGTTCACCTTGGGCTTCAAGTCTTGATAGAGATAGAACTAATGACGCAACTCATGCCTAAGTTTCAGGAAGAATACAGCTCCAAGATCCCGGCCCTGACCCTGCTGACCCAGCTGGGCTGGTCTTTCCTCTCCCCTGAACAGGCTCTGGCGGCACGGGATAACAAGGCCGATCAGGTGGTGCTGCGCCAACAACTGCGCAGCGTGCTGGCCGAGCGCACCTTTATGTTTGCGGGCAAAACCTATCCGCTTTCCCCTAAGTCAGTGGACAATCTGGTGAGTGAGCTGTGTAGTCCGGCCCTGAATGAAGGGTTGCAGGCGGCCAACGAGCGGCTCTATAACCACCTTCTCTATGGCATGTCGGTGACCGAATTTGTCGATGGCAAGAAGGTGAACCCCACCATCCCCCTGATTGACTGGCACAATCCGCACAATAACCGCTTTACCTTTACCGAAGAGTTTCGGGTCACCCGCGCAGGGGGCATCGGCTCTTCGTTTCAAGAGCATCGTCGCCCGGATATCGTCTGCTTCGTCAATGGCTTGCCCTTGGTGGTGATTGAGGCCAAGCGCCCGGATGGCAACGCCAAAAAAGGGCCGACCATCAAGGAGGGGATCTCCCAGAGCCTGCGCAACCAGCGCCCCGACGAGATCCCGCTGCTGTTTGCCTACAGCCAGTTGTTGCTCTCCATCAATGGCATCGAGGGGCGATACGGCACCTGCGGTACGCCGGAGAAGTTCTGGGCCGCCTGGCGTGAGGAGGATATCGGTGATGGTGCGATGACAGCCATCAAGAATGAGCCGCTCTCATCCGAACAACTCTCCGCCCTGTTTAGCCACCGTTCCGCCGCCGACCTGGACTGGTATCAGTCTCTGGTTGCGGCGGGCGAGCTGGCCGTCAGCGATCAGGATCGGCTGCTCATCAGCCTGCTCTCGCCGGAGCGGCTGCTGGAGATGACCCGGCTGTTCACCCTGTTTGACAAGAAGGCGGGCAAGATAGTCGCCCGCTACCAGCAGGTGTTTGGCATCAAGCGGTTAATCGAGCGTATCAACCAGAAACGCCCCGATGGCGGGAGAGAAGGTGGGGTGATCTGGCACACCACTGGTTCGGGCAAGTCGTTCACCATGGTGTTCCTCAGCAAGGCGCTGATCCTGCACGATAGTTTGAAACAGTGTCGCCTGCTGGTGGTGACCGACCGGGTGGATCTGGAGAGCCAGCTCAGCAAGACCTTTGCCTCCAGCGGTGAACTCGCGGGCAAGAAAGATAAAGAGGCGGCCATGGCTACCTCGGGCAAGCGGCTGGCCGAGCAGATCGGTAAGGGCAGCGAGCGGATCATCTTCTCGCTTATTCAGAAGTTCAACTCAGCGACCAAGTTGCCGGAGTGCATCAACAAGAGCCCGGATCTCATCGTGCTGATCGATGAGGGCCACCGCAGCCAGGGGGGCGAGAACCATGTCCGCATGAAGCTGGCATTGCCCAACGCCGCGTTTGTGGCTTTTACCGGCACGCCGCTTCTCAAGGATGACAAGACCACCAATAAGTTTGGCCCCATCGTCCATGCCTACACCATGCAGCGGGCGGTCGAGGACAAAACGGTGACGCCGCTGCTCTATGAGGAGCGCATCCCCGATCTGGAGGTCAACGAGCGGGCCATCGACAGCTGGTTTGAGCGTATCACCCTGGGGTTAAACGAGCAGCAGCAGGCCGATCTGAAACGCAAATTTGCCCGCAAGGGCGAGATCTACAGCGCGGAGGATCGCATCAAGCTGATTGCGTTCGATATCGCCAGTCACTTTTCAAACCACATTGTCGAGGGGCTCAAGGGCCAGCTGGCCTGCGATAGCAAGGCATCGGCGGTGCTCTATAAAAAGTACCTCGACGAGGCGGGGCTGTTCGAGTCGGCGGTGGTGATGAGCCCGCCCGACAGTCGTGAAGGCAACACCGAGGTCGATGAATCAACCACCCCGCTGGTCACTCAGTGGTGGAAGGAGAATGTCGGCACTCAGGATGAGCAGGTGTATTCCAAGGCGCTTATCGAGCGTTTTGCCGATGAAAATGACCCCCTCAAGTTGCTGGTCGTGGTGGACAAGCTGTTGACCGGCTTCGATGAACCAAAGAACACAGTGCTCTATATCGACAAGCCACTCAAAGAGCACAACCTGATCCAGGCGATTGCGCGGGTCAACCGGCTGCACCCGAAGAAGAAGTTCGGCCTGCTTATCGACTATCGCGGCATCTTATCCGAGCTGGATACCACCATCGGCAAGTATCAGGATCTCGCTTCCCGTACTCAGGGCGGCTATGACGTTGACGATCTCAAAGGCCTCTACAACCAGATGGGCACCGAATATAAGCGGCTGCCTCAGCTCTACCAGACCCTGTGGAACATCTTCGCCGGGGTGAAGAACAAGCAGGATATCGAGCAACTGCGCCAAGTGCTGGTGCCCAAGATGGAGGAACTGGACGGCGAACTGGTGGATGTGAACCTCAAGGTGCGAGAAGACTTCTACGAGGCTCTCACGGCGTTTGCCAGTTGCCTGAAAGTGGCGTTGCAGTCGGCCTCTTTTTTCGAGGACAGCGCCTTTAGCGAGGCGGATCGTCGCCACTACAAAGAGACGGTGAAACAGCTCTCCAGCCTGCGCCAACTGGTGCAACAGGATGCAGGTGAGAAGGTTGACTACGACGAATATGCCGAACAGGTGAAGAAGCTGCTGGATAAGCATGTGGTCGGGGTAGAGGTTAAAGAGCCGGGCGGCGTCTATGAAGTCGGCAAGATGGGCCAAAAGCAGCCAGAAGAGTGGAGCGAGAACAAGACCCGCAACGAGACCGACATCATCAAGACTCGCGTCACCCGCATGATTGAGCAGGAGCTATGCGACGACCCCTACGCCCAGGAAGCCTTCTCCAAGCTGCTGCGCCAAGCCATCCTTGATGCGGAGAAGCTGTTCGATCACCCGCTCAAGCAGTACATGCTGTTTCGTGAGTTCGAAGAGCAGGTGCAGGAGCGTCGCCTGAGTGAGATTCCTGACGCTTTTGCTGGGCATCGCCACGCTCAGGCCTACTTTGGGGTGTTTAAAAAGGTACTGCCGGAGGTGTTCGCCATTACCGACAGCCAGGTACAGGAGAAGTGGATAAAGCTGGCCTTCGAGATCGATACGGTCGTGGATGCATCGGTGGCCGAGCACTCCATCAACCCGCAGAACATCGAGGCGGGTATTCGCAAGCAGTTGCTGCCGCGTATGTTCCAGGAGTGCAAAGCAATCGGCAGTGGTATGGAGCAGGCCAAGAAGATTGTCGAGATGGTGGTGCAGATCACCCGAGTCGGCTTGAGCGGAGTCTGATCAGATGAATGTGCCTATTCGGGTCAAGGGCGATGCTCAGCCCCAGGCTCCAGCTCCATCCTTTAGCTTTCGCTACGGCGATGAGCGGATCGCCTTCGAGCGGGTGCAACGGAGACAGGCTAGCGGCAAGGTGCTTATCAAGGTGCATCCCGATTGCCGCGTCGTGGTCTCGGCCCCGCGTGAGACGGCTGATGATGCGGTTCTCGCAGCGGTCAAGCAGCGCGGACGCTGGATCTACGAACAGTTACGCGACTTTCGCCAGCAGTTGGAGCACGTCACCCCACGCCAGTACATCAGCGGTGAGAGCCACTATTACCTCGGCAAGCAGTACCTGCTCAAGATGATCGAAGCCCCTGATTCGGTGCAGGGGGTCAAAATGCTGCGTGGCAAGTTGGAGGTGTCGGTTCGACAACGTAGCGCCGAGAAAGTTCGTGAGCTGCTGGCAGACTGGTACAAGGCCCGTGCCAAAGAGGTGTTTGCCAGACGCCTCAACGCCATGCTGGATCAAGCCATCTGGGTCACGGGCAGACCAGCACTGCGCATCCTGACTATGCAGACACAGTGGGGCAGTTGTTCCCCCCATGGCCGGATCACGCTCAACCCACATTTGGTCAAAGCGTCCCGCGAGTGTATCGATTACGTGATCCTGCACGAGCTCTGCCATATCGCCGAGCACAACCACAGCGAGCACTTTTACCGGCTGATGAGTCAGGTGATGCCCGGTTGGGAAAAGACCAAAGCGAAGCTGGATGGCATGGCTAATCGCTTGTTGACCTGAGTTATCTGCTCGTCAGTCACCCGCAGCCCGGCAGGCCCCCTTGCCGGGCTGAATTTTTTGGTGTGGATGCATTGATTGCTCTTCGCATGGAGCCTTTTGTAGCCAAAAACGGACATTTTTTCTGAGCGGAATCATCAATCGCTTCAGAATAATGTTCTATATCCGCCACCCTATTATGTCAAAAAAGGAATAAAAAACATTTACTTATTATTTATAAAAATAAATATTCGTGATTATGTATGCTTATGTGATTTTTTATAACTATATGTTTTTTAAGATAAAAAATGAAATTTTGTTGAGTGTGGCATTTTTGCCATGATAGCGTCGATAGTTATTATTTATAAAAATAAATAAGTAAAAACAACGCCTTACGTGCACTATTGCGGTTGACGACCCCCTGCCCAGTTACTAGGTTGTATGCAGGTCAGGTAGGAGTAGTCATGCAGCAAAAAACGGTTCAGCAGCCCATCGTCACCGATGCGGAGATCGCAAAAACAGCACGGTACAACCGAGACATCAAAGCTTCGGGGTATCGCCCCTGGGTCACGGTGCGGCAGTCCCACACCTACGGCCAGGGGCAGATTGTATTTAGCCACAAAACGGGTCGTGAGCATCATCTTCTCAGCCGTGGCGAGAGGGCACCATTTTTCTATTTCGAACGCGATCCAACTGTTATCGACATTCTCGAACAGTATCCGTTACCACTGCATGAAACGCTCAAAATTGCGGCATCTCTGCACATTGTCCATCCTGGTAATTACAAAGAGCGGGCGAATTATGGTGGCCGCATCCCAGCCAAAACAATGACTCAGGATTTTGTCATTATTCGGAAAACGGAGGCAGGGAAGCATATATTGGCTCCATATAGCTTCAAATATTCGGATGCGCTGGATCCGGAAATAACATCCCCCCGTGTTGTTAATCGTACAAGGGCAAAGGAGAAAATTGCCATTGAATATTGGCGTACTCAAAATATTGATCATGTGCTGTTAACGGAAAAAAGCTTCAATAAAGTACATATATATAATCTGGAATTCCTACGTGAGTGTTTTGATACGCCTGAGTATATTCAGGTATCTGAGACCATATACCTCATTATATTGGGACGTATCAAACATCACCTGATTGCCCATCCCTCAAATACCTTGTTAGTGTTGATCAAGCAGGTGGCTAAGGAGTTGAATATTTCTGACGTGCAGGTGAAATGTGTATTTCAATATGCAGTTTATCATGGTGTTATAATCGTTGATCTTACACAACGTTTAGAGTTATATAGGCCTGTGCCATTCAACGAGGTGGTTCATGCGAGTTAACCAGAAACTGATCACTAATACAAATGGTGGTTCAGAGTTTCTGATTGTCTCTATTTGTTATGACATGGGGTTGTTAGCTGTAAGTGAATTATTAGATGGGCCACCAAAACGGCCGACTAATCTATTAATCGAGAATGTCGAGTCTAATATTGAAAGTGGTGAGTGGACTCTGGCTGAACATCAATTTCCAAAAGTTTTATTTTCCTCTGATAGTGAGCTAGAACCTCAATGGATCAAGATTCGCAATGAGAGGTTGGCTGTAATTAGTCCGTTGCTTAGTCAGCCTGAATTGTTACATCGCTATTTATATGGTGATGCAAGTGGTATATTGAAAACGTTGATTGAAAATTCCGGTCGAAGTAGGAAATACATTTGCGCTCAATTGAATAGTTATTTCTTTTTTGGGGCATTTCCAAATTCATTGCTTCCACACTATTTTAATTGTGGCAGCAACTTTCAACTACCAGATGTGCCATTGGGTCAGAAAGCAACCAAGAGTGGCCCAATTACTCGATATGGTACACCATATCGTGGCATTACTCAGCGAGATATTATACAAATTGAGCGTTTTTCAAAATCTATTAAATCTGGCTCTGAAGTGAGGTTGTCAGAGCTATACTTTGACTATTGTTTGAAATATGAATGTGTCAATGTTTTACCGAAGGGCATTGAGGATTGTGACATAGCAGAACCAATTAAAATGTTACTTCATAGGGAATATTTAATATCACCAAGAATATTTAAATATCATCTGAAAAAGTTCGTCAGTGATCTCACGTTCCTGAAAAAGCGAGTAGGCAGTATTAATTATTCCCGTGACCATGCAGGAAAACCAGGTCTTGCCCGTGCCGGCCTGCGGGGGCCAACGTCACGATATGAAATAGACAGTACTATTGCCGATGTTTACATCCGTTACCCGTACAGTAACGATGAGCTACTGAGTACTGGAAGACCGGTTATATATTTTGTCGTTGATACCGCCAGCAGTATGATTGTTGGATTGCATGTCGGTTTCGACTCGCCTTGTTGGCATGGAGCAAGTCAAGCATTATTCAATGCGATGAGCAGTAAGCGAGAGTTTTGTCGGCAGTATGGTGTGGAGATCGAAGAGGCTGACTGGCCCTGCAATTTACCATGTCGTGAATTAACGTTCGACCGGGGCTCTGAGAATACTGATACCAATATTTGCAGCCTGCTGCGCGGACTCATTGGTATCACAGTCGGTAATTTTAATGCCTATCATCGCGGGGATATGAAAGGCCAAGTGGAGAAAACTTTCGACATTATTCAGACTTTAGCGATCCCGTTCGAGGCAGGCAAGGTGGTTAAGTATCCACATAAGGAGGATCAGCACGCATCTCGTCGCCCCCTGTTGACGTATGAACAGTTCATGTATCGACTCATTAATATCATTATCTATTCAAATAATCATCGTCAGCGCGTGACCTCGCACAACCTAGAAATGTCACGTGATGGGGTTGGTTTTACTCCTCGTGATGTATGGAACTGGGGTCTGAAAAATTCAGTGATAGTGAGGCCTGTTCCCATAGACCGCCTGCGATTTGCGCTGTTGCCAGAGGATGAGGCTACGGTGCGTGCTGATGGGATATTTTTTCGAGGCCTTTACTATAGCAGTAATGAAATTGTTCGAATGCAGTGGCTGGATCAGGCGAAAAATCTCGGACGTTTCAAAATTAGAGTCAGGTACATAGATACATGTACTAATCATCTTTGGTTTAAAACTGAGGATAGTGATGAGGTCTATCAGGTTGAGCTGACAGATCGCAGTGAGGCATATCGGAATCAGGTTTGGGCAAATGTCATGCATCGCCTGTATATTGTTAAACAACAATTGGCTGCGTTGGATGAGAAGAGATTCAATGCTCGCGCAGTGTTAGAAATGGACTTTCATGAATGTGATGAGGTAATTCGAAAAACTAATCGTGGACTGAAAAAATCCACTGCAAAAAATATACAGTCAGGAATGAAAATCCATAAACAGGTCGAAGGGAACTTGCAACGTCATCATGAGGAAATGGCTATTGCTGCTGATTTAAGAAATACATGTCAGCAAGATAATTATATTAAAAAAACACCCAGTCAGAACCTTGCTGATCCGACAATATTTACAGTTCAGGAGAAATAATCATGGCCGCACCTCAATATTACCCACATCCCAATTCAAAATATCGGGGAAACCCCTATATCGAGGGGCTTGGCTTGCCGCTCTCAACGGCACAATTTTATGCGAACTGTGAGATCCCTTTTCAGTGTGATCTGGATCTTGCAGGGGTGGATGAATCGCTGCATTCATATTTTATCCGCACTGCCATTGATCAACTGGCGGAGGTTTATACCTCTCCAGATGAGGCGTACCGTTTATATGACCAGATACGACGGATGATCGAGGCTGGGTATGCTCGACGCAATCCAATTGGGGCCGATGTACGCAGGATATTAGCTGCGATTGATCGTGACAAGGCCGAGCCATGGAAAGCTTCACATGTATTGGAACTAGAATTGTCTGTTCAGTATAGCCTGTTACTGCTAGGGCTCAGTGGACGTGGGAAGAGCACGATGGTTAGGCAAATTTGCCAACAGATACCACAAACGATAGAGCATGATCGCTATACGGACCTGCATGGTCACGAAATTATTGTGAGTCGAGTGCAGGTGACCTATCTGTACATTGAAATTCATGATCGCCGTGGCCAAAAAGCACTTTTGCTGAACTTGTTAGAATCACTCGACGCTGTCACTGGTGAGAGTTATAGCCATACCCATAGGAACCGCTCTGTTAATGAGTTGATTTCGGTAGTGCAAAAATCGTTTATCGGCCATGGGGTTGGTTTGCTGATCCTTGATGAAGCGCAGAACCTGGCCAGGTCTGCCAAGAATGAAGTGATCAGTAACAACGAGAAAACGACCATGAAATTTCTAGAGGAACTATTAAATCGAGTGGGGATCCCGTTGATGTTTGTCGGAACATTGGCCACGATGAAATTGTTTGATAGCGAAATGACGCTAACCCGCCGAGCAACTAAAAATGGATTTATGCAGTTGGTGAGCTGCGATATACATAGCTCATTTTGGCTGCGTTTTATCCGCCTGATATGTCAAACTAGATTTCTGAAAAACCAGAAAACATCAGAGGATGTATTACGCCAACATATACATTATTTGAGTGCCGGTATCCCGGCTATTGCAACCAGTCTAGTTCGCGCCACGCTATCGTATCTAACCCTGCTGAAACCAACAGATCAAGATCTCTCGATCGCTGCATTGGACTTATGTTTCAATCGCGAATTTAAAATCCTCCAGCCTGCGTTGAGTGCTCTGCGTAAGGGTGATTACTACCAATTTGAGGACCTATCGCCGATGTTACTGCTCGAATCAGTGGGAAATAGTCAGGTTGTTGATGGAGACACATATTCAGCAGAGGGAGAAATCCTGCTGCAAGGTGAGGTTAAAATCACCAAAAAGCTGCCAAAAACAGAGGAAAAGAAGCTAAAAACTTTAGAGCAATTATCCCCGGATTCATTGCTGGGGCAACTCGGTTACTCTGTAGATAAGGGGCCGTGCAAATGATCCTCCATCGGTTGGAGTTGCTACCTGGTGAGCATTTAGGGGCGGTAGTTGGCCGGATGCATGTGCTGAGCACGCACGGGACGTTTACTGCAACGGCCCAGATGCTGGGGCTGAGCAGCCCACAAATCCGTCCCCATCGTTTATGTCATCCCGACGATCCTGTCCTCGATACCCAATTTCGGGCCCGACACGTTCAACGTGCGTGGCAGGATCACTCTGTCGGCAATTATTTAGCTTCTTTTTTGACTCCGGATGAGCAGAGGATAGTGGCATCAGCACTGGCGGGCCGTTCCCAGCTTCGGTTACGGGTGACTGGCCTGCACAATGTACAACACCAATATTGGCGCTGGTGCGCAGACTGTATTGCCGAGGATTATGAGCTCTATGGTATGCCCTACTACCACCGAGATCATCAACTACCAGGAGTGTTCCATTGTCATCGGCATCAACGCGGTTTGTCTGGTCACTGCGCAGGCTGTGGTTTTTCCGCCAAATTGTTGTCGGAGCAACTGATCCCGCCCTACGACAGCCTCTGTTCCCATTGTGGACACTGGATGGGGGGATACGATGGTCATTTTTCCGAGCGGATGCACGAGATTGAGTTGGCGTCGCTGGCATTGGCCCAGTCCACGAGCACTCTCACCCTGTGTGCACTAACTCAGCTGGTGACTGATTCGATGGGCATCTCGGGCGAGGCGATGCGCACGGTCAAAAGTATCAAAACGATCAATGCGTGGTTTCAGCAGATGGACTCGCAATGTGATCCCCTGGCACTTACTGCGTATTTCACCAATAGTGGGGGGCCAGGTCAGGTATGGCAATTACCCCCACAGCTGCGCAATGCACGGGGCTACCATGAGAAGTCAGCCCGAGATCCGTTGCACCCTCTGGCCCACCTAATGATGTTGCAGCATGCAGGCGTCGATCTGGTGAGGCTCTTGGGATCTGAGGGGTGATCGGTGTTGACCTCGGTGATCCCCACCTATATCCCTGGCGAGTCGGCCTACAGCTGGGTCAGCCAGTATTTTGTTCATTCGGCATACAGTGATCGAAACCATTTTTGTAACCAGCTATTCCACTGTCCTGCTGTTCGGTTGCATCCGGCATTACCAGGCCATATTAAGGCGGCTGCCCAGGCGGCGGGGGTGGATCCGCAATACCTGCTGCACCACGGCTCGGCCTTCCCATTGTTCGCCCTGACGCTGAACAATAAGCACCAAGTCCACGCCCTGGCTGCCGCCATGCTGGGTGAGGGGAGGGGAATAATGGCCCTGTCAGGACAAGCCGCCAGCAAACTAAGGGTCGGTGGCGCTTGCCTGAAATGGTGTCCGGCCTGTCTTCTAGAAGATGAAAAGCAGTTCGGGTGTGGGTATTGGCATACGGTACACCAGTTGTATGGGGTCACGGCCTGTGCCAAGCATGAGCTACGATTGCAAACCCTGGCGGCCAGTGCGGGAGGTATTGATCGGCGACTGCTAATACCGGATCCCGAGATACCCTGTGAACCATCGCGTCCATCTGAACAGGAAATCAAACTTTCTACATATATCACCGCTATGCATCGGTATCTGTGCGTCCAGTCGCCAACGGAGTCGCTAGCTGAGCTGTACCAGCGATGGCTCGGGCAACAGGGCTATCTGACGGCCAGAGGCCATCTGCGTAGCCAGCCCCTGTTGCAGGCCATGACGGAGTTCTGGCAGGGGTTGTTTGCCGATATAACGCCAATAGTGCCGCCGGGGCTGGCCAACTATCGATACGTCTCGGGGCTGGTGCACGGTGACCGCAGTCACCACTACCTGAAACATGTGATGCTGATGGCGTTTGTAAGCCGTAGCCCAGCGGAATTTTTTTCTATCAGTAGCCCAGCTGCGGTGCAGATACAATCCACTATGCCTAGCGACGGACAGCTATCAGAAACAGCAATACTGACATTGTTGGTGAAGCGGGTTTCCATGCGACAGATTGCCTGCCAGACCGGATACAGCATCGGCTATATCAAGCAACTCGCCCTGAGACACAATCAACCGGTTGATCACCGTGCCAAGCGCATTACAGCTGAAGTTGAGCGGGGAATATGGCGTCAGGCGTTCATGGGGGGATCACGGCAGCAGATCGCGCACAGTCATGGCGTTTCTGTCGGGGCGGTCGAAGCCATTATTCAGAGCCACCAAGGGCTGTCTGACTGGCGACGGCATTTGAGAAGGGTTAACCGTCTCCGTGAGCACCGTGTAACGGTGGCTGCATATTTGGCAAAACATGCTGATGCTAGTCGAGGCTTTGTCGAGCAGGTGTGCAGAACGGCTTTCACCTGGCTCTATAAACATGATCGTGCCTGGTTGTATCAACAGTTACCTGCCGCCAAGCGAGCAGTTCACCATCCCAGTGTGGATTGGGAAGAACGGGATAGGAAACTGGCTGAGCAACTGGGGCTGCTGGCCGAGCAGGCAAGCTCTCTATCTGCACTGGAACGGGCAGTCGATAGGCCAGACTGCCTGAGGAAATACAAAACACGTCTACCGCTCAGTTACGCATTGGCTGTGCGGCTGGTTGCGGCGTATGCCGCTCAACATCCTATGCCCTGATGCTCGCCGTCGATACCTATACAGGTTCTGATATCAGGCATCACAACGAGGAGTATTGCCATGAAGGTCGAAGCTGCGTATTCCGGCGAAGTTGAACAGCCATTCCGGCCAACGTGAACACCCTGATCCTTAACGCGCTCACGTCATCCC
>NZ_JANFNV010000001.1:0-412057 GCF_024436075.1 Aeromonas sp. JL9 | reverse complement strand
TATCCACCTTGCGTTACTGACGCTGGCTTGCGCCGTGATCTGCTCGCGCTTCGCTGAGAGGTTTTGTTAGCGGCTCTTAGTGCAACCAGAACCAGGCTGCCGCAAATCCCAGCCAGCTCAGCACCAGCAAGATCCAGGGCAGGGGATGCTGATGCCTTACTTCAACCACTTCAAGTTGATCGTCTTGCTCTTCGGGTTGTGGCGCGCCCTGTGGCTGCCTGGCTTTGGCCTGCAATTTTTTCTGGCGGCTCGCTTCGCGGGCTCGCGCCTTCATCTGTTTCTTGTATTCGTCGATGCCTTTCTGGATCCCTTGCGCGATAAGCTGGGTCTGTTCCTTGGTCTGCCCCGGCTTCTGGTTGGCACGGGCAATTTTCATCGCCTCCTGCTGGGTCTCGGGGGAAATCTTGTCGTACTTGGCCATCAAATCATCTCCTCGGGCATGGCTGGCTGGGGAGTATGCCATAAAGGCGCGTCCGGGTGGCGTCCCCTTGGTGCGGGAGAGGGGCAAGTGAGTGACCACTCAACAAAAAAACTGATAAATCAGCAGGAAGCCGGATGTTGGGCCGAAGATCACAATTAGCAGAATTTGTGAGTCATCGATGAAAAACGGTCATCTGTTGTTTGTTATATTGGCGCCCGACCCGCTGGACAGGGTTGATAAATAACAAAACAATCAAGGTGATATGGAAATGAATAATAACTTTATCAAAGGCGGCGTGGCCCTCGCCGTGCTTGCTGCACTGACTGGCTGTAATACCTCGACTAATGACACCGTTGCACCCTGCACCGAAAATGTCTGCAAACTGACCATCCTGCACACCAACGATACCCACGGCCGTTTCTGGCACAACGCTGAAAATGAGTACGGTATGGCTGCCCAGAAGACTCTGGTCGAGCAGCTGCGTGCCGATGCCAAGGCTGCTGGCAGTGACGTACTGGTTCTTTCCGGTGGTGATGTGAATACCGGGGTGCCGGAGTCCGATCTGCAGGATGCCGAGCCTGACTTCATGGCGATGAACAACATTCGCTACGATGCCATGGCAGTGGGCAACCATGAATTCGACAACCCCCTCAGCGTGCTGGAGAAGCAGCGCAAGTGGGCCCAGTTCCCCATGCTCTCGGCCAACATCTATGACAAGGCGAGCGGCAAACACTACTTTGACCCCTACAAGGTGTTCAAGTTGGAGAGCGGTCTCAAGGTCGCTGTACTGGGTCTGACCACTGAGGATACCGCCCAGCTGGTTGATCCCAACAACGTGCAAACCCTGGAGTTCCGCGATCCGACCAGCGAGGCGGCCAAACTGGGCCAGCAGATCCGCAGCAACAAGGAGGCCAATCTGGTCTTCGCCATCACTCACATGGGCCATTACGAGAATGGTCAGCACGGCAGCAATGCGCCGGGCGATGTAGAGATGGCTCGTGCACTGCCGGCAGGGACTCTGGATGCCATCATTGGTGGCCACTCCCAGAATCCGGTCTGTATGGAACCGGGTACCACCAACAAGTACGCCAATTTCAAACCGGGTGATAACTGCCAACCGGACCAGCAAAACGGCACCTGGATCATGCAGGCCCACGAGTGGGGCAAGTATGTGGGCCGTGCCCAGTTTGAGTACCAGAATGGCAAGTTGACCTTGACCAGCTATGACCTGATCCCGGTCAACCTCATCAAGCGCAACGCCAAGGGCGAGGCGATCGATGCCAACGGCGCCGTAACCAAGGATCCGGCCAAGATGCAGTTCGTACAGGACGAGATCACCAAGGATCCCGAGCTGTATAACACCCTGCTGGGTTATCAGGAGAAAGGTCAGCAAGAGCTGAATGTCGTCATTGGCTCGGCAGATGGCTTGCTGGTTGGTGATCGCAACTCGGTTCGCAACAAGCAGACCAACCTGGGTCGCCTCATCACCACGGCGACCAGCAGCAAGCTGGGTGTCGACTTTGGTATCGTCAACTCTGGCGGTGTGCGTGACAGCATCCCGGCCGGTGATATCACCTACCGCAGCGTGTTGCTGGTACACCCGTTTGGCAACACGGTCAACAAGGCTGTCATGAAGGGAAGCGATCTGGCGACCTATCTGGGCCAGGTGGCAAGCAAGACCCGCAATACCGGTGGTTATGCCCAGTTTGGCGGTATCAACATGGCGGTGGATTGTCAGGCCAAGAGCGTCAATATCACCAGTATCGGTGGCAAGGCGTTTGATCCGGCAGCAACCTACAGCTTCGCGATCCCGAGCTTCAGCGCCTCCGGTGGTGACGGCTATCCGAAGATCGATACCATCAACGCCGGTTTGGTGGATGCTGCCGTGCTGAAGGAGTACATCGAGGTCAAGAAGACCATCAACGTGGCCGATTATCAGCCAGGCAATGAGGTGAGCTATCTGAACTCAGCCTCTACCGAAGGCTGTAACTGATTCGTCAGCGGGGCGCATAGCCCCCAGATGTGATCCCAAAGGGCAGCCGGTGGCTGCCCTTTGTCGTTGTTTGGGGAGCGGTTACAACTTTTAAATCATCAATGACGATAGCACTCGCCTGTATCAGGTCAGGTGAGGGGATGAAATGAAAAGAGGCGGCCCATGGGCCGCCTCTTGCGTAGTGACAATCTGAACCTTACAGCTGCTCGATACCGACGATATGCCAAGGGGCATTGTTCTTGGCCAGATCGCGCTCGAGGTGCCACACCTCTTTGATGTCTTCTTCGACCTGCTCCTGACGGTCCATGTAGCGGCCGCTGAAGCGCACGCTCACCTGGGCCCAGTCGCTGCCATAGTCAGCACGTACCAGCTGGGTATCGACGTACATCACTTCTGTGTGCTGGTCGCCAGTCAGTTCGGCGCGCTCGGCTTTGAGCTGCTCAAACAGCTCGGGGCTGACGTACTCGCGCACCTTTTCCAGATCGTTCTTGTTCCACGCCTCTTGCAGGGTGCGATAGTGATCGCGGGCACCGGCCAGGAAGCTGTTCATGTCAAAGCCCGGCGGCAGGCGGAACGGCACGTCGCTGTCGGCAAAGCCGGTGGCTTGCGGTGCGCTGTTGCTCTGCTCAAACTGCTGCGGGGCAGCAGATTGCGGCGGCTGATAGCCCGCATAGGCCGCCTGTTGTGGCTGTGGCGTCGCGACCTTGCCCTTGCGCAGGGTACGGATCAGGAAGACGGCACCCAGCGCCAGCAGGGCGATCAGCAGGAAGTCCATTCCTTGCAGACCTTCAAAGGCACCGCTGCCCAGCAGGTAGGCAAACAGGCCGCCAGCCAGCAGGCCGCCCAGCAGGCCACCCATCATGCCGCTCTTTTTCGGCGGCGTCTGGGCATTCAGTGTCGGATTCTTGTTGTCGACCGGTTTGGCCGCAGGCTGGGCCGGCGCAGTTTTGTAACTTTTACCAAAGGATTTGCCGCCGCCAAACTTCTTGGCTTCGGCGTGAGGTGCCCCCAGGCCAATGGCCAGGATCACGGCAAACAGGGTCAGCATCTTTTTCATTTTGACTCTTTTCACTCTCGTCTGTGGGTGGGGCATGCTCCGCTTTGGCAAGCTCAGCAAGGCGCATGGCAGGCTGCCTGTCCCTAATTGTGTCGCAGCTTGTATTCATCAATATCACCTCTGGCATGAATTATTCATGAACGAGGTAGCCGCGATGCAGCGTCAAACAAGAGGAGTAAACCGGATGAAAAGCAGAAGATTGAGTCGCAAGGAGCGCAAAATGCGAAGCAAAATCAAAATGGTCAAAGTAGAGCAGACTCTGGTTTGGCCCTTTATGATGGTATGAGCCGCCAGATAGGGCTCGCCGTAGTTGGCTTTCTTTTGTAAAATTCCCGTCCCCTTCCCGCTGCGGTTTTTATGTGTATGGCAGAGCAAGTGACGGCGAAAAAAGACGCCAAGACACAACAGCTGAAAGTTCCTCCCCACTCTTTTGAGGCCGAACAGTCCGTACTGGGCGGCCTAATGCTGGATAACGATGCCTGGGATCGGGTTGCCGAACGGGTGATCGATCAGGATTTCTACAGCCGTCCGCACCGGTTGATCTTCCAGGCCATGACCCGCCTCTCCAACGCGGGCAACCCCATCGACCTCATCACCCTGCAGGAGGAGCTGGAGCGCTCCGAACAGCTGGAAGAGGCGGGCGGCTTCGCCTATCTGGTGGAGATCGCCAAGAACACCCCGAGTGCCGCCAACATCAACGCCTACGCCGAAATCGTGCGCGAGCGGGCGGTGGTGCGAGAGATGATCTCGGTCGCCAACGAGATAGTCGAAGCAGGCTACGAGCCGCAAGGCCGTACCTCCGGCGATCTGCTGGATCTGGCCGAGAGCAAGGTATTCAAGATTGCCGAGCAGCGCACCAGCGCCAACGAGGGGCCCCAGCCCCTGAAGCTCATCCTCGAGCAGACCGTCGACAAGATTGAAGAGCTGTTCAAGACGCCGCACAACGGGGTGACCGGGGTATCGAGCGGTTACAACGATCTCGACAAGATGACCGCCGGTTTGCAGCGTTCGGACTTGATCATCGTGGCGGCTCGTCCTTCCATGGGCAAGACCACCTTTGCAATGAACCTCTGTGAGCATGCGGCCCTCACCGCCGACAAGCCGGTGCTTATCTTCTCGCTGGAGATGCCCTCCGAGCAGATCATCATGCGTATGCTCGCCTCGGTCGGTCGCATCGACCAGACCAAGGTGCGTACCGGTCAGCTCGACGACGAGGATTGGGCACGCCTCTCCTCCACCATGGGATTGCTGCTGGAGAAGGGCAAGATGTATATCGATGACGCCTCCGGCCTCACCCCGACCGATGTGCGCTCCCGTGCCCGTCGGGTGGCGCGCGAGCACGGTGGCCTCTCGATGATCATGGTGGACTACCTGCAGCTGATGCGGGTCCCGGCGCTCTCTGACAACCGTACCCTAGAGATCGGCGAGATCTCCCGCTCCCTCAAGGCCTTGGCGAAAGAGCTGCAGTGCCCGGTGGTGGCGCTCTCCCAGCTGAACCGAAGTCTGGAACAGCGGGCCGACAAGCGCCCGGTCAACTCGGATCTTCGTGAATCGGGCTCCATCGAGCAGGATGCGGATTTGATCATGTTTATCTATCGTGATGAGGTTTATCACGATGACAGCCCGGACAAGGGGATTGCCGAGATCATTATCGGCAAGCAGCGTAACGGCCCTATCGGAAGAGTGCGCCTCACCTTCCAGGGTCAGTTCTCCCGGTTCGACAACTATGCCGGTCCGGCGTTTGATGACGATTATTGATAAGTAACAATCATGGCAATCCTGTGGTCAGGATTGCCACCACCGCTCTGACCCGCTTGCCATTTATTGAGAGGCAGCCAGCCAGAGCCTGTTTTCCCGGTTCGACAATTATGCCGGTCCGGCCTTCGACGACGATAAGTGAGTGGCGGTCTTCTGCCCGATGAGGGGGAGACCATTTGTGCCCTCGTAAGGGAAAACCATGAAAGCGGCTACTGCCCAAATCAACACTGCGGCCTTGCGCCACAACCTCGCCGTGGTCAAGCGCCACGCTCCCGCTTGCAAGATCATCGCTGTGGTCAAGGCCAACGCCTATGGCCACGGACTGCTGCCGGTCGCCCGCACCCTGGTGGATGCGGATGCCTATGCGGTGGCCCGTATCGAAGAGGCGCTGATGCTGCGCTCCTGCGCCGTGGTCAAACCCATAGTGCTGCTGGAGGGTTTCTTCTCTGCCGACGATCTGCCGGTGCTGGCGGCCAACAATCTGCAGACGGCGGTTCACACCTGGGAGCAGCTCGAAGCGTTGGAGCAGGTTGAGCTGCCAGCGCCCGTGGTCGCCTGGCTCAAGCTCGACACCGGCATGCACCGCCTCGGGGTGCGTGCCGACGAGATGCCCGCCTTTATCGAACGACTCGGCAAGTGCAAGAACGTGGTGCAGCCGTTCAACATCATGACCCACTTCAGCCGTTCCGATGAGCTGGAGCAGCCCACCACCCGCGAGCAGATCGACCTCTTCAGCCGTCTGACGGCACCGCTCCTGGGCGAGCGGGCCATGGCCAACTCGGCGGGCATTCTGGCCTGGCCAGACTCCCACTGCGACTGGGTTCGCCCCGGTGTCATCCTCTATGGCGTGTCGCCCTTCCCCAACACGGTGGCGGCCGATTACGACCTGCAGCCGGTGATGACCTTGAAGACCCAGCTGATTGCGGTGCGGGATCACAAAGCGGGCGAGCCGGTGGGCTATGGCGCCAACTGGGTGTCGGATCGCGATACCCGGCTCGGGGTGATCGCCATCGGCTACGGTGACGGTTATCCGCGCATGGCGCCCAATGGCACTTCCGTGCTGATCAACGGCCGCATTGTGCCGCTGGTGGGGCGTGTCTCCATGGATATGAGCACGGTAGATCTTGGGCCCGGCGCAACCGACAAGGCCGGTGACGAGGCGGTGCTGTGGGGCGAGGGGTTGCCGGTGGAGCGGGTGGCCGACGAGATTGGCACTATCCCCTACGAGCTCATCACCAAACTCACCTCCCGCGTCTTTATGGAGTACGTCTGATGTGGCAGCAGTGCCTGCTGACTCTGAAGCCCCGTTCGCGGGGCTTTCATCTGGTGACCGACGAGTTGTTAGCTAAACTGCCGATGCTGGCGGATTACCGGATTGGCATGGCCCACCTGCTGCTGCAACACACCTCCGCCTCGCTCACCCTCAACGAGAATTGCGACCCCAGCGTGCGCAGCGATATGGAGGCCCATCTGCACCGGCTGGCGCCGGAAGATGCCCCCTACTATCGCCACACTTATGAGGGAGCGGATGACATGCCCGCCCACATCAAATCCTCCCTGCTCGGGGTGAGCCTGCAACTGCCGATCCGTGATGGTCAGTTGGCGCTCGGCACCTGGCAGGGGATCTGGCTTGGCGAGCATCGTGTCGATGGCGGCGCCCGCAAGGTGCTGGTGACCCTGCAGGGTGAGTAATCAGACTACAACTAGCTGAAAGATGAAGATAAAAAAGAGGGATGGCGCCGAGCCATCCCTCTTTTTTCCTACGTTGCTGTGAGCCATCTGCCTGCCAGTGGTTCGGCGCTCTTCGTGGCTTAGCCGGCCTTGAAGGGGGTCAGCTCGGCCAGCGGGGCGGCGTCCATAAAGGCTTGCGGCTCCTGGCCGTGTTTGAAGATCTTGAAGTCCTGCTTGCGGGCGCTCCAGTACTCTAGACGCTCGCTGCCGTTTTCTCCGGTGATTTGCAGCAGACTCGCTTCGCGCAGGGCCACCACATATTCGCTCGGGTTGATGGCGCAGAACTCGGCCAGACGCTCGTCGCGGGTCTCGCCCATGTGGCCGCTGATGCTGGCGTCCAGATAGTGCGGGTTGATCTGCAGCGGGAACAGGCCCAGCGCGGGCAGCACGGCGGCGTTGCAGACCGGCATGTCGTTGGTGGTGCGGATGCTCGGGGTCGCCACGTTGCAACCGGCGCTCCAGCCCACATAGGGGACGCCCCGCTCACGCACGGCGCGCTGGATCGGCACGATCAGGCCATTTTCATGCAGCAGCTGATTTAGGCGCCAGGTGTTGCCGCCGCTGATAAAGATGGCGTCGGCCTGATTGACGGCATCGACCGGATCATCGAAGTGGTGAATGCTGATGGTCTCGATCCCGAGGCTCTCGGTAAGTTCGTTGGCGCGGGCATCCCAGTCGCTGCGGATCACCGCGTAGGGGATGAGCAGGATGCGCTTGACCTGTTTGCGCGCGAGCAGGCTTTGAACCCGATCGCGGGCCCAGCCGAGCAGACCCGGACATTCGTTGGCTTTACCGTTGCTAAGCAGAAGCAGTTCCATCAAATCGTTCCTCAAAAAGTTAAAGCGGAGGAGGGAGGGCCACCGGATCCGACGTGCGGCCGGATGGCAAGAGGAGGCATGCTACCACCATTGGCGCGGCGGTTCTGTGATCGGGGGTCCCATTCAACGGCTATGGATGAGTAACTCAATTCCAAACGGTGGATTAATGAACCGTAGTCAACTTGTCACCCATCGCCAATAAAAGACCCCGCCGCAGCGGGGTCATGTCAGGGGAAAAGCCACTCGCCCATCAGGAGGCGGTCGCTTCAACCACCTTGTAGGAGGGCTGCTGGCGCAGCTTCCACAGCTCGCTCCATTTGCGCAGGGCGGAGAGCAGGATCAGCATTCCCAGCACCAGCATGATGAGGGAGATGATGCCGTTCATCGGGTTGTAGCCCTTGGCCGCGGCGTTGAAGTAGACGTTGCTCATCATCCAGTAACCGGCGTAGTTGACGGTGACGAACAGATAGGCTAGCGGGATCAGGCAGGTCAGCATGTAGCGGCGCTTGCTGGCCAGTCGCAAGATGATGGTGGCACCGATGATCAGGCCCACCGAGGCCATCAGCTGGTTTGAGACCCCGAATAGCGCCCACACAGATCCAATATCACCGGACATCAGCAGATACCCCCACATCACACAGGCGAGCACGCTGGCCCCGATGGCGCCCGGCATCCAGTCGATGCGCTTGAGGGGCGGGTAGAACTCGCCGAAGAAGTCCTGGATCAGGTAACGGGAGACCCGGGTGCCGGAGTCGACGGCGGTTAAGATAAAGACTGCTTCGAACATCACCACGAACTGGAAGAAGTAGGAGGCGAGGTTACTGAACCAGGGCACCTTGGTGAAGATGTAGGACATGCCCACCGCCAGGGTGACGGCGCCGCCGGTGCGGCCGTTTAGATCCATACCGATCTCCTGGGAGAGGAACGGCAGATCCACCACCTGCATCCCCAGTTTGGCGAAGGCCTCCGGGGTGGCGTTGATGGCGAAGTAGTCAGCCGGGTGCAGGGCAGTGGCGGCGATCAGCGCCATCACGCCCACCACGCACTCGGCCAGCATGGCACCGAAGGCGACCGGCAGAATGTCATTCCACTTGTCCACCAGTTTCGGGGTGGTGCCTGAGCCGATAAAGGCGTGGAAGCCTGAGATCGCGCCACAGGCGATGGTGATAGAGATAAAGGGCCAGACCGGGCCACCCAGTACCGGGCCGCCGCCGTGGACAAACTGAGTCATGGCGGGGAACTGGATCTCCGGGTTGATGCAGATAACGCCGATCACCAGCGCGCCGAACACGCCGATCTTCATAAAGCTGGAGATGTAGCCGCGCGGGGTGAGCAGCAGCCAGACCGGCAGCGCGGTAGCGAAGAAGGCGTAGATGGGCAGCGCCAGACTGATGGTCTCGGCACGCAGGGTCAGCCAGGCACCGAAGGCGCTCTCCTGCACGTAGGGGCCAAAGAAGACGCAGGCCAGCACGGCGGCAAAGCCGACCCAGGAGGCGGCTTGCAGGTTGCCGGTCAGCTTGTGCCAAATTCCCACCACCATGGAAATGGGGATGGTCATGAACACCGCGAACACGCCCCAGGCGTTACGCTCCAGTGCGTGTACCACCACCATGGAGAGACCCGCCATGGTGATGGTGATGATGAACAGCATCGCGAGCCCCGTACACCAGCCGGCGATGGGGCCGAGTTCGGCCTTGGCCACCTCGGAGAGGGACTTGCCCTGATGCTTCATGGAGGCGAACAGCACCACGGTGTCGTGTACCGCGCCGCCGATGACACAGCCGATCAGCAGCCAGAGAAAGCTCGGCAGGTAGCCGTACTGGGCGGCCAGGACTGGGCCGACCAGCGGACCGGCAGCAGCGATGGCGGCAAAGTGTTGACCGAAGTTGACCCACTTGTTGGTCGGCACATAGTTCTTGCCATCTTCCAGCTGGTGGGAGGGGGTGACTTGCTTGTCGTCAGCCTGCAGCACCTTGCGCACAAAGAACACGCCGTAGAGGCGATATGCGATGGCGAGGATGCAGAGGGCCGCAATGACAAAAGTGATTGCGTGTTGCATGGGGGAGTTTCCTTTTCCTGTGGCCAGTCTGGCCGGGCTCAGGCTGCACTCTACCCATGCTGTGGGGAAAGGGGAGCGAAGAAAAGGTCAGTGGCCGGGTTCTGCCCGCGAGTGGTTGAAAAGCGACCCCGAGTGGTTTGGCAGGGGGCCGACGGCCGTGGTAAAAGGGTGAGTGGTAGCTGGCAGAGCAGGAGCGGGGTGAAGCGCCCCGCCCCATCAGGGAATATCGAGCAGCTCCTTGAGGGGTTTGAGGTAGCGGCGGCTTACCGGCACCTTGTGGCCGCCCTGGGTCACCACCTCCGCCAGTCCGCCCTCCAGCAGCAGGATTTCGCGGATCTGGCCCGGGTTGAGCAGGTACTGGCGGTGACAGCGCACGAAGCCGGTCTTCTCCTCCAGGGTGCGCAGGGTCAGCTCGGTAGTGCCCTGCTGCTGGCCGCTGATCACCCGGTTGCCGGTGAGATCGCTGTGGATGAACTCCACCTCGCCAAGGGGCAACAGCAGAATGCGGTTGTGACCAGTGCAAGGAATGCTGCGCAGGGGCTGGGCGATGCGGGACGGATCCGGCAGCGGTTGGCTCGCCAGCTCACCTTTTGGTGAAAGCAGCCGCTGGATGCGCTCCAGCGCCTTGTTCATCCGCTCTGCCGTGACCGGCTTGAGCAGGTAGTCGAGGGCGTTCTCTTCAAACGCGCGCAGGGCAAACTCGTCGTAGGCGGTGATGAAGACGATGTGGGGGCGCAAGTCCGGGTCCAGCATGCTCACCAGCTCCAGCCCGTTGATGCGCGGCATCTGGATGTCGAGAAACAGCAGGTCGGGTTTGAGGCGATGGATGGCGGGCAGCGCCTCCATGGCGTGGGCGCACTCTCCCAGCAGGCGGATATTGCCTGCCTGCTCCAGCAGCAGGCGCAGCTCCTCGCGGGCGAGGGGTTCATCGTCAACGATCAGGGCGGTCAGCATGGGCTCTCCTGCAGGGGAAGGGTGATCTTCACCCGGGTTGATTGATGGGGGACGCAGTCGATGGAGACCCCGTATTCGGCGCCGTAACGGGCCTTGATGCGCCGATCCACTATGTTCATGCCAAGGCCGCTACCCTCCTGTTTCGTCTGATAGAGCCCGGCGTTGTCGCACACCTCCAGCACCACCCGCTGCGCTTCAACCCGGGCAGTCAGGGTCAGCAGGCCGGGTTCAAACATCTGGGAGATGCCGTGCTTGACCGCGTTCTCGACGATGGGTTGCAGGGAGAAGGTGGGCAGCCGGTACTCCAGCAGCGGCTCGGGAATCTGGATCTGTACGCTCAGGTGCTCGGCGAAGCGGGCCTGTTCGATGTGCAGATAGGCGTTCACATGCTCCAGCTCATCGGCCAGGGTCACCTCGTCCCCCTGGCGCTTGAGGTTCTTGCGAAAGAAGATGGAGAGGTGGTGCACCAGAGTTCGGGCGCTTTCGGGATCGCGCCGGATCACCGCCGCCAGGGTGTTGAGGGCGTTGAACAGGAAGTGCGGGTTGATCTGCGCCTGCAACAGCTTTATCTCCGACTGGGCCAGCAGCCGCTTCTGCTCGTTGTATTTGCCCGCCAGGATCTGGCCGGAGAGCAGCCGGGCGATCCCCTCTCCCAGGGTGCGGTTGATGGAGGAGAAGAACTTGCGCTTGGGCTCGTAGAGCTTGATGGTGCCCACCACGGAGCCCTCTTCCCCCCGCAGCGGAATGACCAGCGAGGAGCCGAGTTTGCAGCCGGGATGGATAGTGCAGCTGTAGGGGATGAGGTTGCCGTCGGCATAGACCACCTCGTTGTGCTGGATCGCCTTGAAGGTGTGCCGGGAGTTGATGGCGGTGCCCGGCAGGTGGTGATCCTCGCCGATGCCGATAAAGGCGAGCAGCTTCTCCCGATCGGTGATGGCCACCGCGCCCACCCCGGTCTCCTCGTAGAGAATGCGCGCCATCTGCTGGCACGCCTCCTGAGTGAAGCCCTTGTCCAGCACTCGCATCGCCCGCTCGGCGATCTTGAGGGCGCGGGCGGAGAAGGCAACCGAGTACTTCTCCAGCATGGCGCGGTGATCGAGGATCATCCTCATGAACATGGCGGCCCCCAGCGTATTGGCCACCAGCATGGGGGCGATGATGTTCTCGATGAGGTGGATGGCGTCATCGAGAGGGCGAGCCACCAGCAATATGATGCCCATCTGCATCAGCTCGGCGACCAGGGCCACCGAGCCCACCACCCAGGGGCTGAACAGCAGATCAAGCCGGTGGCGGGCGACGAAGTGGCGGTGCACCAGCCCGCCGAGCAGCCCTTCGGCGATGGTGGAGAAGGTGCAGGCCAGCGCGGTAAAGCCCCCCAGTGAGTAGCGGTGAATGCCGCCGGTCAGCCCCACCAGCAGTCCCACGGCCGGGCCGCCGACAATGCCCCCCAGCACGGCGCCGATGGCGCGGGTATTGGCGATGGAGTCCTCGACCCTCAGGCCAAAGTAGGTGCCCATGACGCAGAAGCCGGAGAAGATGAGGTAGCAGAGGATCTTGTGGGGCCAGCTCAGGGTCACCTGAGTCAGCGGCATGAACAGCGGTGTCTTGGAGAGCAGCCAGGCGATCACCAGATAGACGCAGAGCTGCTGGAACAGCGAGATCACCAGAGTGAATTGTTCAAATGCCACGGCTCGTTGCCCCGGTAATGATTGGTCATTTAATGGACGCGGAGTATTAGCAAACCCCATACCCCCTTGCAAGGCAGGGTTATCGGAATGGTGGCGTAGCGCACGATTTGCCGAATCGTCTGCCGCCGTGGCAGGCGGTAACTGTCTGGTTACTCAGCATGGCGCTTGAGCCAGCGGCAGAAGTGGCGAGATGGCGGCAACAAAAAGGGGGCCAAGAGGCCCCCGAATTGGCAGTCAGTGGGTGTCTCAATCGAGTTTGAGATCGACCCAGACCATGCGGTGATCCGAGCTGACTCCCTTGGCGATGCCGAGTTTCGCATCATAGACCAGGTGGTAACCCGCCTCGAAGCTGGCAGGCCAGAAGACGCCGCTCTTGACCGCGTTGAGGTTGGCGGAGGGGATGACGTGATCCAGCTGCAGCACGCTGGAGTTGGTGATGCGTTCCGGGTTGGGGCGAGTGAGGTTGCGTTTGCAGTCGGCCCCTTTGCTGACACACTCCGGGCCCCCTTCGCTGACCGGGATCAGGGTGCCATTGGTGATGGCCTGATTCATCAGCGGGTTGTTTAGCAAATCCTGAATGGCGGTCAGGTCACCGTCACCGGTGAGCGGATCGGCGTTGAGATCCCCCGCGATGACGAAATTGGCGTTTTTGGCCAGCCCACCCTTGGTGCCCTTGTCATCGGTCATGTAGTTGAGACCCTTGACGTAGTCGTTCCAGAAGGCGATCTCGGCGCGGTTGTGCTTGACGGTGTGACGCGCCGCGTTGGCAAAGATTGGCGGGGTCGGGTGGGAGATCAGGAAGTGGATCACCTCTTCACCCTTCTCGGTCTTGATCCGCACCGGCACATCAGCGTGGTTCTTGGAGGAGAGCGGGTACTGCTGCCAGGCCGCGTTTTCATACCAGGCATCGCCACACTGGCGGCTGGCCGGGATCTTGACCTTGGGATTGTTGCAGTCATCGATGATGGGGTTCTGCTCGCCCGGCATATCCTTCCACTTGAAGTTCTGGAAGGTGCGGATCTGCTTGGTGTCGATGGGGTATTTGGACATCACCGCAAAGGCGTACTGGCCGTGGTAGTTGCCAAAGCCCCAGGCATCGTCGGGGCCGCTGTTGACCTTGCCATCCAGATTGAGGTCATAACCGCTCATCAGGCCGGTGTTGGTGGCGAAGTTCTGCATCACCGGATAGCTGATGGCCGTCACCTCTGCGTGCTGGGCGTGAGCCAGATAGTTGTCGTTGAAGGCTTTCAGATCGGCGGTGCTCTCGCCTTTGCCGTCGTTGTCGAACTCGTTGAGCAGGAACACATCCGGGCGGGTGCGCTGGATGATCTCCGCCACGTTGCGGATCTGCTGCACGTTCTTGGCTTTGGTTTCAGTGGCGCCGCTCAGGCTCCCTTCGGCGAGGCGGGCCAGCAGGGCATCCTGCTCGGTGCGGGTCAGCGCCAGCTCGCCAGTCAGCATACCGGCGGCAGTGCGGTCAAAAGAGAGGTTGAAGGTGGCAAAACGAACCATGGGATCAGCTGCCTTTGAGTCGTTGTCGCTGTTGCAGCCTGCCAGCATCCCGAGGGAAATGGCGGCAGCCAGTAGGGTCTTGTTGATATTCTTCATTGTAATTATTCCGTAGCATCAATGAGTTATGCCTTCTGTGAGGCGGCGCCATTATAAGTAGACGGAGATGCTGCGGGGATTTTGCCTGAGCAAAGTGTGAGGATATTCACACCACATATCTGGCGATGATGAATGTTAGCAGGGCGATATGGGGTGTGAAAAACCGGTTTATACGCTGCAGTTTCCGGGATGAATGGCGCGCTTCCAGCCGTTACCGCACTCTGAATTTGTCACACCACCATCGGCAGGCCGCTCTCGGGGTGGTGGATCACCTGTGCCGGATAGTCATAGAGACGGGCGATGAGCTCAGGGGTGAGCACTTCGGCAGGCGTGCCATCTGCCATCAGTTTGCCCCGCTCCAGCATCACCAGCCGATCGGCATAGCGCGCCGCCAGATTGAGGTCGTGCAGCACTACCAGCACAGCTGTATTGCGGCTGGCGAGGGCGCGCGCCATGGTGAGCAGCTGATGCTGGTATTTCAGATCCAGCGCCGAGGTGGGTTCGTCGAGCAGCAGCAGGCGGGGTTGCTCGGCTTGCTCGGTCGGGGAGGGGGCCTGCCAAATCTGCGCCAGCACCCGGGCAAACTGCACCCGCTGCCGCTCGCCGCCAGAGAGCCCCGGATAGAGCCGCTTGGCCAGATGCTCGACCCCGGCATGAGTCATGGCCGCCGCCACAATCTCGTCGCGCCGCGCCGCCGGTTCACTGTGGGGCAAGCGCCCCATGGCGACCACTTCCTCGCAGAGAAAGGGGAAGTTGAGGGAGGAGCTTTGCGGCAATACCCCGAGTCGGTGGGCCAGCTGGCTGCTGTCCCACTGCTGGCGATCTGCGCCAAACAGGGTGATGGAACCCTCATATTCCAGCTCGCCGGTCAGGCACTTGAGCAGCGAGCTCTTGCCCGCCCCGTTGGGGCCGAGCAGGGCGGTGAGGGTGCCGCTCTCGAGGTCGAGATTGAGCCCATCCAGGATCTGGCGCTGGCCACGGCGCAGGCTGAGTCGGGTGCAGCTCAACAGGGGGGAGGAGAGTGAGGATGAGAGTGGTTGCATAACAGTCCGTATCACAGGGCGCGGCGGCCTTTTACCAGCAGCCAGATGAAGAAGGGGGCGCCGAGCAGGGCGGTGATGATGCCCACCGGCAGCTCGGCCGGGGCCAGCAGGGTGCGTGCCAGCATGTCGGCCGCCAGCAGCAGGGCGGCGCCGAGCAGAGCCGAGAGCGGCAGCAACCTGACGTGGTTGGGGCCCGCCAGCAGGCGCACCAGATGGGGCACCACCAGCCCGACGAAGCCGATCATCCCCGATACCGCCACCGCCACGCCGACGCCCGCTGCGGTGAGCAGAATCAGGCGGCGCTTGAGGGATTGCACATTGACCCCAAGATGACGGGCCTCTCCTTCACCCAGCAGCAGGGCATTTAGGGGATTGGCATCGCGCATAAAGAGCCACAGCAGGGCCGCCAGGGTGAGCAGGGCCAGCGCCACATCGGCCGGTTTGCCTGCCGCCAGCGTTCCCATCTGCCACAGGCTCAGGTTGCGCAGCATCTGATCGTCCGCCAGATAGGTGAGCAGGCCGATCACCGCGCCGGAGAGCGCCGTGATGGCGACCCCGGCCAGTAGCATGACAGTGACCGAGGTGCCCCCCTCACGGGTGCCGAGCAGATAGACCAGGGTGGTGGTGAGCGCGCCGCCGAGAAAGGCGAGCAGCGGCAGCAGACCAACCCCTATGGTGGCTTGCAGCTGCTGGCCGAGGGGGGCCAGCAGCACGATGGCGAGCGCCGCGCCGAGCGCCGCACCGCCGGAGACACCTATGATGCCGGGGTCAGCCAAGGGGTTGCGAAACAGCCCCTGCATCACGGCGCCACAGAGCCCGAGAATCCCCCCTACTGCGATGCAGAGCAGGGTTCTCGGCAGGCGAATTTCCTGCACGATCAGCAGCTTGTGTGACTCAATCCCGCTCTCCTGCCCGGCAAACAGCGCCCGCAGACTCTCGCCCAGGGTGAGGGTCATGGGGCCGGTTGCCAGCGAACCGAGCAGCAACAGTGCCAGTGCGGCCGTGGTGAAGGCCAGCAGCCAGGAGAGGGGTAACCGCATCATGACCCCTGCTTGATCCACTGGGCGATCTGGTTCGCCTGTTGCAGGGAGTTGAGGCTCAGGCCCCCTTGCAGGGCGTGGCCGTCGATGGCGTGAATGGCGTTACGCTTGCCAGCTGGGGTGGCGGCCAGGGCGGGCACTTCTGCCAGCACCTTGGCCGGATCGGCATATTGCTGCCAGTCACGACCGCTGACCAGTACCAGATCGGGCTGCATTTCGATGAGTGATTCTGCGGATACCGGCTTGTAGTTGCGCAACTCGGCGACCGGATTGATGCCGCCCGCCAGCGAGATCAGCGCGCTGGCGGTGGTGTCCCCCCCGGCGATGCTGGTGGGTTGCCCCTTGTGCAGCAGCAGGAAGGCGACCTTGAGCGGTTTGTTCTGTTTGGCTTGCGCCGCCAGATGATCGGTCTGGGCCTGGATCTCTGCCTTCAGGCGATCGCCTGCGGCTTTATCGCCCAGCAGGCTGGAGAGGGTATCGATACGCTGGTTGAGGTTGGCGAGGGTCGGCGCGGTATCCAGCACCTCCACCTTGACCCCGGCACGGCGCAGCTGATCCAGGGTCGGGGCCGGCCCCATCTCGTCACTGCCCACCAGTCGGGTGGGGGAGAGGCTCAGGATCCCTTCGGCGGCCAGTGCCCGGTGATAACCCACCTTGGGCAACCCTTTTGGCAAGGGGCTGCTGACATCGGTGGCGATCAGGCTCGATTCACCGCCAAGGGCCAGAATGAGTTCTGTGGTGGCCGGGCCGATACTGACGATACGCTCTTTCTGTCCGTCAGCGGCAACGGCAGAGAAGGGGGACAGTGAACTGCAGAGCAGGGTGATGGCGAGGGCAAGACGACGGCCCATGCTAACCTCCGAAGGGGTGAATGAAACGGGTGTGCCGCCGAGAATATCAAGGCTTTGGAAAAAATGCACTGATAATGATAGCAATTATCAATTGCATTGATTCCGGTGCTTTATTAGAGTAGCCGCCATGATAAACAGCGGGACGACCTGGTCCCGCAGAGGGAGAAAACATGAGCATTGCACAACGCATTCACGCGCTGCTGGAGCAGGATCCCGGCGCTCATCCGTCCACCCTGGCGGCCCAGCTTGCCATCAGCGAATGGGAGGTGGTTCGCCATCTGCCCGCCGAGCTGGTGACCCTGCTGCCCGCCGATCGTGCGCAAGGTCTGCTGGAAGATCTGGCCGACTGGGGCCCGGTGACCACCATCGTCGAATCAGAAGGTTCCATCTTCGAGGTAAAAGCCCCCTTCCCGAAAGGCAAGGACGCACGCGGTTACTACAACCTGATGGGCCGCGACGGTGAGCTGCATGGTCACCTCAAGCTCGACAACGTGGCGGGGATTGCGCTGGTCAGCAAGCTGTTCATGGGCAAGGAGGGGCACTCCTTCCAGTTCTTCGGTCACTCCGGCCGCTGCATTTTCAAGGTCTATCTGGGTCGCGACGAGAAACGCCAGCTGCTGGCCGATCAGGTCACCCGTTTTATGGCGCTGCGCCACAACTCTCAAGAGGAAGTCAAAGCATGAGTGAACGCCAGGAGCGTCTGCAGAACCGCCTGCAACCGGAGATCCGCGAGTTTCGCGACAGCTGCCGCACCCTGCAGCTCGCCACCGTCGATGGCGAAGGCAATCCCAACGCCAGCTATGCCCCGTTCGTGCTGCAGGAAGATGGCTACTATGTGCTGATCTCCGAGATCGCCCGCCACGCCCGCAACCTGCAACAGGTGCCCCGGGTATCCCTGATGCTGATCGAGGACGAGAGCGGTGCCCGTGAGCTGTTTGCCCGCAAGCGCTTGACCTTCGATGCGGTGGCTGAAGTGGTGGCCCGTGACGACGCCCGCTGGAGCAAGGCGGTGGCGGCACTGGAAGGTCGTTTTGGCGAGATCATCAAGGGTCTCTCCAACCTCAAGGATTTCAAACTGTTCCGCCTCAAGCCGGAGCAGGGGCTGTTCGTCAAGGGCTTCGGCCAGGCGTTCGCGGTCTCCGGTGACGAGCTGGTGGATTTTGTCCATCTGGTGGAAGGGCACAAGCGCATCGACAACGGTGCCGAGCTCACCAGCCCGGCCGATGCGCCGGTCTGAGGATCCCTGTCGACCACGACAGCCGTCATAACAAAACGGGCAGCCACTGGGCTGCCCGTTTTTATTGCGTTATCTCATCCGGCCTGTTCAATCCTGCCAGGAGGCCTTGTTGGGAAAAGCGCGACGATCGGCGTCGGTGGCCGTTTCGTTGCACTCTCCCCGCACCTTCCAGGAGGTCTGGCTCAGCACTATGTAGCCCTGGCGGCAATACTGCTTGGTCGCCAGGGTCTCGGTCAGCAGGTTCTCCTGCAAGGCTTCCCGCTGTTCCAGCAGCCGCTGGCTCTGGGCCGCTGAGAGGCCGCGTGGCAAGGTGTCGTTGGGCGCGGCTTCAAAGGTGAAGCGTTTACTCCCCTCCTCGTTGATGTGGGTCAGAAACAGGGGTTCCGGCCCGTCATACTTCTGTCCCGGCAAGCTGGAGCAGGCCGACAGCAGGGGAACAATCAACAACAGGGTGGCAGACAACAGGCGCACGACAGACTCCAGTGAGAAACGAGGCGAGGCTCGCAGATTAGCACGGCTGCAGGGCGGGTGTTACTGCCAGCAGCTCGTCGGTGGTGAGCAAGGTCACACTGCGACCCTCCGGCAGGCTGAGGTGGCGCCACATCCAGTGATGGTGCTCGGTGATCTGGGCCGCGCTCAGGTGGGGGCGATCGGCGGTGGTGTGACCATCGCTCAACACCAGCACCTCGTACCCATGGGAGGCGGCACTGCGCACTGTGGTGTCGACGCAAAAATCGGTGGCACAGCCACAGAGAATCAGTCGATCGACCGGCTGCTCGGCCAGCAGGAAGGCAAGCTCGGTATCGAGAAAGCTGTCACAGGCTATCTTGCGCACCCGGCTCTCTCCCTTGGCCGGTTGCAGCGCACTGTGCAACTGCCAACCCGGGGTGCCCGGTTCCAATTCGGTACCGGGGGGTGAGTCATGCTGGATATAGATGACCCGTCCCTGTTGCTGCCTGACATGGGCCGCAGCCCGATTGATATTGGCCAGCACCTGCTCCTGGCGGTAACGGGGCTCGTTGAACAAGCCTTGCTGCACATCGATGATCAGTAACACATCCATATTTTACCCGCCGTTTCCTGGAAGATTAGGGTTGCAGCCACTGGCTGCAGTCACGACTGCGGGATTGATGCAGCGCGCCCATATCTTGCTTCATCTCGTCACTGTTTTGCCAGCGCTTAGGCAGCGGCATGATGGTTACCTGCACATCGGCTGCGGGATCTGCAACAGAGGTCTCATCTGTGCGGGGCACGACCAGCGCCACCTTGAGGGCAGGATTGCGGCTGGCGATGCGACTGGCGAGCCCAAGCCCCCCCTCGACGTGGAAATTGCCGGCGATATGCATGATCTGCTGGCCCGGGTGCTTGGCGAGATAATCCACCATGCTCTCGGCCATGGTGTCATCCCAGCTGGTCTGGGCGGCGAAGCGGCGGGCGTTGCTGTCGGCATCGCCGTGGTGCATGGAGGCCATAAATTTCTGGCGATAGGGATCATCCCCCAGCGTCAGCTGGCGGGCCAGCTGGCTGCGACGCGACGCGGGCAGTTTGTCGAGCCACTCAGCCCCCTCCTGACCGACACAGCTCACCAGCGGCTTGGGGGCGTTGGCGGCGATCACTGGCATCCGGTGAGCCTTGGCAAACTCTACCAGCGGGCGGTAGTCGCTCGGATAGTTGGGCCAGGCGTTGCCTTCGCGGATCAAGGCCGCTTCACCAATCTGGTTCGCCAGATAGGCATCCAGCGTCTTCTGATCGGCGCGGCTGAACTGTTCCATGGAGAGGGCCAATGGCCGACCGTGCTGCTGGCCAGCGGTGTAGAGCCCGCTCAGCAGGCGCGATTGCAACAGGTGCACGGCGGGATGGCTGTGCAGCTCACCCACCAGAATGATATCGGCGTCGGCAGTGCGCGCGATCGCCTGCTCCAGCGTCAGGTCTGCGTCTCCCTCGCTGCTTAGTCGGTAGTCATAGAGCGTCTGCAACTGTGATGACTGGGTCGGCTGGGTGGGGGTGGCACAGGCTGCCAGCAGCAGCGGCAGGGCGAGCAGGGGAAGTCGTCTAATCATGGGATCTCACGGCTGATATGCCCGGATGCCGGTGCATCTCGGGGGGCTAATAGAGAATAAGGGCAACACAGGGTGACAGTGTAAAACCAATTTGGTTCAAAACAAATGAGAATGATTTCGTTTCTTGTTGATCTTTGTCGAGAGCCGGGTAATATGCGGCCTGTTTGATAACAGTTCTCAATAAGGATTCGCTGTGACCCATCATAACGCACTCTCTCTGGTTGCCCTCGCCGTGGCTGCCGGTCTCTCCTCCCAGGTCTTTGCTGCCACCCAGAAGGCGGATGAAGTCGTGGTCGTCAGCGGCTCACGGATGGAGCAAAAACTGGAAGATGTCTCCGGCCCCATCTCGGTGATCACCGCCAAGCAGATTGAAGAGCAGGTCGTCACCAACGTCGCCGACCTGTTCCGCTACGAACCCGGTGTGACCGTGCTCGGCGGTCAGGGTGATGCGCAGACCTTCATCATCCGCGGCATGGGAGAAAACCGGGTCAAGGTGGTGCGCGACGGTGTGCGCCAGAACGATGCCTACAGCAAGGGCGGTGTTGGCCAGAGCTACTTCGATACCGACATGATCAAGCAGGTAGAAGTGGCAAAAGGGCCGGCGTCTGCCGCCTACGGCTCCGATGCGCTGGGTGGCGTGATTGCCATCACCACCAAGGATGCCAGCGACTTCCTCAAGGGCAAGGATAGTTATCTGGATGTGACCAGCGGTTACGCCTCCAGCAGCCACCAGAAGATGGCGGGCTTTACCGGCGCCTTGCGCACCGGCGAAGTGGAGAACCTGCTGCGCTACACCTGGCGCGATGGCGGTGTGACCCAGAATTTCGACTCCACCAAGAACGACTTCGATATCGGTACCCACGCCCTGCTGCTCAAGAGCAAGTGGAATCTCTCCGATGAACAGTTCCTCAAGCTGACCGTCGACTACCTGACCGATGGCGAGGAGCCGGATGCGGTCAAGCTCAACAAGGTCGGTACCGGCACTGCCCGTGTCTTTGATCAGCCCATTACCGACAAGCAGACCGACAACCTCTCTGTGGTGCTGGATCACGGCATCGCGCTGAACCAAGGCTGGGCCGATCGGATGGATAGCAAGGTCTACTTCGCCCGTACCAAGCAGACACTGGATCAGTACGCCTCATCCAAGTATCCGGTCAGCCCCGGCAACCCCTATGTGACCAAAAACTCGCTGGATCACAACGTGTTCGATCAGAAGAACATCGGCGCCCAGCTGCAGTTCCACAAGGCGGTCGCCAACCATCGTCTGGCCTGGGGGGCTGAATACGAGCACACCGACAACGAACGTACCCGTTACAAGGGGCCGACGACTCCCGGTGATTTTGTCGGCTACAACGAGCTGAGTTTCCCGGCTACCACCAGCGAGCGCAGCGCCCTGTGGGCCTTTGACGAGATCAAGTTTGGCGAGCGCTGGGTGCTGACCCCGGGTGCCCGTTATGACTACTACCGGATGACCCCGGACAACGATCCGGCCTACACAGGCGACAAGCTGCACAAGTTCTCGGAAGGGGAGTTGTCACCCAAGCTGGGTCTGGTGTTCAAGGCCCACGAGGCGGCTAACCTGTTCGCCCAGTACAGCCACGGTTTCAAGGCTCCCATGTATGACAGCGCCTTCTCCACCCTGAACCATCAGGCGTACGGCTATCGCATCGAGCCCAACCCGAACCTCAATCCGGAGAGCAGCGACGGCATCGATCTTGGCGTGCGTGGCAGCAGCAACGGCTTCAGCTATGAAGTAGCCAGTTTCTACAACAAGTTTGAAGACTTCATCGAGATGGTGGAAGTGGGCAAAGAGGGGCGCACCGCCGTCTACCAGTACCAGAACCTGAGCAAGGCGACCACCAAAGGGGTCGAAGCCAAGGCGGATTACTGGCTCAACGACATCGTCAATGTCTGGGGCAACCTCGCCTACATCGAAGGCAAGGATGGGGATGGCAACTACATCAACAGCCTGAGCCCGCTGAATGGCTCCGTCGGTGTGCGTCTGGAACAGTCCCAGTGGAACTTCAACACCGCGCTGCGCTTTGCTGACAACATGGACAAAGTCCGTAAAGACAGCAAAGGCAACGATTACGTGAAGAGCGCCGGTTGGGGTGTGGTTGATATGTACGCCCAGTTCAACCCGATGACCGACCTGCAGCTCAACGTCGGGGTCTTCAACCTGTTTGACAAGGAGTACACCAGCTACGAGCGCATCGCCGGTCGTGCCGAGGGCTCCGATAACAGCATGATGACCGAACCGGGCCGCAACCTGAGTGCACGGGTCAAATACGTATTCTAAAAAGACAACACACGCAGCCGGGCTGGAAGCATCTCGGCCTACCCAAGGCCCGCACCATATGGTGCGGGCTTTTTGTCATGTGGTATCTGGAAAAGTGCCGGGTATTGTTGGAGTCGATTTTTTTAATGTCTCTCTAGTTTTCATACTGGCCAATAACTCTTGCTGTATTAAGCACTTAACGCCGAGTTTTTTTGATAAATAGTCCGCAATATGGGCCCAGGAAAACAAAACCCCCGGTGCCGTGCACTGGGGGGTGAGTCGTTCAAATTAGTTGAAAAGATCTGAACCTGTCGTGGGCTCAGATTTTTCTGTTCAACCTTCTTACATTGTGATTTTCAGTTATCCGCTACAGCACGCAGACCGGGCAGAAGGCGTAGGTGCCTTGCGGATCGTTGAAGCGGGTGAGCGGGTCGAGACTGCGGTTCACTTCCACCAATGCCTTGCCAAATCCAGCCGGCAGCCAGCTTTGCAACTGGGGGGCCAGCACTTGGACACTGCTGTCAAACAGCTGGCGCAGGAACTTGTCCTTGGTGGACTCCTCCTGCTCGATGGGGGTCACCTGCCACTCTTTGAGGTTGGCCAGCTCGGCGGCGGCCTTGATGGCGTCATCCAGATTGCCGAACTCGTCCACCAGACCCAGGGCCTTGGCATCTTCGCCGGTCCAGACCCGTCCTTCGGCCGCTTTCTCGGCCTCTTCCGGGCTCAGGCCGCGGCCCTTGCTGACCAGACCGATGAAGCGCTGGTAGGTATCTTCCACGCTCAGCTGGATAGCCTGACCGACGTGATCCGGCAGGGCGCGGGTCGGGCCGACGCCAACATAATCTGTGGTGCCAACCCCGTCGGTATGTACCCCGAACTGGGCCAACGCCTTGTCGATGGTGGCGAACATGCCGAACACCCCGATGGATCCGGTGAGAGTAGTCGGGGAGGCGAAGATCTTGTCCGCATCGGCGGAGATCCAGTAGCCACCGGAGGCGGCATAGCTGCCCATGGAGACCACTACCGGCTTGCCAGCCTGTTTCAGGGCCAGCAGCTCGGCGCGGATCTGCTCGGCGGCGAAGGCGCTGCCGCCGGGGCTGTCGACCCGCAGGACCACGGCTTTAACCTTGTTATCGCGACGGGCATCGGCCAGCAGGTCGGAGAGGCTATCACCGCCTATGGTACCGGCAGGCTGTACGCCATCCATGATGGCGCCGCTGGCGACCACCAGACCCACCTCATCCTTGCCGCTCTGGGGATATTGTTCCGGAATGGCAGCCAGATACTCTTTCAGGCCGACCCCTTTCCAGCCGTGGTCGTCCGCTTCACCCACCTCTTTAATGACCGCCTGGGTCATCTCGTCGCGGGTGGCCAGCTGATCCACCAGCCCGTTGTCGAGGGCGTAGTTGGCGGCATTGCCACCGGCTTTGCGCAGCAGCTCGAGGAAGCGATCCTTGCCTGGCGCGACCGCCTCGGGTTCGATCTCCCGCTGCTCGGCTACGTCAGCCACATAGGATTGCCACAGCTGATCCAGCCAGCGCTGGTTTGCTTCTTTGCTCTCGGGGGACATCTCGTCGCGGGTATAGGGTTCGACGAAGGATTTGTAGGTACCGACCTTGAATACATGGGGGGTGATGTTGAGCTTCTCCAGCGCCGACTTGAAGTAGGTCTGGTAGACACCAAGCCCCTCGATCACCACGGCGCCGCTCTGGTTGAGCAGCACGTGATCGGCGTGGGCCGCCAGCAGGTACTGGCCTTGAGTGTAGAAGTCGGCCATGGCGATCACCGGTTTGCCGCTCTCTCGGAAGGAGTCGATGGCGCTCGCCACCTCCTGCAGTTTGGTGAAGTTGGCACCCTGCAGCCCTTGCGGCTTGATCACCAGCGCCTTGATGCGCTCGTCATCCTTGGCACTCTTGATGGCCCACAGCAGGTCGGAGAGAACGATCTCGCTCGGCTGCTCATCGCTGCTGTCCATCTGGCGCAGCAGTTGTACGGTGGGATCTGTCTGGGAGCGTTGCTCCACCAGCACGCCGTTGAGATTGAGGGTCAGCGCCCCTTCGATGGGCGCCTTGGGCGCCTCTTTCTGGCTGACGCTGAAGACGATGACCAGCACTACGATGAGAAACAGCAGATTGACCAGCATCAGCCGGGTGAAATTGAGCAGGCGCCACAGGCTGCGGAACAACCAACCCAGACCTTTGAAAATAGACATAGTCGCGTTATCGCCCTGTTAATGGGTAGAGAAGAGCCATTATTAACCAGTTGCGGGCGAAATTGCCATTTCCGACTGGCGGATCCCGTCTATCTTCGTTCAGGGCACGGCTGTTCGCTGAAAAATTGTCCAAACATTTGTTTGAAAAAGAATTTTCGATTCTTTACTCTAGCCTCAGTTTGATAACAAAAAATTAACTGGAGGCATCGTGAGCCGCTATCCGACCCTGCTGACCCCGCTCGATCTTGGTTTTACCCAGCTGCGCAACCGGGTGTTGGGCGTTGTTCCATGCACCCTGGCCTTAAAGAGGAAGGCATCATGAGTCGCTATCCCCATCTGCTGAAGCCCCTTGACCTTGGTTTTACCCAGCTGCGCAACCGTGTGTTGATGGGCTCCATGCACACCGGCCTCGAAGAGGAGAAGGGCGGTTTTGACAAGCTGGCCGCCTTTTACGCCGAGCGTGCCCGCGGTGGCGTCGGTCTTATCGTCACCGGCGGCATCGCCCCCAACCTGCGCGGGCGGCTGGTGCCTCACGGCTCCCAGCTGAGCTTTCCCTGGCAGGTGAGCAAGCACAAGAAGGTGACCAGCGCTGTGCATCAGGAGGGGGGCAAGATAGCGTTGCAGATACTCCATGCCGGTCGTTACGCCTACCATCCCTTCAGTCTGGCGCCGAGCGCCCTGAAAGCCCCCATCTCCCCGTTCAAGCCGCGCGCCATGAGCGAGCGGCAGATCCGCGGCACCATTCGCGACTTTGCTGCCACCGCTGCGTTGGCCAAGGCGGCCGGTTATGACGGTGTCGAGGTGATGGGCTCGGAAGGCTATCTCATCAACCAGTTCATCTGCGAGCGTACCAACAAACGCACCGATGGCTGGGGCGGCAGCAGCGAAAACCGGATGCGCTTCCCGGTGGAGATTGTCCGCGCCATCCGCGAGCGGGTCGGCACCGACTTCATCATTATCTTCCGCCTCTCCATGCTGGATCTGGTGGAGCAGGGCTCGACCCTGGAAGAGGTGATCGCCCTTGGCAAAGCGCTGGAAGCGGTGGGGGTGACCCTCATCAACACCGGCATCGGCTGGCATGAGGCGCGTATTCCCACCATTGCCACCAGCGTGCCGCGCGGCGCCTTCAGCTGGGTGACCGCCGAGCTGAAAAAACACCTCACCGTGCCACTTATTACCACCAACCGGATCAACACACCCGAGGTGGCCGAGCGGATTTTGGCGGGGGGCGAGGCGGATATGGTCTCCATGGCGCGCCCCTTCCTGGCTGATCCCGAATTTGTCATCAAGGCGGCCGAAAATCGGGCGGACGAGATCAACACCTGCATCGCCTGCAATCAAGCTTGCCTTGACCATGTGTTCAAGCAGAAGCGCGCCTCCTGTCTGGTCAATCCCCGCGCCTGTTTCGAGACCGAGCTGACCTTTGGCCGCGTGCCCCAGCCCAAGAAGCTGGCGGTAGTGGGGGCGGGCCCGGCCGGGCTGGCGTTCGCCTGTTACGCCGCCGAGCGCGGTCATCAGGTGAGCCTGTTCGATCAGGCCAGCGAAATCGGCGGCCAGTTCAACTTCGCCAAGCAGATCCCGGGCAAGGAGGAGTTTCACGAGACTCTGCGCTATTTCGCCAAACGGCTGGAGAAGTGTGGCGTCGAACTCTATCTGGGCCAGCGTCAGAGTGCCGAGAGCCTGCTCGGCGGTGGTTTTGACGAGGTGATCCTCGCCACCGGTATCCGCCCGCGCACCCCCAATATTCCAGGGATCGAGCATCCCAAGGTATTGAACTACCTCGATGTATTGCGGGATCACAAGCCGGTCGGTGAGAAGGTGGCGGTGATCGGCGCCGGCGGCATCGGCTTCGATGTGGCCGAATTCCTTGTGGAGAAAAGGGTCGAGAAGAAGGTGGAGACGGATGCCGATGGGCACCGTGATCACTGGCTCAAGGAGTGGGGCATCGACAAACAGCTTGGCGAGCGCGGTGGCCTCACGGTTCCTGAAATCGATGCCCCCGAGCGCCAGATCTGGCTGCTCCAGCGCAAGGAGAGCAAGGTAGGTGACGGCCTTGGCAAGACCACCGGCTGGATCCACCGTACCGTGCTCAAGAACCGCAAGGTGCAGATGCTCTCCGGAGTGCAATATCTGGGGATCGATGACGAGGGCTTGCACATTCAGGTGGGCGAGACCAAGCAGTGTCTGCCGGTGGATCAGGTGATCGTCTGCGCCGGGCAGGAGCCCCTCAAGGAGCTGCAGGCCGGGTTGCAAGCGGCAGGCAAGCCGGTGCACATCATCGGCGGAGCCGACGTGGCTGCCGAGCTGGATGCCAAGCGCGCCATCCGGCAAGGGGCCGAGCTGGCTGCGATCATCTAGCCAACTGTGCCCTCTTGTCCTTTATAGTGCGATAAACCCCTGAGCCTCAGGGGTTTTCTTCATTCGGTGCTGTGCTAAGGTAGCGCCATCATTGCCCCAGAGAAGGAATTGCCCATGGATGCCCTTACCCTGTTGCTCAATCGCCACTCTTGTGGCCGTCTCGCCGATCCCGCCCCGAGCGGTGAGGTGCTCGACAATATCCTCAAGGCGGGCCTGCGTGCGCCGGATCACGGCACCCTGACTCCCTGGCAGTTCATTCTGTTTGAAGGGGAGGGGCGCGAGCGGCTGGGCAAGTTGCTGGCCGAGGCGGCCCGTGCTCGTGGCGAAGATGAAGAGAGCATCAAGAAGTGCAGCGAAGCGCCGCTGCGGGCGCCCTTGGTCGTCGCCGTGGCAACCCGTTATCAGGATCACCCCAAGGTGCCGAAACTGGAGCAGGAGCTCTCTGCCGGTTGCGCCTTGATGGCGATGCAGATGGCGGCACAGGCGCAGGGTTTCAACGGCATCTGGCGCTCCGGCTGGTTTATCTTTGATGAGCAGATCAACAAGGGACTGGGACTGGCGGCAGAGGATCAGCTGGTGGGTTTCCTCTACCTCGGCACCCCCATGCTGGAAGCGCGTAAACTGCGCGAACTGCCGCTCGATGAGTTTGTCCGCCGTTTCTGACTTTTCGGCCATGTTGCGGTTGAGAGAAGCAAAGCCTCGAGAAATCGGGGCTTTTCTGTTTAACCGTGAATAGTAACCAGAGAAATTGGGGAAAATAAATGGCTCAAAGAGGCTTCGCGCGCCATAGCAGGTAATTATTTAAATAGTGCGATGTACCTCGCAATCCTGTGGTATTTCACTATGTAAAACGTTTGCGCATTCGCTAATATCTCCTTGCCAGTTTAGAAGGGCACTCCTTCTAATTTTTCTGCGATGAGAGTCGCAATTCCGTAGCACCTTTTAACAGCCCAACGTCTTCGTGACATTGGGCTTTATTTTTTTATGGGGTGTCGGGGCTGTTGTGAGTTGATGGCGGTATCGGCATACAACCCGGTTGGCTGCCTTATGCTCTGTTTTTGGCTGGCAGGATCCGGGCCGGATTGCCGACTACCCGAGTACCGGCCGGTACATCTTTGGTGACTACGGCACCTGCGCCGACGATCGCCTCCCGCCCTATGGTGACGCCGGGCAGCAAGATGGCGCCGCCACCAATCCAGACCTTGTCTTCAATGGTGACCGGCAGCGCCGTCTCTGTGCCCTGAATCCGTTCGTCGGCCTCCAGTGCATGGGCTGCGGTATAGATCTGCACGTTTGGCCCAATCATCACGTTGGCTCCGATGCGGATGGGGGCATTGTCCAGCAGGGTCGCTCCCATATTGATGTAGGAGTCCTTGCCCAGGTGGATGTGGCGGCCATAGGTACAGTAGAGGGGCGGGCAGATAAAGGCATTCTCAGCCAATTTGCCAATCAGCACCGCCAGTAGTGCCCGCTGCTCAGCCTCATCTTCCGTCTGATTGAAACGGCGATAGCTCCGTGCCGCTTCCCGGCGCAACAGGGCCAGCTCGGGTGCCATGCAGTTGTACGGTTGGCTGCTAATCATCTTCTGGTATTCGCTCATGGCAGGGCCTCAATGATGTGGAAGAACGATGTTAATCCCTCATTGGCCAGAGAAGCGTGAACCGTCCCCCAGAGTAGGAAAGGGGGGAGAAACAACAAGAGCACCCGTGGGTGCTCTTGTTTGATAAAGATGCTGACTTTCCGCCTTGAGAGCGGGAGCTATGTTTAGCCGTGCTTGCGGCCGGAGAGGCGGCACCACTCCTCCTTGACTGCGGTCGGGTCCATCTCGAACCACTGGCCGTAGATAGTTTCCAGCTCCGGGGCCTGGCTCTCCAGCACGCCGGAGAGGGCCATCAGGCTGCCCGCTTTGCCGTGACCGGCGATCAGCGGTGCCAGTTCGCGCAGCGGGCCGGCCAGGATGTTGGCGACCACCACGTCCGCTTCGACATCTTGCGGCTGGTCGGCCGGCAGATAGAGCTCAATCTGGTCGGCAACGCCGTTGCGCGCGGCGTTGTCACGGCTGGCCTGAATGGCCTGCGGGTCGATGTCGATGCCGATGACGCGGGCGGCACCCAGTTTCAGGGCGGCGATGCCGAGAATGCCGGAGCCGCAACCAAAATCGACCACGGTTTTACCGGTCAGATCCAGCCCGTCCAGCCACTGCAGGCAGAGGGCGGTGGTGGGGTGGGTACCGGTACCGAAGGCCAGACCCGGATCCAGCATGACGTTGACCGCATCGGGGTTCGGCACATCGCGCCAGCTCGGGCAGATCCAGAGGCGCTCGCCAAACTGCATGGGGTGGAAGTGATCCATCCACTCTCGCACCCAGTCCTTGTCTTCCAGCTGCTCGACCTTGTAGCCGACATTTTCGCCGAAGATCTGCTGGAAGAAGGCGATAGTGGGGGCCGGATCGGTTTCGGCATCGAACAGCCCCATCACTTCGGTCTCACCCCAGAGCGGAGTTTCACCGGGCATGGGTTCGTAGACGGGCACATCCTTGGCATCCATAAAGGTCACCGCCTGGGCTCCACGCCCCAGCAGCATGTTGCTCACCTTGTCTGCGGTCTTGGCAGTGGCGTTGATTCGAATTTGTATCCAGGGCATGGCGTCGACTCTTCATAAATGTGAAACCGCGAGATTCTACCATCATGGGGCAGTGCTGTCGTGGTTTGCCCATGACGTGGAGGGATTCGGGGGCTTTTGCCGGATTGGCACGGTTCCTGTATTGCTCTATGCAGGCGAAGACGACCGGTTTTCGCTGAACGCTTTGCTCAAGTTCCGTCATCTTTCACTGCCACCCTCGGGTGGCATTTTTTTATCTGCTCTTGTTTGCCTGGTAAACAGTCTGCCAGATAAAAAAAGAGCAAGGTCGGCACCTTGCTCAAGGACGGGCTGACGCCGTTTTGGCGCATTCATGCTGCTGTTGGCACGCCAGATGCAGAGACTAATATGTCCTGCATAAGGATATGTGTGTGATTGTTACCCCAATGTTCAGGTATTCAGGCCATTTCTCGCGAAATGGCCTCTTTTTTGGCTGATTGTCGGATGTTGGCCTGCCACAGGTAGTCATGAGTGTCGCTGGTTGTGCCCGTTTGGGGCATCTCCTTGGTGAACTTATCCCATCATGGTGCGTTTGAGGGCTTAGTTGGCAAAGCCGCTCATGTCGATCACCAGCTTGCCTACCATGCGGCCCGCCTCCACCTCGGCATGGGCCTGAGCCAGCGTGACCGGGGTCAGCGAAGGGATGGTTCTGGTCAGGGTGGTCTGCAGTACCCCGTCATCGACCAGTGCCGCCACCCGGCCGAGCAGGCGGTGCTGCTCGATCATGTCCGGCGTCTGGAACAGGGAGCGGGTGAACATGAACTCCTGGCTGAAGGTGACACTCTTGCTCTTGAGCAGGGAGAGATCCCACGGCTCGCTCGATTCGGCGATGGTGCAGATATGGCCAAACGGGCGGATCAGCCCTGCCATGGTGGCCCAGTGCTCGGCGGTGGCGTTGGTGCAGAAGATGGCATCGACCTGAGTAATGCCAAGAGCGGTCAGCTCCTCCTGCAACTTGTGGTGGTTCACAACCTGATGGGCGCCCATCTCGAGGCACCACTCGCGGCTCTCGGGGCGGGAGGCGGTAGCAATCACCTCCATGCCGGTGAGCTGGCGGGCCAGCTGGATGGCGATGGAGCCCACGCCACCGGCGCCGCCGATGATCAGCAGTTTGCCACGGCTCTCGCGGGTGAGGGCGAAGCGCTCGAACAGGGTCTCCCAGGCGGTGATGGCGGTGAGCGGCAGGGCGGCGGCCTCCACATCGCTCAAGGTGGTGGGGGCGATAGCGGCGATGCGCTCATCCACCAGTTGCAGGGCGCTGTTGCTGCCCGGACGGCTGATGTCGCCGGCATACCAGACCCGGTCGCCCGCCTTGAACAGGGTCACTTCGCTGCCGGTGGCAATCACTTCCCCCACCGCATCCCAGCCCAGTACCCTGGGCGAGCTTTCAATTTTGGCCTTGGGGGAGCGCACCTTGGTATCTACCGGATTGACGGAGGTGGCGGTGACCCGCACCAGCAGATCCCGCGGGCCCGGAACCGGATCGGGCAGGTTGGCGGCGATGAAGCAGTCGGGGTGGTCGCTTGGCAGATAGTGAGTCAGGGCAATGGCTTTCATGGTTTTTCCTTTCAAATCGCTGTGTTCGGGATTGCCACTCACTCTAGTCTGGTTGATTATCAAGATTAAGATGGGTAATCGGTAAAGACTGTTTGAATATATGAACAATGTCGATCTGGAGTTGATGGGACTGTTTGCCACCGTGGTGGAGCAGGGAAGCTTTACCCGGGCCGCCGAGCTGCTCGGTATGCCCAAGTCATCGGTGAGTCAGAAGATCTCGCGGCTCGAATCCCAGCTCGGGGTGCGGCTGTTGCAGCGCACCACCCGCAGGTTGAGCCTGACCCCGCAGGGGGAACTCTATGTGGAGCACTGTCAGGGGCTGCTGGCACTGGCCCGCAGTGCCAATCTGGCGATGGCACGGCTGCGCTCGGCCCCGGCGGGGCGGGTGCGGATCACCGCCCCCGAGGCGACCGGCACCCTGCTGCTTGGCAGGATCCTCGCCGAGTTTCGCGCTCTCTATCCCGAAGTGGTTCTGGAGTTGACCCTGAGTGACGAACAGCTCGATCTGGTGGGGGAGGGTTACGATCTGGCGCTGCGGGCGGCGCCGCTGAAAGACTCCAGCCTTATCTGCCGGCGTATCGGTCAGGTGGCGCGCCATCTGGTGGCGGCGCCCGCCTATCTGGCGGCCCACGGCATGCCGCAACAGCTGAGCGAGCTGGGTCGTTATGCCTGTCTGGTGCACTCGGCCATGCCGGTGTGGCCATTGCAGGACGGTGGCTGGCGGCCGCAGGGGGCCTGTGTCAGCAACAGCTTGCTGGCGCTGCGGGAGATGGCGCTTCATGACGGGGGGATTGCCCTGTTGCCACACCATGTCTGTGAAGGGGATTTGGCGGCGGGGCGGCTGCAGAAGGTGTTGCCGGATCAGCCCATTCCGGCCAACCCGTTTTACCTTATCTATCCGAGTCGGGAGCATCTGGCTCCCGCCCTGCGCACCCTGATGGATTTCGTGGCCGAGCGGTTGCCGTTTGCCTGAGTTACCAGCTGCTCTGACTGGCCGACTCCTGATTGGGTTTGAGGCCGAGGGGGACCGACTGGCGCTCCGCCAGCATGCGGATCTGCCCTTCAATCAGGCTGGCGCTGGGGCCCAGCACCAGCACCAGCTGGTGGTCGTTGAGCTGGATCCAGGAGAGGCAGCCCAGGCCCAGCAGGCGGGATTCATCCACCAGTGAAATATCGCGCACCCGCAGGCTGAGGCGGGTGATACAGACACTCATCGCCACCAGATTGTCCATCCCGCCCAGCACCTTGAGGTACTGGATCGCCAGCATCTGCGGGTCGGAGGGGGCAACGCTGGCAAGGCGCGGATGCTCCACCGCGATGGGCTTGCTCGGCATGCTGAGGGGGGCACGCTCCAGCAGTTGGTAAAAGAGCAGGGTGTAGGCGACGAAGAACAGGATACCGACCGGAATGAGCCAGAAGCTGTGCTCCCCAGCCTGATAGCTCAGCACCAGATCCAGCAGACCGGCGGAGAAGTAACTGCCCACCTTGATCCCCAGCCCGCTACAGACCGCCAGCGACAGTCCGGTCAGCAGGGCGTGGGCGAGAAACAGCCAGGGGGCGGTAAAGGCGAACAGAAACTCGATAGGCTCTGTGATCCCCACCAGTGCCGAGGTGAGCGCCAAGGTGAGCAGCAGCCCGCCTTGTGGCAGCCGCTGCATCCGCTGGCGGTACAGCCAGATGGCAAAACAGGCGCCCGGCAGGCCGAACATGATGATGGGGTAGAGGCCAGCCACATACCCTTCATGAAGGGGCTGGGCGGTGGCCAGCGCCTGCAGGTTGCTCTCGCCAAGGCCGATGACGCTGCCCAATACCTGATGGAGCCCAAGCGGGATCAGCAAGCGGTTGAGGGTGCCGTAGCAGAAGGCGCCAAACGGCGTGGTAAGCAGCTCGGAGGTGAGCAGGGTCAGCCCGCGCTCCAGTGGCGGCCACAGCAGCGAGAGGGGGATGGCGATCAGCAGGCAGGCCAAGGCCGACACCAGCAGGCTGGGAAACTCTCCCCTGGCGATTTGCAGCCAGCGGGGCAGTGTTTGCTGGTGAACCCAGGGGTAGATGATGGCAGTGGTGAGCCCCGCCAGCAGGCCGCAGATCATGTCGGCGTGCAGGTTGGGAGCCAGCGTATTGAAGGCGGTGCTGAGCAGCAGGAAGTTGACCGCACCCGCCAGCGTCTGTCCGCCCAGCTCCTGCCGACTCAGGCCAAAGGCGATCGCCACCGCATAGATAAGCGGCATCTGGCTGAAGATCGCCTGACCGGTGAGGGAGAGCACTGCCAAATCGAGCACGTCGGGTTGACCAAGCCGGTAGATCAACGCCGCCATCGGCAGGATGGAGACGGGCAGCAGCAGGGCATAACCGAGCCGCTGCAGGGCTTGAGTAACGACTTGTCGAGTGGCTTTAACGGGCATACAGCGGCTACGTTCTGTGACTTGGCGCACAGTTTAACCGGAAAACACCTATTTGGGGATAGTTTTGGAACCCCTAATTTATATTTTTATTATTTCTGCCCGAAAAGCTCGCGCACTTCCCGCGATGGCGGTGCCGTCAGCAGGCTGACCGTGACAAAGACCACCAGCGCCAGCGTGAGGCTTGGCACGATGGCGTGCAGGCCAGCCAGCTTGATCCCCCACTGACTGAGTACCCCATAGCTGACGATGCCGCTGACCATGCTGGCCAGCGCGCCCAGGCCGTTGGCCCGCGACCAGTAGAGGCCGAGCACCAGCGGCCAGAGGAACACCGCCTGCAGACCGCCAAAGGCGAGCAGGTTGAGCCAGATGATCATCTCGGGGGGCTGCAACGCCGCCAGCAGCACCAGAGTGCCGAGGATCAGGGTGCAGAGCAGGGAGAGGCGGGGGATGCGCACCTCCAGCTTCTCCTGCTTTGGACTCAGATAGTTGAGGTAGAGATCTTTCACCAGAGTGGCGGAAGCCTGGATCAGCTGGGAGTCGATGGTGGACATGATGGCCGCCATCGGCGCCGCCAGAAAGACCCCGGCCAGCCAGGGGGGCAGCACTTCCATCATCAGGGAGGGCATGATCTTGTCCGGGCTGTCCATGCCCGGCAGGATGGCGCGGCCGAGGGCGCCCGCCAGATGCATGCCAAACATCAGCAGGGCGCTGACCACGGTGCCGATCAGAATGCCGCGATGGAGCGCTTTGCTGTCGCGATAGCCAAAGCAGCGCAGCGCCGAGTGGGGCAGTCCCACCACCCCGACACAGACCAGGATCCAGAAGCTCAGCATAAAGGGCTGGGTCAGCATGTCGCCGGCCCCCTGCGGGCTCACCAGTTTGGGATCGATCTCCCTGAGCTGGTGGATAAGGTTCGGCAGCCCGTCACCGGCAATCAGAATTCCCGCAAGCAAGGCGCCGGTGCCGATCAGCATGATGATCCCCTGCAGGGCATCGGTCATCACCACGGCGCGGAAGCCGCCGATGATGGTGTAGAGCAGTACGCAGCTGGCAAACAGCATCAAGCCCTGCTGGTAGGAGAGGCCGGTGGCGGTCTCCAGCAGGCGGGCGCCGCCGATAAACTGCACCACCATAGTCGCGATAAAGGCGAGGATGATAGTAACGGAGCCGAGGATCACCACCGCCTTGCTCTGGTAGCGGGCCCACAGCATGTCGTTGATGGTCACCGCATTGACCCGGCGGGCGATGATGGCGAACTTCTTGCCAAGCACCCCCAGAGTGAGCCAGACGGTGGGCAGCTGGATCATCGCCAGCAACACCCAGCCCAGACCGATCTTGTAGGCCGCGCCCGGTCCGCCGATAAAGGAGGAGGCCGAGGTGTAGGTAGCCACTAGCGTCATCGCCAGCACCAGCCCGCCCATGCTGCGGTTGCCGATGAAGTACTCCTGCACGAAGTTGCCTTCTGCGCGATGGCGGCTGGCCCAGAAACCCACCCCCAGCACCAGCACCAGATAGATGACGAGCGGCAGCATCAACTCAAGATTCATGGGATGACTCCTTGCTGGAAGGGGAGTGGGTATCGAGGGGGATCTCCACAAACAGCCGGTTCACCATCAGGGCGCAGAGCAGAATGAACAGCAGCGGCATCACCATGCAGCTGAGCAGGAACCACAACGGCAGCCCCCACAACTCCAGCTGGAGCGGGATAAAATAGGCGGTGCCATACCAGGCAAAGAAGTAGAGCAGGGTCAGCAGCAGGCAGAAAGCTGCTTCCCGGCGGGCGAGAGCAAAACGGTTCACCTTGGCCTCCGACAAATTTGAGGGGCGCAAGGATAACAAAAAAGGGCCATGTCGCCATTAATGTTGAGCCCTTAGGAGGTCATGAACTGATTTATCTGATGTGAAAAAATCTGAAACCAATAGATTGCTTTCAGATTTTAATATTTTTCACAGGGGCGTTAAATGTGGCTCAGGTTGAGTCATCAGGGCAATTACATTGCAGTCACCCATTGTTCTGTTCAGCAAAGAAAAGGGGGCTCGGCCCCCCCCCCCAGTTAGATGCGATGGCGATCTACTCAGGTTTGCAGCCAGCTTTCGATACTGCGCTGGATGCCTGCATCGTCCAGACCGAGCAGGGCATAGATCTCCTGCTGGGTGCCCTGTTCAACGAAGCGATCCGGCAGGCCGAGGTTGAGCACCGGCTTGCACTGTTTGCTGCGCATCAGCAGCTCGTTCACCGCCGAACCGGCACCGCCCATGATGGCGTTGTCTTCCAGAGTGACAAACTGATCGTGGCTGGCTGCCAGCGACAGCACCAGTGCCTCATCCATCGGTTTGACGAAGCGCATGTCCACCAGGGTGGAATCCAGAGCTTCGGCGGCCGCTTTGGCGTGGTGCAGAAGGGTGCCAAACGCCAGAATAGCGGTGCCTTTGCCTTCTCGCAGGATACGCCCCTTGCCAAGCTCCAGCGCCTGCATCTCTGACGAGACGGGGGCATCGCTCAGGCTGCTGCCGCGTGGGTAACGCACTGCGGCAGGGCCCTGATGGAGATAGCCGGTAAAGAGCATCTGGCGGCACTCGTTCTCGTCAGATGGCGTCATCACCACCATGTTGGGCACGGTACGCAGGAAGCTGATGTCGAACGCCCCTTGATGTGTCGGGCCATCGGCGCCCACCAGACCGGCCCGGTCGATGGCGAACAGCACCGGCAGATCTTGCAGCGCCACGTCGTGGATCACCTGATCGTAGGCGCGCTGCAGGAAGCTCGAATAGATGGCCACCACCGGCTTCTTGTCGGCGATGGCGAGACCCGCAGCGAACGTGACTGCATGTTGCTCGGCAATGGCCACATCGAAGTAGCGATCCGGATATTGCTGGCTGAATTTCACCAGACCGGAGCCTTCGCGCATGGCAGGGGTGATGCCGACCAGCTTCTCGTCTTTGGCAGCCATGTCGCACAGCCACTGGCCGAAGATGGCGGAGAAAGTAGGTTTGGCACCGCTTGCCTTGGGCAGGGAGCATTCGTCCGGATTGAACTTAGGCACGGCGTGATAACCGATAGGGTCTTTCTCCGCCGGCTCGTAACCCTTGCCCTTCTTGGTTTTGACGTGCAGCAGTTGCGGGCCCTTGAGGTTGCGCATGTTGCGCAGGGTCTCGACCAGTGCCTCGATATCGTGACCGTCGATGGGGCCTATATAGTTGAAGCCGAACTCCTCGAACAGGGTGCCGGGCACCACCATCCCCTTGAGGTGCTCTTCGGCCCGCTTGGCCAGCTCCTTGACCGGTGGCAGGCCCGCCAGCACCTTCTTGCCACCTTCGCGGATGGTGGTGTAGAGCTTGCCGGACATGACCCGGGCCAGATGGTTGTTGAGCGCCCCGACATTCTCGGAGATGGACATCTCGTTGTCGTTGAGGATCACCAGCATGTCTTTATGGACATCGCCGGCGTGGTTGAGCGCTTCAAAGGCCATCCCTGCGGTAATGGCACCGTCCCCGATCACCGCAACGACCTTGCGATCCAGCCCTTCACTCTCGGCGGCAACCGCCATACCGAGTGCAGCACCGATGGAGGTGCTGGAGTGGCCGACGGAGAGCACGTCGTACTCGCTCTCACCACGCCAGGGGAAGGGGTGCAGACCGTCTTTCTGACGGATGGTGTGGATCTGATCACGGCGCCCGGTCAGGATCTTGTGGGGATAGGCCTGATGGCCCACATCCCAGATCAGCCGATCGAACGGGGTGTTGTAGACGTAGTGCAGGGCCACGGTCAGTTCGACCGTGCCGAGACCGGAGGCAAAGTGTCCGCTGGAGCGGCTGACAGAGCGCAGCAGATATTCGCGCAGCTCGTTGCACAGCACCGGCAGCCGATCTTTGGGCAAGGAACGCAGCTCGACCGGAGTGTCCGCGAGGGCCAGGTTGGGGAAATTGCTAATATCAACGCTCATATTGTTACTGTTATCCAGCGTTTAGTGGGTTCGCTCGATGATGTAATCGGCAAACGCTTCCAGAATGTCGGTATTGTAGGGCAAGGATTGCAGGGCTGTTAAGGCTTTCCCATGCAGTTCGCGAGCCAGCTCACGGGCATTTTCGAGTCCGAGCAGGGCTGGATAGGTACTTTTCTCCAGCGCCAGGTCAGAACCTTGCGGCTTGCCCAAGGTGGCGGTATCACCTGTGATGTCAAGGATGTCATCCTGCACCTGAAAGGCGAGGCCAATCGCGGCGGCATAGGTTTGCAGGGCAGCCAGCGTGGCGTCATCGACATCGGCTTTGCACAGGGCGCCGAGCGCCACGGCGCATTCAATAAGCGCACCGGTCTTGTGGCGGTGTACCTGCTCCAGTTCGGTAAGCGTGATCTGGCGCCCTTCGGCCTGCAGATCCAGCGCCTGACCACCACACATACCCAGATAGCCGGAGGCGCGGGCGAGGGTACTCAGCATTCGCACCCGGTTGGCCATCAAGGTATCGGGCATGGGGTGATCGGCCAGAATGGAGAACGCCAGGGTCTGCAGCGCATCACCGGCCAGAATGGCGGTGCCTTCGTCAAACGCCTTGTGAACGGTTGGCTGACCACGACGCAGGTCGTCGTTATCCATGGCGGGCAGGTCATCGTGCAGCAGGGAGTAAGCGTGGATGCACTCCACGGCAGCCGCGGGGCCATCCAGCAGTTCGCTCTTGACGCCCAGCATCTCGCCGACCGCGTAGACCAGAAACGGGCGAACCCGCTTGCCGCCCAGCAGCAGGCCATAACTCATGGCATCGCGCAGGCGTGGCGCCATGGCGGGCAAGGATTCAAGTTGTGCTGACAGACAGTCGTCAATACGCTGACGATGCAGACGGGAAAAATGGTCCAGCGCCACTCACTCCTCTCCTTGTTCTGGCTGGAAGGGGGCGAGCTGGTCACTGCCATCGGCTTGACTGAGCAGGATCTGGATCTTCTGTTCGGCCAGTTCCAGTTTCTGCTGACCGGCCCGAACCAGATGAACGCCCTGCTCGAACTGCTTGAGTGCCTCTTCCAGGGGTAGGGAACCTTGTTCCAGCTGATGAACGATGGTTTCCAGCTCTTCCAGAGTGGCATCAAAACTCAGACGGTCGATTTTTTTACTGGCCATGTCCATCCTCGGGGATTAAAAAAAACGGCTTATATTAACATCGACCGTCCACAGGGGGGAGGCAGAAAAGCATTGCCCCCTCAAACTCTCGCTAAACTGGCCGATAATGAGCCATCATTCTCAGTGGATGCATGCTTGCCGCATGGGTCGCAATAGCAGAAAATTCAACAGACTATAAATAGACATAAGAACCGGTGACAGGAGTAGGGACGTGGATCTAGGCAGTCTGATAGGGATAGTGCTGGGTTTCGGGGTGGTGGTGTACGGCATGCTGCTGGGTGGCCCCATGAGCATGTATGTGGATATGCCATCGGTCTACATCACTGTATTGGGCTCAATCTTCATCGCCATGATGAAGTTCAACCTTGGCCAGTTCCTGATGGCATTCAAGGTGGCGGGCAAAGCCTTTATGTACAAGGGCGACAAGCTTGAAGACCTGATTACCAAAGCCGTCGAGCTGGCTGACGCGGCTCGCAAAGGGGGCTTTTTGGCGCTGGAGGCCGCAGAGATCCCCAATGCATTTATGAAAAAAGGGATCGACATGCTGGTGGATGGTCACGATGCCGAAGTGGTGCGTGCCGTGATGGAAAAGGATATCGACCTGACAGCCGAGCGCCATGTCATTGCCATCAAGGTCTTCCGTACCCTTGGGGATCTGGGCCCAGCCATGGGGATGATAGGTACGTTGGTGGGCCTGGTGGCCATGTTGGCAAACATGAGTGACCCCAAGTCGATCGGGCCGGCGATGGCGGTGGCCTTGCTTACCACCCTGTACGGTGCGATAGAGGCCAATATGTTGGCTATCCCGATTGCCGACAAGCTGGAGCTGCGCAGCGGAGAGGAGAAGCTCAGTCGTACCCTGATCCTTGATGCCATTATGGGGATTCAGGATGGCCAGAACCCGCGGGTGATCCAGTCCATGCTGCAAAACTATCTGAACCAGTCCAAACGTAATACTGGCACCGAATAGGGGGCGCTATGTCTGATTGCAAGTGCCCGCCACCAGGGCTCCCTGGTTACATGGGAACCTTTGCCGACCTGATGTCGTTGCTGATGTGCTTCTTCGTGCTGTTGCTCTCCTTTGCCGAGATGGATGTGCAGAAGTTCAAGCAGATAGCCGGTTCCATGGACAAGGCATTCGGGGTACAGAACATCCTTGAGGTGAAAGATATTCCCAAGGGGACCTCGGTGATTGCCCAAGAGTTCAGGCCCGGTCGCCCGGAACCCACGCCAATTGATACCGTGATGCAGCAGACCATCGATCTGACCCAGACCGAACTGGAGTTTCTGCCCGGCGAGTCGGATCAGGCCGGTGGTCAGGACAAGAGTGATGGCAAACAGACAGGGGGCGATACCGCGCAGGATGCAAAGAAGGCGCAAGAACAGTCCAATACCCTGGCCAAAGCCCTCGCCGAGCAGATGAAAGATCAGATCCAGGATGGCGCCATCGAAATTGAGGCGCTGGGCCAGCAGATCATCATCCGGATCAGGGAAAAAGCGTCTTTCCCGGCCGGTTCGGCATTTCTGCAGCCACAGTTCTGGCCGGTCATTCGCAAGGTCGCGACCCTGCTCAAGGATGTGCCGGGTGAAATCACCATCTCCGGTCACACCGACAACGTGGCGACCGAAGATGAGCTGTTCCAGTCCAACTGGGAGCTGTCGTCGCAACGGGCGGTGGCGGTGGCGCACCAGATGCTGAAGGTCCCCGGTTTTGATCAGGGGCGACTGGTGGTGCAGGGGATGGCGGACTCCCAACCATTGGTGCCCAATACGACCCCGGAAAATCGTCGGATGAACCGGCGGGTGGAGATCGCCATCATGCAGGGCAAACCGACCGTTTCGGCCCCCATTTCCGTACCGGAAGGGAAGTAAGCGAAGGGAATGCCGATGACGCAAGTGGGATCTGCATCAGGGGGCTGACGTGGATTTTGTGTTGGCTTCATATTAAGATGCCTCATCCGAACCGATTGCTGCGGCCTCCTTGCAGATGGCCGCAGTTTCTATTTTCAAGCAACCCAGGTTTCGACTATGAATCATACTCCGATGACTGTTCGCGGCGCTGAGAAGCTGCGCGAAGAGCTCGATTATCTCAAGACCGAGCTTCGTCCCCAGATTATCGAAGCGATTGCCGATGCCCGTGAGCACGGCGATCTGAAGGAAAACGCCGAATACCATGCCGCTCGCGAGCAGCAGGGGTTCTGTGAAGGTCGCATTCAGGAGATTGAAGCCAAGCTCTCCAATGCCCAGGTGATCGATGTCACCAAGATGACCAACAACGGCCGCGTTATTTTTGGCGCGACGGTGACTCTGCTCAAGAGCGAGACAGAGGAAGAGGTGGTTTACCGCATCGTGGGTGACGATGAGGCTGATATCAAACAGAACCTCATCTCTGTCAACTCCCCCATTGCCCGCGCCCTGATTGGCAAGGAAGTGGACGATGTCGCAATCGTCAAGACCCCTGCTGGCGATGTGGAATACGAAGTACTGGAAGTCGCTTATATCTAAGCGAATGCTACAGACGATGAAACAGGGGGGCTGGCGCTCCCCTGTTTGTCTTTATCTATATGATTATTGATAAAAATCAGGACAGATACGCCTTGGTAAAGGCGTCCTGATGACGCTGAAACAACCAGTGGCGCAGCCGTTCTATGTTGCTCTCGCTCATTTGAAAGCTCAGCGCCCAGGTGGCATGGTCGGCATTGGCTTTGATGCGCCTTACCAGTCGTCCCTGCAGTGGAAGAGGGGCCTCTTGCTCGATGCAGAGCTCGCCGTTGATGGGGGTATCGGCGACCATGTCGGTCGGCAAATTTTCCACGATGAGGCCGTTGAGGGAGAGGCTGAGCACCTGAAACAGGCCCAGGTCGCTGCAAAGCTTGGCTTTTTGTGTGAGACGCCAGGCACGCGGTTGCGCAAATCCCAGCTCCCTGATGACCGGTGCAGATAAGCGGGGCTCGACGAAGCCATCTTCCCCTTGGGTAAAGGTCAGAGGAAAACGCAGCTGATGGCCTGCGAAGCGGGCTTCGAGTACAAGGTGTTCGGCTTTTTGCAGCAAGCCAAGCATGGGGGCATCGAGGTGACCATTCAGAACATGGGTGTCCTGATTGCTCCCCAAGTCCCGCAGCATGGCCAGCTCATCGTCGGTCAGAATAGGATGGTGAGCCATAATGCGTGTCCGGAAGTATTCATCGCAGGTTAAGGGCTTTGCGACTACTTTGGCAAGCGACTCGGGAAGAAGTGGAATAAGGAAAGAGCGATGCTCTTTCCTTTTACTTGCGGGGCAGCTGGATTTTGGGTTCGTTGGCTTGACGATAAATGGTCAGCACATGACCCATGCTTTGCACCTTGATTGAACCGGTTTCACGGACGATAGCATCCATAACCAGTTGTTTCATTTCGCGATCTTCAGAGGCAACCTTAACCTTGATCAGCTCGTGATGGTTCAGTGCCAGATCGATCTCGGCCAGTACACCTTCGGTCAGACCATGCTGACCCAGCAGGACGACGGGCTTGAGGCTATGGGCAAGGCCCTTGAGGTACTGTTTCTGTTTATTGTTGAGAATCATCGCAATTTCTTCATAAGTCAGGGTTGAAAGGGGCGTATTCTACCCCCACTTAGCCCTTAATACTAATAACCCTTGTGGTTTTTTAAAGTCGATTATCATGACCCAGAAAAAACGTTCCCCCAGTTCAACTCGCTGGTTAAAAGAACATTTCGACGATCAATACGTCAAAAAAGCCCAGAAAATGGGCCTGCGTTCTCGTGCTGTTTTCAAGATTGACGAGATCCAGGGCAAGGATCGCTTGCTGAAACATGGCATGACCGTAGTGGATTTGGGTGCAGCCCCCGGTGGTTGGTCCCAGTTCGCGGTTGAACAGGTTGGTGATTCGGGTCGCGTCATCGCATGTGACATTTTGCCGATGGATCCCATTGCCGGTGTCGATTTCCTGCAAGGGGACTTTCGAGAGGAAACTGTACTCGGCGCTTTGCTGGAACGAGTGGGTCCCGACAAGGTCGATGTCGTGATGTCTGATATGGCGCCCAACATGAGCGGTACCCAGCAGGTGGATCAGGCTCGCGCCATGTATCTGGTCGAGCTGGCTCTGGACATGTGCAATCAGGTATTGCGTAGTGACGGCAGTTTCGTAGTGAAGGTGTTTCAGGGAGAGGGTTTTGATGCCTATCTCAATGAAATTCGTAAACTTTTCTCCGCTGTCAAAATTCGTAAACCAGACTCATCCCGCGCCAGATCACGGGAAGTCTACATTGTGGCTACCGGTTTTAAACTGTAGTACCCTAACCTTCATCGTTAACTGTCAGTCTGCGAGGTTACTGATTTGAGTGACATGGCGAAAAACTTAATCCTGTGGCTGGTCATCGCCGTCGTTTTGATGTCGGTGTTCAATAGCTTCAGCCCCAGCGATACCACCAGTCGCCAGCTGGACTATTCCAGCTTCGTTAAAGAGGTGACCCAAGAGCAGATCCGTGAAGTGCGGATGGACGGTAAGGTCATTAATGGCGTCAAGCGTACTGGTGAACGATTCACCACCATCATCCCGGCGCCGGATCCCCAGCTGCTCAACGACATGCTCAATCACAATGTCAAAGTGATGGGCGAGAAGCCGGAAGAGCCGTCTCTGTTGACCTCTATCTTCATCTCCTGGTTCCCGATGCTGCTGCTGATCGGTGTCTGGGTCTTCTTCATGCGTCAGATGCAGGGCGGCGGTGGCAAAGGTGCCATGTCGTTCGGCAAGAGCAAGGCTCGCCTGATGAGCGAAGATCAGATCAAGACTACCTTTGCTGACGTTGCAGGTTGTGATGAAGCCAAGGAAGAGGTGAAGGAGCTGGTCGACTATCTGCGCGACCCGAGCAAATTCCAGAAACTGGGTGGCAAGATCCCGACCGGTGTGCTGCTGGTCGGTCCTCCTGGTACCGGTAAGACCTTGCTGGCCAAGGCTATTGCGGGCGAGGCCAAGGTGCCGTTCTTCACCATCTCAGGTTCTGATTTCGTGGAGATGTTCGTCGGTGTTGGTGCCTCCCGTGTGCGTGACATGTTCGAACAGGCCAAGAAATCTTCTCCCTGCATCATCTTCATCGATGAAATTGATGCGGTCGGTCGCCAGCGTGGCGCCGGTCTGGGTGGTGGTCACGATGAACGTGAGCAGACTCTTAACCAGATGCTGGTCGAGATGGATGGTTTTGAAGGCAATGAAGGCATCATCGTCATCGCAGCCACCAACCGTCCTGACGTACTGGATCCGGCACTGCTGCGTCCGGGCCGTTTCGACCGTCAGGTGGTGGTCGGTCTGCCGGATGTCCGTGGTCGCGAGCAGATCCTGAAAGTGCACATGCGCAAAGTTCCGCTGGCGGATGACGTCAATCCGGCACTGATTGCCCGTGGTACCCCCGGTTTCTCCGGTGCGGATTTGGCCAACCTGGTCAACGAAGCTGCCCTCTTCTCTGCCCGTGAGAGCCGCCGAGTGGTCTCTATGGCCGAGTTCGAGAAGGCGAAGGACAAGATCATGATGGGCGCAGAACGCCGCTCCATGGTGATGAAAGAGTCCGAGAAAGAGATGACTGCATATCATGAAGCCGGCCACGCCATCATTGGTCGTCTCGTTCCTGACCATGACCCGGTTTACAAGGTCTCCATCATTCCGCGTGGTCGTGCGCTGGGTGTGACCATGTATCTGCCGGAGCAGGATCGCTGGAGCCACTCCAAGCAGCATCTGGAGTCGATGATCTCCAGCCTGTATGGCGGTCGTCTGGCAGAAGAGCTGATTTACGGTGCCGAGAAGGTATCGACTGGTGCATCCAACGATATCGAGCGTGCCACCGACATCGCCCGCAAGATGGTGACCCAGTGGGGTATGTCCGAGCGTCTCGGCCCGATGCTCTACGCGGAAGAAGATGGCGAGGTGTTCCTCGGTCGCAGCATGGCCAAGGCCAAGCACATGTCCGACGATACCGCTCGCGTTATCGATGCCGAGGTCAAGCAGGTCATCGACCGCAACTACGCCCGTTCCAAGCAGATCCTGCTGGATAACATGGACGTGTTGCACAGCATGAAAGATGCGCTGATGAAGTACGAGACCATCGACGCCAAACAGATCGATGATCTGATGGCGCGTCGCGAGGTACGTGCTCCGAGCAACTGGCATGACGAGCACGGTGATACCCCGCAAGGCGGTTCCACTGTGGCTGCCGAGGCCAAGCCTGCCGATGAGGCTGCACCGGTGGCGGATGTCACTATCGACAAAGCCAACGATGCTCCGGCCAAATAATTGTGACTCTCCAAACCCCGGGCTTGCCCGGGGTTTTTCTTTATCAGATGGACGTGAAAATGCAGTTAACCAGCAAGGGGCTCAGCCTCTCCCTCGATCGTCCCCATGTGATGGGGATCCTCAATGTGACGCCCGACTCCTTCTCCGATGGCGGTAATTTCAACCAATTTGAACGGGCAATGGGCCATGCGCGCCAGATGGTCTCTGACGGTGCGACCCTCATCGACATCGGTGGCGAGTCTACCCGCCCTGGCGCACCCGATGTGAGCGAGCAGGAGGAGCTGGACAGGGTCATTCCTGTCGTGGAACAGATGGTCCGTGAGCTGGATGTGATGATCTCCCTCGATACCTCCAAAGCGGTGGTGATGCGGGAGGGTTGCAAGGCGGGTGCCCATCTGATCAACGATGTGCGGGCACTGCAAGAGCCTGGATCGCTGCAGGCCGCGGCCGAAGCGCGGGTTCCGGTCTGTCTGATGCATATGCAGGGGCAGCCGAGAACCATGCAAGTCGAGCCGCACTATGACGACCTGATCGGGGAGGTACGCGCCTTCTTTGATGAGCGTATTGCGGCTTGTCTGGCGGTCGGGATCCGTCGTGAAGAGCTGTTGCTGGATCCGGGATATGGCTTTGGCAAAACCCTTGCACACAACTATCAGCTGTTGGCGGCTCAAAAGGAACTGCTTGATTATGGCTTGCCGCTATTGGTGGGGATGTCGCGAAAGTCTATGATAGGCAACCTGCTGGGCCGTCCGGTGGATGATCGTCTGGCGGGCAGTCTGGCATGCGCCCTTATCGGCATGCAGCATGGGGCCCGCATCATCAGGGTACACGATGTTAGGGAGACCATGGACGCATTGCGCGTCGGTTGGCTGGCAATGACGGGACAAGATTTTATTTCCAGATAATAAAGAGAACAGACAATGGCAAGAAAGTATTTCGGTACCGATGGTGTGCGCGGCAAGGTTGGCGAATACCCGATCACCCCTGATTTTGTAATGAAATTAGGTTGGGCTGCCGGCAAGGTGCTCTCCAAAAAGGGCACCAAAAAGGTGCTGATTGGCAAAGATACCCGCATCTCCGGTTACATGCTGGAATCCGCGCTGGAAGCGGGGCTCTCTGCGGCAGGCCTCAAGGCCATTCTGATGGGACCGATGCCCACGCCGGCGGTTGCCTACCTGACTCGCACTTTCCGTGCCGAAGCTGGCATCGTCATCAGCGCTTCCCACAATCCCTTCTACGACAACGGCATCAAGTTCTTCTCCGCCGACGGCACCAAGCTGCCCGATGATGTCGAGCTGGCTATCGAAGCCGAGCTGGATCACGAGCTCAAGTGTGTCGAGTCGGCCGAACTTGGCAAAGCGGTGCGCATTGATGATGCCGCCGGTCGCTATATCGAATTCTGCAAGAGCACCTTCCCCTCCCACATGAATCTGGATGGGGTGAAAATGGTGGTCGACTGTGGCCACGGCGCCACTTACCACATTGCGCCGTCGGTTTTCCGCGAACTGGGTGCCGAAGTGATCACCATGGGCTGTGCCCCGGATGGTCTCAACATCAACGATGGTGTCGGTTCGACTGCACCTGACGCTCTGGTGGCCAAGGTGCTGGAGTGCAAGGCCGATCTGGGGGTTGCCTTTGATGGTGATGGTGATCGTCTGATCATGGTTGACCATACCGGCTATCTCATCGACGGTGATGAAGTGCTCTATATCATCGCGCGCGATGCCCTGCGCAATGGTCGCCTCAAAGGCGGTGTCGTCGGCACCCTGATGGCCAACATGGGTCTGGAGCTGGCGCTGCAAACCCTGGGCATTCCGTTTGCCCGTGCCAAGGTGGGTGACCGCTATGTGCTGGAGATGATGGAAGAGAAGGGCTGGCGCATCGGTGGCGAGAACTCCGGCCACATTATCTGTCTGGATCAGACCACTACGGGTGATGGCATCGTAGCCGCCTTGCAGGTGCTTACCGCCATGCGCAGTGCCGAGATGCCGCTGGCCAAGCTGCGCTCCGGCATGAGCAAGTTCCCGCAGGTGCTGGTGAATGTTCGTTTTGCCGAAGGCAAGGATCCGCTGGCCGCGGATGCTGTCATGGCTGAGGTTGCCAAGGTGGAACAGGAGCTGGCTGGTCGTGGTCGCGTACTGTTGCGTAAATCAGGTACCGAACCGCTGATCCGGGTCATGGTCGAAGGGGAGCATGAACAGCAGGTGCGTGACATGGCTCAGCGCATCGCCAAGCAGGTTGAATCGGCGTTTTAATGAACAGTCAGGGCGGCTTTTTAGCCGTCCTGGTTGTATCTTGTTCAAACGATTCAAAAATTTAAAAATAGCACTTGTCAGCTGAGCATCCTCTGGATATTATCAGCCCCGCTTTCGCAAGGGAGTTGCCGATGGGACATCGCAAGCCGTTTGTAGCAGCCAACTGGAAGTTGCACGGTAGTAGGTCGCAGTTAGAGCAGTTTACGGGTCAGTGTCTAAACGGCGTTGACGGAAAAGTAGATGTGGTTCTATGTCCTTCCCATGTGCATCTCGATTTTAGCGCTTCACTGCTCAATGAGCAGAAGGTAATAAAGTTGGGGGCTCAGAATGTGAGTCAGCACGCTGCTGGCGCTTACACTGGAGAAATCTCGTGTCAGATGCTGGTTGAGGCAGGGTGTCGTTACGTATTGGTAGGGCACTCCGAGCGCAGGCGTCTCTTTGGTGAGACCAGTTTTATCGTCGCAGAGAAGTTTGCGGCAGCCAGAGCGGCAGGCTTGATTCCCATCCTCTGTTTAGGTGAATCAGGTGCGGCGAGGCAGGCGAGAAGAGCCTTCGAGGTGATCGCTGAAGAGCTGGATATCGTCATAGAGAAAAATGGCGCGATGGCTTTCGATAATGCTATCATCGCCTACGAGCCGATTTGGGCTGTAGGTACAGGTAAATGCGCCACACCCGAGCAGGCACAAGAGGTTCATTCCTTTATACGTGGTCGCTTGGCGGAGGATACTCCGGTAATAGGTGAGAAGGTTAGAATCATCTATGGTGGGAGCGTAACGCCGAGCAACGCGAGAGATTTGTTTGCACAGCCCGACATTGATGGCGGACTGATTGGCGGAGCAAGCCTCGATAGCGATGCGTTTTTAGGAATTGTTGAAGCGGCAAAGGGTGCAAGTTAAATGTACGAGATTCTTTTAGTCGTTTATCTGCTGGTTTCACTGGCTCTGATTGGTCTGGTGATGATTCAGCAAGGTAAAGGGGCTGATATGGGCGCCTCCTTCGGCGCAGGGGCATCGAACACAGTATTCGGCTCCGGTGGTTCAGGCAGTTTCCTGACCCGAACAACAGCAATTTTGGCTACTCTGTTTTTCGTTATCAGCCTGGTGCTCGGATCTATGTCAAGCAACAAGGTCAAGCAGGGTAGTGAATGGGAAAATCTGCAACAAACCCAACAGGTTGAGCAGACCAAAGCGCCAGTGAAGAAAGATACTGACGTTCCCGAGTAAGAGTTTTGCCGTGGTGGTGGAATTGGTAGACACGCTATCTTGAGGGGGTAGTGCTCTAGGGTGTGCGGGTTCGAGTCCCGCCCACGGCACCAATTAAGCAGTGAGCTCGGGAAGCCGAGTGTATTATAGCCAGTCAGTCTTGTATCGAGAGAGTGAAGTGGCTATAATCTCGCACGATTTCGGACGCGGGGTGGAGCAGCATGGTAGCTCGTCGGGCTCATAACCCGAAGGTCGTCGGTTCAAATCCGGCCCCCGCAACCAAATTTCACGCATTTCCTACGCTCAGGAAGGCGGTCGCTGCGAGGCGACAATCAGGGTAAAGCGCCAAGCCCCGATTTGACATCGGGGCTTTTTGTTATGTGCAATTTACTCTGAATCGATATCTATCTGGGCTTTATGCCCTTTTTTTGTTTTTCGGAGGGTGACTTTGGCTACGTTGGAACAACGTTTGACCGATCTGCTCGAGGCTCCGGTCGTTGCCTTGGGTTTTGAACTTTGGGGTATTGAGTTTATCCGTGCGGGTAAACACTCCACCTTGCGTGTCTATATCGACGGCGAGCAGGGTGTGACTGTCGAGAACTGTGCTGAGGTCAGCCATCAGGTTGGCGCCATTATGGACGTCGAAGATCCCATCACCGAGGAGTATTACCTCGAGGTATCCTCCCCCGGCCTGGATCGTCCCCTGTTCAAGGTTGCCCATTTCGAAAAATACGTTGGCCAAGAGGCGGCGGTAACGCTTCGGATGGCAACAAACAACCGCCGCAAGTTCAAAGGCGTAATCAAAGCTGTGCAAGGCGACATGATCACCCTGACAGTAGATGGTAAGGACGACGTGTTGGCTTTCACCAATATCCAAAAAGCGAACATAGTGCCGAACTTTGGTTAACGAGGCTATCGGATATGAATAAAGAGATTTTGCTGGTCGTTGACGCAGTATCCAACGAGAAAGCGGTACCCCGCGAGAAGATCTTCCAGGCTCTGGAAACCGCGCTGGCGACTGCAACCAAGAAGAAATATGAAGGCGAGATTGAAGTTCGGGTCGAAATCGATCGCAAGACCGGTGACTACGACACTTATCGCCGCTGGGTAGTCATTGCGGATCAAGCCGCGATGGAGAACCCCTATGCTGAAATCACCCTGGAAGCGGCACAAATTGATCAGCCGGAAATCCAGATCGGTGAGTATGTTGAAGACCAGATCGACTCTGTGACCTTCGACCGTATCACTACCCAGACCGCCAAGCAGGTTATCGTGCAAAAAGTGCGCGAAGCCGAGCGTTCACAAGTAGTTGATCAGTTTAAAGATAAAGAAGGCACCATCATCAGTGGTGTGGTCAAGAAGAGCAACCGCGACAACGTCATCCTGGATCTGGGCAGCAATGCTGAAGCCGTGATCTTCCGTGATGACATGCTGCCGCGTGAAACCTTCCGCCCGGGCGACCGTGTCCGTGGCCTGCTCTACGCAGTACGCCCGGAAGCCCGTGGTTCCCAGCTGTTTGTCAGCCGTTCCAGCCCGGACTTCCTGAAAGAGCTGTTCCGTATCGAAGTACCGGAGATCGGTGAAGAGATGATCGAAATCATGGGCGCTGCCCGTGATCCGGGTTCCCGCGCCAAGATCGCGGTGAAGACCAACGATCGTCGTATCGACCCGATCGGTGCCTGTATCGGTATGCGTGGTGCCCGTGTGCAAGCTGTCTCCGCCGAGCTGAGCGGTGAGCGTGCCGACATCGTGCTGTACGATGACAACCCGGCCCAGTACGTGATCAATGCCATGGCACCTGCCGATGTGGCCTCCATCATCGTTGATGAAGACAACCACACCATGGATATCGCCGTGGAAGCTGCCAACCTGGCTCAGGCCATCGGTCGCAATGGTCAGAACGTGCGTCTGGCCTCCCAGCTGACCGGTTGGGAGCTGAACGTGATGACCGTTGAGGACATGCGTGCCAAGCACCAGGCCGAAAACGACCGCATCATGAACCTGTTCACCAGCACTCTGGATATCGACGACGATTTCGCCGGTCTGCTGATGGAAGAGGGCTTCTCTACCCTGGAAGAGATCGCCTTTGTACCGGTCAACGAGCTGCTGGCTATCGACGGTCTGGATGAAGACATGGTCGAAGAGCTGCGCAAGCGCGCCAAAGATGCCCTGACTACCAAGGCACTGGCCAAAGAAGAGTCTTTCGATGGCGTTGAGCCGTCCGAAGAGCTGCTCAATCTGAACGGTCTGAGCCGCGAACTGGCTTACGCTCTGGCGGGCCGTGGCGTGGGCACCCTGGAAGATTTGGCTGAGCAAGGTATCGATGACCTTGCTGATATTGAAGGGCTGACTGCCGAGAAGGCAGGTGAGCTCATTATGGCTGCTCGCAATATCTGTTGGTTCGGAGAAGAGCAGTCCGAGTAAGATCAAACGGAGGAAAATGAATGGCAGAAGTATCAGTCAAACAACTTGCCACTGACATCGACACACCGGTTGATCGTCTTCTCCAGCAGTTTGTCGATGCCGGTATCAGCAAGAGCAAGGCCGACGACATGGTCAGCGAGTCTGAGAAACAGGCTCTGCTGGCACACCTGAAGAAACAGCATGGAGGTGACGAGGTCGCCGCTCCTGCCCGCATGACCTTGCAGCGCAAGACCAAGAGCACCATCAGTGTTCAGGGGACTGGCGGCAAGAATAAGGAAGTGCAGGTAGAAGTGCGCAAGTCTCGCACCTATGTAAGACGCTCGGCGCTGGAAGATGAACAGCGTCAGGCGGAAGCCGAGGAAACAGCGCGTTTGGAAGCAGAAGAAAAAGCTCGTTGCGAGGCCGAAGAGAAGGCTCGCCTCGAAGCTGAAGAGAAGGCTCGCCGTGAGGCTGAGCAAGCTCGTCGTGAAGCTGAGGAAAAGGCGCGGATCGAGGCACAATCAAAGGCTCGACAGGCTTCACAGCCCGCCAAAGCAGCCAGTAGCACAGCTCAGCAAGAGGCAGAAAAGATGGCCAAGCGCGAAGCAGAAGAACTGAAGCGCCAACAGGAACAAACAGCTTTGAAAAAAGCTGAAGAACTCGCCGCGAAGAAAGCCGAAGAGGCTCGTCTCATGGCGGAACAGAACGCAGCCCGCTGGGCTGAAGAAGAGGCCGCTCGCGCCAAAGAGAGCAGCGACTACCATCTGACCACCAACAAGCATGCGCAAGCCGCAGAAGACGAGTTGGATCGGAAAGAAGAGACCAGCCGCCGCACTGCCGCAGCTGCCAAGGCGCCGAAGAAAGCCGGTCGTCGTGAAGATGATCGCGACTCTCGCAACCCGCGTGCCCGCAAAGGCAAGCGCGGCAAGGTCGCCATGCCAAACGCCATGAAGCACGGCTTCAACAAGCCGGCTGCCGTGGTTAACCGCGACGTCGTCATCGGCGAGACCATCACTGTGGCCGAGCTGGCCAACAAGATGGCCGTCAAGGGCGTTGAAGTCATCAAGGTGATGATGAAGATGGGTGCCATGGCCACCATCAACCAGGTGATCGACCAGGAGACCGCTCAGCTGGTCGCCGAGGAGATGGGTCACAAGGTTGTGCTGCGTCGTGAGAACGAGCTGGAAGAGGCGGTACTGTCCGATCGTGACGAGACCTCCGAAGCCAAGCCGCGCGCACCGGTCGTGACCATCATGGGTCACGTTGACCATGGTAAGACCTCGCTGCTCGACTACATTCGTAAAGCCAAGGTTGCTGCTGGCGAAGCCGGTGGTATTACCCAGCATATCGGTGCTTACCACGTCCAGACCGACAGTGGCATGATCACCTTCCTGGATACCCCGGGTCACGCGGCGTTTACCTCCATGCGTGCTCGTGGTGCCAAGGCGACCGATATCGTTGTTCTGGTTGTTGCAGCTGACGACGGCGTGATGCCGCAAACCATCGAAGCTATCCAGCACGCCAAGGCTGCTGGTGTACCGCTGGTTGTTGCGGTCAACAAGATCGACAAGCCTGAAGCGGATCCGGATCGCGTCAAGACCGAACTGGCCCGTTACAACGTCATGTCCGAAGATTGGGGTGGAGACTGCCAGTTCGTGCACGTATCCGCCAAGTCTGGCGAAGGCATCGACGACCTGCTGGAAGCCATCCTCATCCAGGCCGAAGTACTGGAGCTGAAAGCGGTGGTTGACGGCATGGCCAACGGCGTCGTGATCGAATCCTTCCTGGATAAAGGTCGTGGTCCGGTTGCTACCGTACTGGTACAAGAAGGTACTCTGCGTCAGGGCGACATCGTTCTGTGTGGTCTCGAGTACGGCCGTGTTCGCGCCATGCGTGACGAACTGGGTCGCGAGATCAAGGAAGCGGGTCCGTCCCTGCCGGTAGAGATTCTGGGTCTGTCCGGCGTACCCTCTGCCGGTGACGAAGCCACCGTTGTCCGTGACGAGAAGAAAGCCCGTGAAGTGGCGCTCTATCGTCAGGGCAAGTTCCGCGAAGTCAAGCTGGCTCGCCAGCAGAAGGCCAAGCTGGAAAACATGTTCGCCAACATGACCGAGGGCGAAGTGTCCGAAGTGAACGTGGTGATCAAGGCCGACGTACAAGGTTCTGTGGAAGCGATCTGCGATGCGCTGGTCAAACTCTCCACCGACGAAGTGAAGGTGAAGATCGTGGGTTCCGGCGTAGGTGGTATCACCGAAACCGACGCGACCCTGGCTGCTGCTTCCAGCGCCATTCTGGTTGGTTTCAACGTCCGTGCCGACGCATCTGCGCGCAAGGTCATCGAATCCGAGAGCCTGGATCTGCGTTACTACTCCGTCATCTATGACCTGATCGACGAAGTGAAGCAGGCCATGAGCGGTAAGCTGGCCCCTGAGTATCGTCAGGAAATCATCGGTCTGGCCGAAGTGCGTAGCGTCTTCAAGTCTCCGAAGTTCGGCGCAGTTGCCGGCTGTATGGTTACCGAAGGTGTGGTCAAGCGCTCCAACCGTATCCGTGTTCTGCGTGACAACGTGGTTATCTATGAAGGCGAGCTGGAATCCCTGCGCCGCTTCAAGGATGACGTCAACGAAGTTCGCAACGGCTACGAGTGTGGTATCGCGGTCAAGAACTACAACGACGTGCGCGAAGGCGACCAGATCGAAGTTTACGAGACTGTTGAAATCCAACGGACTCTGTAAGCCGAGAGTTAGACAAAATAGGGGGCCGCGGCCCCCTTTTATCGCAGGATAGAATATGGCCAGAGAATTCAGCCGGACCCGTCGGGTCGGACAGCAGATCCAGCGTGAAATTGCGCTGATCCTGCAGCGCGAGGTGAAAGACCCGCGCATCGGCATGGTGACCGTTTCCGATGTGGAAGTGTCCCGTGACCTCAACTATGCCAAGATTTACGTCACCTTCTTGCAGCTGGAAAATGATGCCGAGCGCATCAAGGAAGGCTTGCAGGGTCTGACCGAAGCAGCCGGATATATCCGTAGTCTGCTGGGCAGTGCCATGCGTCTGCGCGTGGTGCCCGAGCTGCGTTTCTACTACGACCAGACCCTGGTCGAGGGGATGCGTCTCTCCAACCTGGTGACCAACACTGTGCGTGAAGACAAGCGTCGCATGGCCGAATCCGGCCGTGACGAAGAAGCTGAATCCGCACCGGATGACACGACTGAGGATAAAGCCTGAGATGACCCGAAGACGTCGTTTCAAGGGCCGTGATGTGCACGGCATTCTGCTGCTGGACAAGCCGACCGGCCTGACCTCCAACGATGTGTTGCAGAAGGTCAAGCGCATCTACAACGCCGCCAAGGCCGGTCACACCGGCGCACTGGATCCGTTGGCGACCGGCATGCTGCCGATCTGCCTCGGTGAGGCCACCAAGTTCTCCCAGTATCTGCTGGAAGCAGACAAGCGCTATGAGGTGACCGCCAAACTGGGCGAGCGCACCAACACCAGCGACTCCGACGGTGAGGTGGTCTCCACCCGTCCGGTGAACGTGGCTGTGGGGACCCTGATCGAGGCGCTGGACCAGTTCCGCGGCCCCATCATGCAGGTGCCCTCCATGTACTCCGCGCTCAAGCACAACGGCCGTCCGCTCTACGAGTATGCCCGCGAAGGCATCGAGATCGAGCGAGAAGCCCGTCCCATCACCGTATTCGAGCTCAAACTGCTGAGCTTCGAAGGTGATGAAGTGCGCCTTGAAGTGCACTGCAGCAAAGGCACCTACATCCGCTCTCTGGTGGATGATCTGGGTGAAGTGCTGGGCTGTGGCGCCCACGTGACTCAGTTGCGCCGTACCCAGGTGGCCAGCTATCCGTACGAGCGGATGCTGACGCTGGAGCAACTCGAGTGCATCTTCGAGCAGGCCAAGGCCGAGAGCATCCCGCCGCGCGAGCAGCTGGATCCTTTGTTGCTGCCGATGGACACCGCCGTAGCAAGCTTGCCCGAGGTGAACATGCTGGCGGTTGTGGCTGCCTATGTGAATCAGGGCCAGGCCGTGCAGGTGGCGGGTGCGCCGCAAAGCGGTCAGGTTCGCATGACGGTCGGCCCGGAGCGCGAGTTCATCGGGGTTGGCGAGATTGATGATGATGGCCGCGTCGCTCCCAAGCGACTGGTGCGTTATCACGACGAGGAGTGATCCTCAGGCGGTATCAGGGCGTCTTTCCCGTTTCGCCTCTTTATCGTTGCGAAAAGGGGCGGGGACGATTATGATACCGCCCTCATTTCACGGCTGAATTAGAGATTGGCTGTGAACCTTTAAACACTCTACTGGAGTATTACCATGTCTCTAAATGCTGAGATCAAAGCTCAAATCGTTGCTGACAACGCTCGTTGCGCCAACGACACCGGTTCCCCCGAAGTGCAAGTTGCCCTGCTGACTGCCCAGATCAACCATCTGCAAGGTCACTTCAAAGAGCACTCCAAGGACCACCACGGTCGTCGCGGTCTGCTGCGCATGGTTTCCCAGCGTCGTAAGCTGCTGGACTACCTGAAGCGTAAAGATTCCGAGCGTTATGCTGCTCTGATCGCCAAGCTGGGTCTGCGTCGTTAATCGACCATCAGATTTCGCGAAAAAGGGGAACCGTCAGGTTCCCCTTTTTTATTGCTCTTCAAGCCGTTGCCTGCCTCACAGAATTCGCGTCGCCGCTTACCTTTTGCATCGAATCAAGTATACTTGTGCGCGAATTTAAAGAGCCAAATTGTAAAAAGGAAATTCACGTGAATCCTATTGTAAAGTCATTCCAGTACGGTCAACACACCGTCACTCTGGAAACCGGTGTGATGGCCCGTCAAGCCACTGCGGCCGTTATGGTCAGCATGGACGATACCTGCGTATTTGTGACCGTAGTCGGCAAGAAAGAGGCCGATCATGGCCGTGATTTCTTCCCGCTGACCGTCAACTACCAGGAGCGTACCTATGCTGCTGGTCGTATCCCGGGTGGTTTCTTCCGTCGTGAAGGCCGTCCGAGCGAAGGCGAGACCCTCATCTCCCGTCTGATCGACCGTCCTATTCGTCCGCTGTTCCCGGAAGGCTTCCTCAATGAGGTTCAGGTCGTTGCGACCGTAATGTCCGTGAATCCGGCCGTATCCCCCGACATCGTTGCCATGATTGGTGCCTCTGCTGCACTGGCCATCTCCGGTATCCCGTTTGGCGGCCCGATCGGTGCTGCTCGCGTGGGTTACATGAACGGTCAGTATGTGCTGAACCCGACCACCACCGAACTGCCGCAGAGCGATCTGGATCTGGTGGTTGCCGGTACTGCCAATGCCGTGCTGATGGTTGAGTCCGAAGCGGCCATCCTCTCCGAAGAGGTGATGCTGGGCGCCGTGGTATACGGTCACGAGCAGATGCAGACCGTGATCAATGCGATCAACGAGTTTGCCGCTGCCGTTGGCACCAAGCCGTGGGATTGGACTCCGCCTGCCGTCAACGAAGCGCTGAAAGCCAAGGTTGCCGAGCTGGCGAGCGCCGAACTGGGTGAAGCCTATCGCATCACCGAGAAGGCTGTTCGTTACGAAACCATCGCGGCCATCAAGGGTCGTGTGGTTGAGCAAGTTATCGCTTCCGGTGTGGAAGAAGATGCCAAGAAGATCGGCGAAGAGTTCCACAGCCTGGAAAGCCGCATCGTTCGTGGTCGCGTAGTACGTGGTGAGCCGCGTATCGATGGTCGCGATCCGGAAATGATCCGCGCCCTGAGTGTAGGTACCGGTATTCTGCCCCGTGCTCACGGTTCTGCCCTGTTCACCCGTGGTGAAACTCAGGCCATCGTGGTCGCCACTCTGGGTACCGAGCGTGACGCCCAGAACATCGACGAGCTGACCGGCAACCGTGCCGATCGCTTCATGCTGCACTACAACTTCCCGCCATACTGTGTCGGTGAGACCGGCATGATGGGTAGCCCGAAGCGTCGTGAAATCGGTCACGGCCGTCTGGCCAAGCGCGGCGTTGCTGCCGTGATGCCGAGCGCCGCCGAGTTCCCGTACGTGGTGCGCGTGGTCTCTGAAATCACCGAATCCAACGGCTCCTCCTCCATGGCGTCTGTCTGTGGTTCCTCTCTGGCGCTGATGGATGCCGGTGTGCCGATCAAGGCCTCCGTTGCCGGTATCGCCATGGGTCTGGTGAAGGAAGAAGAAGGTTTCGTCGTGCTGTCCGACATTCTGGGTGACGAAGATCACCTGGGCGACATGGACTTCAAAGTAGCCGGTACCACCGAAGGTGTGACCGCGCTGCAGATGGACATCAAGATCGAAGGCATCACCAAAGAGATCATGGAGATTGCTCTGAAGCAAGCTCGTGGCGCTCGTCTGCACATCCTGAAAGTGATGGACGAAGCTATCCAGGCTCCGCGTGCCCAGATCTCCGATTTTGCACCGCGTATCCACACCATCAAGATCAATCCTGAGAAGATCAAGGACGTGATCGGTAAGGGTGGTTCCGTGATCCGAGCGCTGACCGAAGAGACCGGCACCAACATCGAGCTGGATGATGACGGCACTGTACGTATCTCCGCCGTGGCCAACGAAGCCGCCATGGAAGCGATCCGTCGCATCGAGGCCATCACCGCCGAGATCGAAGTGAACCGCATCTATGAAGGTAAAGTTGTTCGTCTGGCCGATTTCGGTGCATTCGTCAACATTCTGCCGGGCAAAGATGGTCTGGTACACATCTCCCAGATCACCGACGCTCGCGTGCAGAACGTGGCTGACCACCTGACCATCGGTGACGTGGTCAAGGTGAAGGTACTGGAAGTGGACCGTCAGGGCCGCGTACGTCTCTCCATCAAGGAAGCGAACGCCCCGACCGAAGCAGCTGCACCTGCTGCTGACGCAGCTCCGGCCGCTGAAGAAGCGCCTGCTGCAGAGTAATCTGCTCGCCTGATACCGGATTGGTTCCGGTTGATGTAAAAAGTCCGGCTCCCCTTGGGGTGCCGGACTTTTTTATGGTCAAAACGCGCGATAAGGGATTACTTACCGAGGATGGCGTATTGCATCTCTTGTAAGGGGAGCACATGGCGGGCAGCTCCCAGCTTGATCGCCTCCTTGGGCATGCCGAAGACCACGCAGGAGGCCTCATCCTGGGCATAGGTGTTGGCACCCGCATCCAGCATCTCGCGCAATCCCCGGGCACCATCATCCCCCATGCCGGTCATGATGATGCCGGTGGCATTCTTGCCGGCATATTTGGCGACGGAGCGAAACAGTACATCCACCGAGGGGCGATGGCGGTTGATAAGCGGCCCGTCGACTACCTCGACGTGATAGTAGGCACCGCTGCGTTTGAGCAGCATATGCTTGCCGCCGGGGGCAATCAGCGCCAGCCCCGGGATCACCCGGTCATTGTTCCTCGCCTCCCGTACTTCTATCTGGCAGACCCCGTTCAGGCGTTCGGCAAACATGGCGGTAAATTTTTCCGGCATGTGCTGCACGATGACAATGCCGGGGCTGACCCGGGGCAAGGCAGTCAGCACGGCTTCCAGTGCCTGGGTGCCGCCGGTTGAGGTGCCGATGGCGATGAGTCGCTCTGTGGTTTGTGCCATGGCGTGCTGGTTGGGCGCCAGCATGGCATCCGCGTTGAGTTTTGTGCTGACCGGCACAGAGGAGGGCTTGCCCACGCGCTTGAGGTTGGCCTGGGCCGCAGCACGTACCGCCATCGCCAGGTCGTGGGCAGATTCTTGCAGAAAGCTTTTTATCCCCATGGTCGGCTTGGTGATGATGTCCACCGCGCCGGCAGCCATTGCCTGCAGGGTGGTCTCGGCCCCCTTTTCGGTGAGGGAGGAGCAGATCACCACCGGGGTGGGATGCTCCGCCATGATCTTGGTGAGAAAGGTTATGCCGTCCATACGGGGCATCTCCACATCAAGCACTATGACGTCAGGCCACTCTTTCTTCAGTTTTTCCTGGGCAAACAGGGGGTCTGATGCCGTGGCGATCACCCGGATATCAGGCTCCTGCTCCAGCACCGCTTGCAATACCTGTCTGACCACGGCGGAATCATCCACCAGCATGACCCGGATCTGCTTCATTCTCGCGACTCCCGTTGATGTGGCAGACGATGATGGCGGAGCCAGACACTGCCGTTGCTGAGCTCAAAGAGCAAGCTTCGGTGGCCGCTATGGCCAAGATGATGAGCCTTGATATCAAGGCCAAGGTGTCGGGTCAGCTGCCAGGCTGCCTGAATATTTTTGGCGGCGACATTGTTGTCGCTCTGTGCGTATTGAGGCTCGGTAAACATGTTGCCCCCCCCGAACAACTTGGCCTCATATTCATGGATAGGGGCGGGATAGTGACTGGCCGCTTGCAGCAGCAAGGCGAGGGCTTCATCGGCATAGCGCCCATCCAGCTTGGTAGAGGGATTGCGCCGACTTGGCAGCATGTAGTGACACATTCCTCCCTGTTTCTGCTCCGGATGCCACAAGGTGATGGCAATACAGGAGCCCAGTACGGTTCTGACCACCACATCCTCCTTGCCAAAAAAGAGCTCTCCCGGTTGCAGGATCACCTCCCGAGTCATGACTTATCTCTTCTGATAGATGGAAGGCGAGACAAGCTGCAGGCCGTGGTGCAGGCCATGCAGGCTCTCGGCGTGGCTCACCAGCAGGTAGCCACCGGGTTTGAGTCTGGGTACCAGCCGCTGCAATACTTGCCCTTTGGTCTCCTTGTTGAAGTAGATCATCACGTTTCTGATGAAGATGACGTCAAACATTCCGATGTCCGGCAGATCCTGATTGAGGTTGATCTGCATGAACTGCACCTTGTCCCGCAACTTGCGATCGATGATGAAGATGCCCTCCTGTAGGCCCACACCCTTGAGGCAATACTTCATCAAAAAGGGCAGTGGAATATTTTGCGCCCGCTCGATGGGGTAGCGCCCGCTCATCGCCTGTTCCAGCACCCGGGACGAGATATCGGAGGCCAGGATCTCCCAGTTGAAGGCGCTGCGTTTTTCCGCGAGGGTCATGGCCAGACTGTAGGGCTCCTCGCCGGATGAGCTGGCAGCGCTCCAGACCCGCAGTGGTTGCTCGGGCGGGTGTGCTGAGACTATCTCCCGCGTCAGAAACTCGAAGTGTTTGGGCTCCCTAAAAAAGTAGGTTTCGTTGGTGGTAAGGAGATCAAGCGCCAGCTGCAGTTCGCTGCTGCGATCGTTCATGATGAGCTGGAAGTAGTCGTCATAACTATCCAGCTCATAGTGGCAGAGCCGTTTCGCCAGGCGGCTGGCTACCAGCGCCTTCTTGGCTGGAGACAGCTCTATCCCCGCCGTTTGATGAAGCCAGCGTTGGAAACGGGAGAACTCATCATCATGCAGCTGGGTTTGATACAAAAAGCTGTCCCTCTACCTGTGTTGTCGGAGATGGGAGAGGCAACGCCTCTCCCGTGACTAGAACCGGACAAAATCGCCATCGCCGATGGGGCGTTGGGCTGTGGCGGCTCGTTCCCGACTGTTGGCATTGCTCTCGTTCATGAAGCGACCTCGGGTATTGGGGTGAAGATGCGAGGTGGCTGCTTTACCTTCTTTGGCGTGGGCCTCCAGAGTAAAGAACTCCATGGCCAGCTGCAGCTGTTCAGCCTGGCTGCTCATCTCTTCTGCTGTGGCAGCCAGCTCTTCGCTGCAAGAGGCGTTCTGCTGGGTAACCTGACTCAGCTGGCTCATCGCAAGGTTGATCTGGCTAACGCCGGTAGACTGCTCATTAGATGCGGCACTGATCTCCTGCACCAGATCCGAGGTCTTGTTGATGGAAGGAACCATCTGATCCAGCAAACGACCGGCTTTTTCCGCCATCTCGACACTGCTGGAGGCCAGCTCACCAATCTCCTGTGCTGCCACCTGGCTGCGTTCGGCCAGTTTGCGCACCTCCGCCGCCACTACGGCAAAGCCCTTACCGTGATCGCCAGCCCGCGCAGCTTCGATAGCTGCGTTGAGTGCCAGCAGATTGGTCTGGTAGGCGATGTCATCGATGATGCCAATCCGTCTGGCGATCTGCTTCATGGCATCCACAGTCAGTTTGACCGCTTCTCCTCCCTCTACGGCCTCTTTGGCTGCCTTGCTGGCCATGCCATCGGTGACCTGGGCATTGTCGGTATTCTGGTTGATGCTGGCGCTCATCTGCTCGATGGAGGCGCTGGTCTCCTCCATGCTGGAGGCTTGTTCACTGCTGGATTGGCTGATCGACTGGGCGGTCGCGCTTACCTGCTCGGCGGCACTTGAAAGGTTGTCAGAGGCGCCGCGCACTTCGGTGACGATGTTGGTGAGCGAAGCGATGGTCTTGTTGAGCGCATCCTTGGTGGTGCCAAACACGCCGGGATAGTCCGCCTCAATCTGCTGGGTCAGATCCCCTTTTGCCAGACATTGCACGATCCGGATGACATCGTTGAGGGTACTGTCGATCACGTCGGCAATTTGATTGATCCCTTCTCCCATCGCCTGAAAGAAGCCGCTCTTGCCAGCAAGTTCCATCCTGCGGTGCAGCTCGCCATTGATCACGGCCTGCACAATGTCGGACATCTCTTTCTCTATCATCACCTCCTTGGTTCTGTCGGCCCATTCGACCACGGACCCCAACCGTTCACCGGTATCGTTGAAGACCGGATTGGCGATCAGGGAGAAGGTGCGCCCCCCCAGCTGTATCTGGGTGCGGTAGGTGCTGTTGAGTTTGGCCAGCATGGCGCGCTGATGGCCGGGATTTTTATGAAAGCTGTCGATGTTGGCGCCCATCAGCTGATTGGCGTTGAAGCTGTAGAGCTCTTTCTTGATGTCGGTCTCAGCCTGATTGAGCATGCCGGTCACAGCCTCGTTCATATAGATAATGTCGAGGTTGGTATCGGCAATCATCACGTTGGTGCTGGCGCAGTCGAGGGCTTTGCGAACCAGCTGGTTCTCATGGAGCAACATCTGGTTCTTTTTAATGTCGTTGCGGCTCTGTTCCAGCTTGTCACTGAGCAAGGTGACCACCTCGTTGATGGCATGTCCTACTTCACGCAAGGGGCTATCCATACCGGAAAGATCGAGTGGTGCTGGAACCTGCTCTGCCAGAACTGCGTGTTGCAGCTGGCCGATTGCGTCGAGTAACTGGGTCCGCTGCCTCACTTCGGTGGCATTGTCTCCGAAGAGTTTTCCTAAGAGTGATTGGCTCATGAGCGTTTCCTTATGCTGCATGTCGTGGTGTATGGAGGCCTGTTCAGGAGGGTTGCAGGTTGCCTTGTGGCAACCTTGCCTGTGGCTGGGCCAGTTCGTTGAGTTGAGCCATCTCATCGAGTGACAACACTTTCCCGGTATCGATGAGGATGACGAATTTGCCGTTGACCTTGCCCATGCCGCTGATGAAATCGGCCCGGATGCGGGCACCAAAACTGGGGGGGGGCTCGATATCTGCTTGTGGGATACCCAGTACTTCCGATACGGAATCCACAACAACGCCAATATCCTGACCTACAGGTTCATCGCCCTGCGGGGCCATTCCCTCAATAATGACAATGCAACTGCGGCGAGTGATGACCGAAGGTGGATTGCCAAAGCGGGCATTCAGGTCGACGACCGACACTACCGCCCCTCTGAGGTTGATTACGCCACGAATAAAACCCGGCATCATCGGAACCGGAGTGATATTGCCGTATTCGATGATCTCTTTGACCCCCAGAATATTGATGGCGAACATCTCGTTGTTGATCAGAAATGTCAGGTACTGGGCATCGCCACTGCTCTCGTCAGCGGCCGCTGATGGCACCGTGATGTCGGTGGATGTATGCATGGTCGCCTCCGGTTAAAAGCGGACAAAATCCGCGTCATCAATGGAATGGGATGATGGTTGATTGGGCTGGTTGGCCCGTTGTGGGGGGGCGATGAAACTGCCTCTGGGAGGCATGCCCTTGTGGCCGATTTCATGGGGCTTGGTGTTGAGCTGGGCACTTTTTTCCAGAGCAAAAAAGGCCATGGTTTGCTGCAGTTCGCTGGCTTGCGAGCTCATCTCTTCGGCCGTGGCTGCCAACTCCTCGCTGCTGGCCGCATTCTGTTGTGTCACCTGATTAAGCTGGCTCATGGCCAGACTGATCTGGTTGGCTGCGCTGGCCTGTTCACCTGAGGCGGCATTGATCTCTTGTACCAAGTCAGAGGTTTTTCGTATGGAAGGGACGATCCTCTCCAGCAGGTTGCCAGCCCGCTCTGCCTTGCTGACGCTGTCGGAGGAGAGCTCGCCAATCTCTTGCGCCGCGATTTGGCTTCTCTCTGCCAGTTTCCTCACCTCGGCGGCAACCACCGCGAAGCCTTTGCCATGCTCTCCGGCGCGAGCCGCCTCTATGGCGGCGTTGAGGGCAAGCAGGTTGGTCTGGTAGGCAATGTCGTCGATGATGCTGACTTTCTTGGCGATTTGCTGCATGGCGGTCACCGTCTGTTGAACGGATTGCCCCCCATCTGTGGCCTCCAGCACCGAGTTGCTGGCCATGCTGTCGGTGATCTTGGCGTTCTCGGTGTTCTGATTGATGCTTGCGCTCATCTGCTCGATAGAGGCACTGGTCTCTTCAACGCTGGCTGCTTGCTCGCTGGTAGCCTGACTCAATGCCTGCGCTGTATTGCTCACTTGATTGGAGGCATTGGTCAGGTTGTCGGCGGCGTTGCGTACCTCTTCGATGATATTAGTCAGCGCTGTGATGGTCTGGTTGAGGCCATCTTTGGTCTGGCCAAAAATACCGGGGTAGGGTTCATCGATCCGCTGGGTCAGATCCCCCTTGGAGAGTGCGGTGGCGATGCGCATCACATCTTCCAGGCTGGTATCTGTCACATGGGAGAGGCGATTCAGCAGCTCGGATACCCGCTTGATATATCCCTGACGATCCTCCAGTGCAATCTTGTGGCTGAAGTCGCCCTGCTCGACGGCGGCAGTGACCAGCGTCTCGATATCCGTGATCAAGGCCCCCAGTTTCTTGACCATGTTATCCATCGCCATCAAGAGCTGACCCGCTTCATCGTTGGACTCTATCTGGATCGATACATCCAGATTGCCATCGGCCAGACTATTGGCCACGCGCAGAGCTTGTTCGATGGGGGTGATGATGCTTTTGATCAGCAGGGTGCCAAACCAGGCTGCGAGTGCAATGCCGACCGCGATAACTACCGCCATGGTTATCAGCATCACGTCATACCAGGATTGCGCTGCGGTATATTCCGACTTGGCCACATTGAGCTGCAGGTTCACCAGCTCGGTGATTTTGTTGCCTATCGGGTCGATGGAGCCATAGAGAGAACCATCAAAATTGTTCAGCATGCCAGTAATCATGCCGTGCTGGGTGGCGAGGTATTTCTCCAGCTTGCCAATATCGGTATCGGCCGCGTTGAACAGGGTTGTCGCCTCGGCTGACAAACGCTGTTCATCCGCAGTGAGAGTGGTGGACTGGTAGTGATGCCACTCGTTTTTGATTGTCTGCTGGGCCTGTTGTATCTGCTTCAAAGCCTCTTCTGCCGGGATCAGCCCCGCATTGGCCTTGTTGAGGTTGTCGATGATCGAGACGGCATAGCTGTCGGAGATGGTCTTCAGCTGCTTGAGGGGAACCACCCTGTCGTTGTAAACGCGCTGCAACCCTGTATTGCTGCTCTGCATGTTGTATAACCCGAGGCTGCCAACGGCCAGCAGCAGCAGGCAGAGCATGCAGAGCAGTACGATAAGACGCAATTTGATGGTGGAATTCTTTAACATGATGGTCCCCTCAGTTGATGCTGGATTGAGGCAGGTTGCGCGACACTGTCAACCTGTTGAGCTGACAGGATTCCTGAGTGATTGCGTGCTGGATCAGCGAAGGAATGTCGAGGATCAGGGCTACCTCTCCCCCCCCCAGAATGGTTGAGCCACTGATGCCCTGCAGGCGCTGGAACAATTTTCCCAACGGTTTGATGACGGTCTGGAATTCTCCCAGCAGCTCATCCACCACCAGTCCGGATTTTTTGCCTGCGTGGCTGACCACGACAATGTTCTCGCGCCGCCCCTTGCTGCCATTGGTATCGAAGTAGTGTTGCAGGCGGATAAAGGGCAGCACCTCGCCACGCAAATTGATGTAATTGCGACCCTGGGTGTCGGACAGTGCACTCTGGGTCAATTCAACGCACTCGATCACCATATCGAGGGGAATGACGTAGTGGGTGTCGCAGACTCGCACCAGGAAGCCGTCGATGATGGCAAGGGTGAGCGGCAGGCGGATCTGCACACGGGTTCCTTTTCCCGGGATGCTGTCCAGATCGACCGTGCCGCGCAGGGCAGTGATGTTGCGTTTGACGACATCCATGCCAACCCCGCGACCGGAGAGGTTGGTTATCGCCTCGGCGGTAGAGAACCCCGGCTCGAAGATCAGGTTGTATATCTCCTGATCCGTCAGCGTGGTGGTTGGGCTGATCAGGCCGCGCTCGATGGCTTTTTGCTGGATCCTGGCTTTGTTGAGACCTGCGCCATCATCCCGAATTTCGATGACGATACTGTTGGAGTCGTGATAGGCATTGAGATTCAGGGTGCCACGGGGGGGTTTGCCTGCCAGCAGCCGTTGCTCTGCCGATTCGATGCCATGATCCATCGAGTTTCTGACCAGATGCATCAGCGGATCGCCGATCTTCTCTACCACCGACTTGTCCAGTTCGGTCTCGGCTCCGGAGATCACCAGAGTGATATCCTTGTTCAGTTCCTGACTGACATCGCGCACCACCCGCTGGAAGCGGTTGAAGGTATCGCCGATAGGCACCATGCGCAGGCGCAGTGCACTGTCGCGGATCTCTTCCACCAGCATGGCAATGACCGAGGTGGCTTCCTGCAGCTGGCTTTCGCGGGTGCGTTGGGCCAGCAGATTGGCCCCTGAACTGGCGACTACCAACTCCCCGACCAGATTGATCAGATCGTCCAGCTTGTCGGCATGCACCCTGACGTAACGGCCTTCTTTGCTCTTGCTCTCTTTGGTCTGATTCTGTTTTTTCAGGGCTGCATCGACAACGGCTTCGTTGACGGCACCCTGCGCAATCAGGATTTCTCCGAGTCTGGGCGCTTGTTCTGCAGGGGTCGCTTGTTGTGTCTGTAGACCGCTTGCTAACTCCTCTGCAGTCAGGGCGCCGGTGTTGACCAGCAACTGCCCCAGCATGGCGCTATCTTCAGGCAGCGACTCGATCAGGTTGATGTACTCGGCGATCTTGCTGTGGGGTGGCAAGATGGCGATCTGGCAGTCATCTCTGACAAATTCAAAGACATCGCTGATGGCCGTCTTGTCTGCCTGCGAGTCGAAGTCTATCTCGTAGCCTAGGTAGCAATTCTCCGGATCGAACTGTTCCCAATCCGGTAACGCCTGATGGATGGTCTCCACCGAGCATATGGTTCCCAGTGTGCCGAGATAGCGCAGAAATGCGGCCGGATCCATGCCATTGCGCAGCACATCGGGACCAAAACGCAGGGATATATGCCACAAGGAGGCGGAGCTGGTAATTCCTCCCTCTTTTTCGATCTTGGGTTCCGGCGTATGCACAGTATCTGGCAGCGTGGCATGGGGGACGCACTGATGACGAGTGAGGGTGAGCCTCAGCCGTTCATCTTGGTTGGCATCGCCCTCGCTTAACGTGCTGCCCTGTTCTGCAACGACACTGATGAGCGTCTGGATATGGTCACAGCTCTCCAGCAGATCCTTAATCAGAGTAGAGGTGACTGTGAGCTGCTGATTGCGGATCTGGTCTAGCAGATCCTCGACAATATGGGTAAACCCGACGATGGGTTGCAGACCAAAGAGGCCAGCCGACCCCTTGATGGTATGAGCAGCACGAAAGATGGCACCAATCAGCTCGCTATTGTCAGGGTCAGATTCCAGTGATAGAAGGGCTGACTCCATCTCTTCAAGCAACTCGCGTGCCTCGGCGATATAGGTTTGTAAAGCCTGATCAAGATCGATGCTCACGGTGACTCCTTGTCATGGTGGCTCAGGGCCGTTCGCCATGGGTGATGAGGGTGGGGTCGCCAAAAAAGGCCGAGAGCTGGCAGAGCTCCAGCAGTTCAAGCACAACATGGCTGTGCCAGACCAGCGCCAGGGAGGTGCCCTGCTGCAGAGCGGTCTTCTTCGCTGCCAGCAGCAGTTGCAGCCCGGCGCTGTCTATCTCGGATACCGCCGCCAGATTCAGCTCCAGTTCGTTCCCCTGATGCAATAAGGGCGAGAGAGCATCTTTCAGCTCGCTGACTGTATAAATGGTGATCTCGTCCGGCATGGTCACCACTACCTTGTTGTCGAGTAGCTCACTCTGTAGTTGCATGATGTGCTCCGGATCACGGCATGATGAGCTTGGCGACTGCGGCCAACATCTGTTCGGGCTGGAAGGGTTTGACCACCCAGGCTTTGGCTCCTGCGGCTTGTCCCTCCTGCTTCTTGCTGTCCTGAGACTCGGTGGTCAGCATGATGACAGGGGTAAATTTGTAGTTGGCCAGCTTTTTGGCCTCTTTGACGAAGGTGATGCCATCCATGTTCGGCATGTTGACGTCACTGATGATCAGGTTGATCTTCTTGCCATCAAGTTTGTTGAGCGCATCTTTGCCGTCAGAGGCTTCCATGACCTCATAACCGGCGCCCTTGAGGGTCATGCCCACGACTTGGCGAATAGTTGCCGAGTCATCCACGATCAGGATCGTTTTGCCCATATCTCTCTCCTAGAAAAATGTGATGTCGGCGCTGCTTGGTTGCGCGTTGACAGAACGGGTGGTGCGACCATGGTGAATATTGCGCTGTTCGTCGGTGGCGTATGAGAGTTCCATCTCTGCCAGCCAGCGATTGGCATCGATCTGGATTGGCCCTGTCGCATTGCTGCTCTGCTCGGAAGCCACCAAGTGGCTGGAGAGGCTCTCCATGTTTTGTCTGACGTGGCTGAGGATCTGGCTGACCCTGTCTTGAAATTGCAGCGAGACAATGACGCTGGAGATTTCGCGATGGATATCGGTGCTCTCGTTTTGCAGCAAGGAGGCGGATTCCGCCAGGCTATCTGTGGCATGGCGAAAACGGGCCAGTACCTGTTCGATTGTCTGCTCCGAATTGAGCGCCGAGGCGTGATCCCGTGCGGCAGCATTTTCGGCAATCTGGAAGGCGCGGCCGATAGCAGTATTGATGGTGTCTACCTTGTCGGTCATCTTCTGGGCGGTTTCGCTGGAGAGGCGGGAGAGGTTGCGCACTTCATCAGCGACCACAGCAAAGCCACGGCCTGCTTCCCCTGCACGAGCCGCTTCAATGGCTGCGTTGAGGGCCAGCAGGTTGGTCTGGGAGGCGATTTTGGCCACATCCATGGCCATGGTGTTGAGCTCTATGGTGTAGGTGGTCAGGCCTTTTATCTCACCCAGCATGGCGTCCCGATTGGCCTGGGCGGAGTGCAGGATGGCCACTACCTCATTGAGTTGCTGCTGGCTCTCGCTCAAGACTCCTGCCATGCCACGGGAATTGGCATCACCCAATTCTCCGGCTGCCAGATGAGAAGCATTGACTGCTTCTTCCAGCTTGTTGGCCAAGCCGCTGAAGCGTTGAGTCAGGTCAATCATCGCGGCTTCGGTTTGTTGACGAGAGCTTTCAATTTGCTGGGACCAGATGGGGAGTGCCTTCTCGCACACCTGTTCGAGCCCGATGATGGAGTGGGCGAGAGGATCGGTTGCGACGGTTTGTTCCTCTCCGGCACGATGTCGGAGTGTGTGCTGGTGGAAGTGACTCGATGTCCAGAGCGCGGCGGCAATACCAACCAGCACATTGAGCAGCAGGTAGAGAGGTGACAGCGCATCGGCGAGCTGCAGCAACAGGCAGCTCAGCAGAGCAAGCCCGATGCAGCAAATCCAGCAAACCGGTTCCCAAAGCGGTGTGTTCACGCCACTTTTGTGTTGTGCCATACGTAGCTTATCCCTGTGCAATTATTTGGTAAGAGGTAAAGGCGCGGGACCGAAACAGTCATGGTGCCCCTTGACGCTCTTTTCTTTATTTATAGTTGGCACAATAAGGTTAGCGGAAAAAAATTAATTGGCTGCAAATCGGAGTTGTTTGTATCAGCGATTGCCGTATCAAGTGGCTTGCGAAGTGGGGGGAAGAGCCAGGTGGGGATGAAAAGGAGAGAAGGAGCCTGAGGATTCAGGCTCCTGATGAGGATCAAGCCTCGTTGGCGTGAGCCTTCTGGCAACCTTCTACGGCGTGGGCAATCAGTTCCAGCGCGCTCTGGTCGCACGGTGGCAGTTCAGCCTCGCACTTACTGATAGGGGTAACACGATCGCCCCACTTGATGATGGCGGCTCCCCATGTCAGACCGGCACCGAAGGCAGCGGTCAGCAGATAGGAGTTCGGCTTGACGCGGCCCTGCTCCAGCGCTTCGCACAGGGCGATGGGCACAGTGGCTGCGGAGGTGTTGCCATAGTTTTCGATGTTGACCATCACCTTCTCCATCGGCGCATTCATCCGCTTGGCGAGGGTCTCGATGATGCGGATATTGGCCTGGTGCGGCACGATCAGGTCGACCTGCTCCGGCGCAATACCGGCCTGCGCCAGCACAGTGCTGGTGGCTTCACCCATGCCGCGTACGGCGCGTTTGAAGATCTCCGGACCTTCGAAGTTGAAGGTGAACAGCCCATCGATATCGGCAAAACGCACCCGATCGGTACCGAAGTTCGGAACGTGCAGGATCTCCCGCGCTTCGCTGTCGCAGCCGAGCTTGTTGGCAATCAGGCCACACTCTTGTTCGCTTGCCTCGATCACCACTGCACCGGCACCATCGCCAAACAGTACCGCGGTATCGCGACGGGCCCAGTCCAGCAGATAGGTAAGGCGCTCGGCGCCAATCACCAGAACCTTCTTCATCATGCCGGTCTGTACCAGCGAGGTAGCGACCGAGAGGGAGTAGACGAAACCGGTGCAGGCAGCGTTGAGGTCGAACACGGCGGCGTTGACGGCGCCGAGCTTCTTCTGCACCGCAGATGCAGCGCTTGGCAGCAGGTTGTCCGGAGTGGCGGTAGCCAGGATGATGCCATCGAGGTCGCTCGCTTCGAGACCTGCACAGGCCAGCGCGCGACGGCCAGCCAGGGTGGCCAGGTCAGAGGTACTGACATGGGAGACCCGACGCTGCTTGATGCCGGTACGGGGATAGATCCACTCATCTGACGTATCCATGATGGTGCTGAGGTCGTCGTTGGTCAGCACGGAGGGGGGCAGGCATTTGCCCCAGCCTGTGATATTGGCGTATTTCATCTTGTTACCGCTTCTCAAAGTGGAGCGCCCCGCGGGCGGAAAATCGTGCAATTATGCCGCACGAGACAACCACTGTCATCTTGTGGTCATAGTTATGTGTTGGGCAAGTGGCTGCGCCATCTGGCTGGAAAAGGTCGCAACGTGCTGAACATGGCTGGAAATTTTTCTTAAAACACGGGACTCGTCTGCCCTAAGATAGGCGTTTCTCCACCGATGAGGGTATCTCCTTGCTCAGAGCCAATCTCAACCTGCTGCCCACCCTCAAGGTGCTGCTGGAGACCCGCAATATCAGCCGCGCCGCCGAGCTGTTGCACCTGAGTCAGCCCTCCATCAGCAAGCAGCTTACCCAGTTGCGCAGCGAGTTTGACGACGAGTTGCTGGTGCGGGAGGGGCAACGCTGGCTGCTGACGCCACGGGCCGAAGCGCTGGCAGCCCAGCTGGCGGATTCTCTCGGGGCGCTGGAGCGGCTCTACGAGGCGCCAGGGTTTGACCCGAGCCGCTGCGAGCGGGTATTTCGGCTCGCCTCCTCCGATTATGTGGCCCAGCATATCCTGCCCGATATCTGCGCCGCGCTTGCCAAAGAGGCGCCGTTGGCGGCGCTGGAGTACAGCCTGTGGGACAAACGTCAGCTGCCGCAACTGTGGCAGTCCGAGCTCGATCTGGTCTCCACCATCACCGAACAGGTGCCGGATCAGATCCGCGGTCTGCATCAGGGGGAAGATCGGCTGGCGGTGTTGATGGGACGTCACCACCCGCTGGCGGGCAAGGCGCTGAGTCTCGATGACTATCTCGCCTGGCCTCACCTGCAGGTGAGCGGGGGAGGCGACAAGGACAGCCCGGTGGAGCAGGTATTGGCGCCGCAGGGACTGAGTCGGCGCTGGTTTGCCAGAGTTCCCTTCTTTCAGGCGGCAGTGGAGGTGTTGCTGCGCACAGATTGCCTGATGACCACCCCGGCCCATATCGCCTGGCAGCTCTCCTGCGGCCATGAGCTTACCTTTGTCGATCTGCCCTTTGCTACCCGCGACCAGCAGTATCATCTGCTGTGGCATCAGCGCCACCATCAGGATCCGGCCCACCGCTGGTTTCGCGAGCTGGCCTACCCATTCCTGCGGGATCACCTGCAACGCACCGTCGGCGAGAGTCGCAAGCTGCTCGATCTCGGCGGTTAGCCGCAGTCAGTTATGTGGTGCCATAGCCATTGGTTATGGAATCTATTCATAACTTTCACTACTGGCATAATGGCTCAGCCCGTACCCTGAGTGCAGGTCATTATATCGAGCGCAAAAGAGGAAAAGCATGGAACTGACGAGTTGGCTGGCACTGGCCGCAATCTGCGTGATGGGGGCCATCAGCCCGGGGCCGAGTCTGGCGCTGATCATCCGCAACACGGTGCAGGGCGGGCAGGGGCATGGCGTCGCCACCGCGCTTGGCCACGGCCTCGGGGTTGGTATCTATGCGCTGGTTACCGCGCTTGGCCTCTCGATCCTGATCACCCAGACCCCTATCCTGTTTGATCTGATCCGCTACGGCGGCGCCGCATTTCTCGCCTGGCTCGGGGTGAAAGCCCTGCTGGCAAAACCAGCCAGTGACGAAGGGAATGAAGAGGTGCATCAACTGCTCGGTCGGCAGGGGGCCTTTGAAGGTTTTATGGTTGCTTTCCTTAACCCCCAGCTGGCGGTTTTCTTCATCGCTCTGTTCAGCCAATTTGTGCGGGCCGATACCGGCTGGAGCGAAGGGGGCATCATGATGCTCACCGCTGGCGGGATCGATGCCGTCTGGTACGTGCTGGTGGCGCTGGTGCTCTCGCGCGGGCCGGTGCTGGCGTGGCTCAAAGCCAAATCCTTTGTTATCGACAAGGTGAGCGGGCTGGTGCTGCTCGGGTTGGCGCTCAAGGTGGTTATCTAATCCTGCATTTCGCAGATACCTTAAGCGGGATCAAGGCACGAGGGTGGTGAATGGGCTAGAGTGGCGTCCATTTGCTGTCCGCCCTGATCCCGAGACCATGCACCAGAACAAGCACCCGTTAAGCCACAACAACCGGTTGGAGCTGCTGGCTCCGGCCAAGAACCTCGCCTACGGCATCGAAGCCATCAACCATGGCGCCGATGCCGTCTACATGGGGGGGCCAGCATTTGGCGCCCGTAGTGCGGCGGGCAACTCCATCGAGGATATCGAGGCGCTGGCGCGCCACGCCCACCGTTTCGGCTCCCAGGTCTTTGTCGCCTTCAACACCCTGCTGCACGATCACGAGCTGGAGCAGGCCCGGCGGCTGACTCACCAAATATATGAAGCGGGAGCAGATGCGCTCATCGTGCAGGATATGGGGCTGTTGGCCCTCGATCTGCCACCCATCGCGCTCCATGCCAGTACCCAGACCGACAACCGCACGCCAGAGAAGGTGAAATTTCTGCAGGATGTGGGCTTCTCTCAGGTGGTACTGGCGCGCGAACTGTCTCTTGCGCAGATCCGCGAGATCAGTGCGTCGACCAATGTGCAGCTGGAGTTCTTTATCCACGGCGCGCTCTGCGTTTCCTACAGCGGTCAGTGCAATATCAGCCATGCCCGCACCGGCCGCAGCGCCAACCGAGGTGAGTGTGCCCAGCTCTGCCGTCTGCCCTGCTCACTGCAAAAGCCGGACGGTGAAGTGCTGGTGGCCGACAGCCACCTGCTGTCACTCAAGGATATGGATCAGACCGATAACCTGGAGGCCTTGATCGAGGCGGGGATCCGCTCCTTCAAGATCGAGGGGCGTCTCAAGGGGCTCGATTACGTCAAGAACGTTACCGCCTGGTATCGCCAGAAGCTCGACGCCATTCTGGATAGTCGCAGCGATCTGGTGGCCGCTTCGGCGGGTCGTTGCAGCTACAGCTTCACGCCTGACCCCAAGAAGAGCTTCAACCGCGGCAGCACCGACTATTTCCTCCATGGCCGCCAGCAGGGGATCGACTCCACCAAGAGCCCGAAATATGTGGGTGAACCGCTCGGGCGTGTCACCAAGGTGACCCGTGACGGTATCGAGATCGATGGCAAACAGGTCACCCTCAACAACGGCGACGGACTCGGCTTCTTCAAGCCGAACAACGAGCTGGTGGGGATGCGCCTCAACAAGGTCGAAGGTAAGCAGTTACTCCTGTCTGAACGCATGCCGGGGTTGAAGGTGGGGACCGAAATCTACCGCAACCACGATCAGGCGTTCAGCAAGATGCTGGAGAAGGCGAGCGCGGATCGTCGCATCCGGGTCGATATGGTGCTGGCAGAGTGCGATGAGGGCGTGAGCCTCACGCTCACCGACGAGCAGGGCATCAGTGCCACGGTGACCCTGCCTTGCGACAAACAGCCTGCCGACAACCCGGAGCGGGCGTTGCAGCAGGCGCGGGATCAACTTGGCAAACTCGGCAATACCCTGTTTGTGGCGCGCAAGATTGAGTTGGCAGTAACGAGGCCGCTCTTTATCGCCGCATCACAGCTCAACGGTTTGCGCCGGGACGGCATCGCCGCGCTGGAGGCGGCACGGGTGGCCAGCTACCAGCGCCCCGAGCGACGCATCGCCCTGCGGGATATCAGCTATCCCCAGCACCGCCTCTCCTACCTTGGCAACGTGCTGAACAGCGCCGCCGAGCAGTTCTTCCGCGAACACGGGGTGGAGCGGATTGCTCCCGCCTATGAGGCGAACAAGGAGGAGCGGGAAGTGGTGCTGATGATCACCAAGCATTGCATCCGCTATAGCCAGAACCTCTGCCCGAACGAGGTGCCCGGTCTCAAGGCCGAGCCGCTGGAGCTCAAGATGGGTAAAGACACCTTCCGTCTGCGCTTTGACTGCAACCGCTGCGAAATGCATGTGATGGGCAGCCTGAAACGCTGATCAATGAGCCCCTTTCTCCATCTGGAAAAGGGGCAATTTTTTATCGCAGGTGCTCTACTCAGACTCCTTTAATTGCCCCTCTCCAGCGCCAGCAGCGCTTTTTTAATCTCCAATCCCCCCGCATAGCCGGTCAGGCTGCCGTTTTGGCCGATCACCCGATGGCAGGGAACGATGATCGAGAGTGGATTGCGGCCGTTTGCCGCGCCCACTGCCCGCACCGCATCGGGTTTGCCGATGGCGCGGGCAATATCGCTGTAGCTGCGGGTCTCGCCGTAGGGGATGTCGCACAGCGCTTGCCATACCGCCTGCTGAAAGGCGGTGCCACGGGCGGCAAGGGGCAGGGAGAAGCGCTGCAAGCGACCGGCAAAATAGGCGTCAAATTCGGCGAGGAAGGGGGCCAGCGCCTCGTGATCTTGCTGCCAGCCGCTCATGTCAGGCAGTGCCCGCAGGCCCGCCACAAAGTCCACGTGTACCAGACCAGATTCATTGATGGCGACCAGCAGATCGCCACAGCGGGTCGGCAGGATATCGTAGCGGATCATGGGGTTATCTCCTGTTGCTGGGTATCTGGCTGTTGTTCGTTGCTGGTGGCATGGAGCAGCAAATCGGGCGCTTCACTCATTGCGTACCACAGCCAGCTGGCCGCATAGCTGCGCCACGGTTGCCACGCTGCGCTTTGCGCCAACACCTCCTTCACCGGCAGCTTGGCTCCGCCCCCGAGCGCCTTTTGCAGCACCAGATCGGAAGCGGGGAAGGCATCGGTATCCATCCCGCAGCGCAGCCGCCAGTAAGCGACCGTCCAGGGGCCTATGCCCGGTAGTGCCAGCAACTGCTCATCACTGGCTGTAGTGAGGGTCAGCTCGCCGCTGGCCAGCGCCTTCGCCACTCCACGCAGGGTACGAATGCGGCTGCCGGGCATGCCGATGCCGTCGAGATCGAGTTCGCACAACTGGCCGGGGGTCGGTAGTTGCGCCACCCCGAATTGCGCCTCGGTACGAGCTACCAGCCGCCCGAGTATGGTGATGGCTCCCTTGACCGAGACCTGCTGGCCGACGATGGCGCGCAGCATCACCTCGTATTCGTCCCAGCCTCCCGGCAGTCGTACGCCGGGCCAGCGCGCCTGCAAACGGGCGAGCAGCGGATCCTGACCGAGCTGATCGCCGATCCGCTGCATGTCGGCATCGAGGTCCCACATCCTGCGCACCCGATAGAGCAGATCGGGCAGCGCTGCGAGCGGCAGATCATGGACTGTGAGTTGCAGGCTGTGCACCTTGCCCTGCGCGATGCGCACCAGCGCGACCTGATCGCCGACCCGGTAGCGTCGCTCATACCCCTCGCCATCTACCCGCTCCAGTCCGGGGATCGCCCGTAGCCGATAAAACGCCAGCATGGCCGCCACGTCATACGGGGGGCGATAGGGCAGTTGCAGCGTCAGGGTTGCGCCGCGGGGCTGCGTGCTCATGTGCTCTGGCGCATGATCCTCTTGTTGGCGCAGGGTGCGCGGGGCCAGTCCGTAGGCGTTGAGCCAGGCGTCATTGAAGCGGCGGATGCTGGCAAAACCGGCGGCAAACGCGATGTCGGTGATGGGCAGCCCGGTTTCGGTCAGCAGCCGTTTCGCGAGCAGCAGGCGGCGCGTCTGTTCCACCTGTTTTGGTGAGGCGCCGAGGTGCTGCTCGAACTGGCGGCGCAGCGTGCGTTCGCTTATTTCGGCCTCTGCAGCCAGTTCGGCGAGCGTGCCATCAGCCAGCTCACCACGATCGATGCGTGCCAGCAGGCGTGCCAGCTCAACCGGCAGATCGCCACGGGCGGCGGGGGCCAGCTCCGGCCGGCAGCGCAGGCAGGGTCGCAGCCCATATTGCTCGGCGGCAGCGGCGCTTTGGAAGTAGCGCACATTGTGCTCGTGCGGTGGCCGTGCCGGGCAGACCGGGCGGCAGTAGATGCCGGTCGAGAGCACGCCGGTAAAGAAGCGGCCATCGAAGCGAGCATCGCGGGCGAGCCGTGCGGCGTGACACTGTTCGCGGCTGAGGGTGTTGATCACCTCATCCGGTGACGACTCTGGGCTGGGCTTTGCATTCATGGTGTTGGCGGCTTTGCTGGAATAGATGGCAAGAGAGTAAGGGGGCTCGGGGGCCATGACTAGCCAGAAACGGACAGGGATAGCAAAAATTGGCCAAAGGTTATTTTGCTCTTTCATTGCACGGCCGGGTTTCACTCTTCGTCACGCTGTTATTCATATGTCTCGGCTCGACAGAAGGGGGCATAACGGATGTCGATTGGCCTAGCTTTATTTGCTTAGCGAGATTAGTGGCGGTGAAAACTGCTTAAAAATTAATAACAGATCACATAATTATCTTTTTTACATTGAGTGTGGCGATTTAGTGTTGTTCAATCGAGTCAGTTAATTTTTTATGATTATTAAGTCATTGCATTTGCGGCCCAGGGCCGACCAATAACAACAACACTTGCCAAGGATGATAAGTGAACGACTGTAAGGCATGGCCCCATTGCCGGGGCTTTAGTCTGATCGAGTTGTTGATCGCCATGACGGTTGTCAGCATTCTCGCGGCCATCGCGTTGCCAGCGTATCAGGGTTATCTGCAACATGGACGCCGTTACGAAGCGCAGCAGCAATTACTGGAGCAGGCGCTCGTCCTCGAACGTATCTATACCCAACAGGGCCGTTATCCCGATACGTTCGCAACCCCTTCCAACACGGATTTCTACCAGTTCAGCTACAGCCAGCAAGATGCTGGCGACTACCTGCTCAAAGCCATTCCAACGACGCGACAACAGGATGGGTGCGGCACTCTGACCCTCGATCAGACCGGTTATCGCGCGGCCAATCGCCATGACTGCTGGGGATCATAAGATGAATGTGCGCGGATTTACTCTGATTGAGTTGATGATCACGGTCGGCATCGCCGCCATCTTGCTATTGGTCGGGTTGCCCTCCATGAGTCAGCGCCTCGCGGCCGAACGGCTCGATCGCAGTGCGACCGAACTCGCGTCAGCCTACCGCTTTGCCCGCAGCGAAGCGGTCAAGCTGACCCTGCCGGTGGTCCTGCAGGGCACCGATAACGGTGGCTGGGAGGTGATGGCCGACAGCCAGCGGTTGCGTCAGGCATCAGCTCCCGGTGGCGGCGTGGTGATCAAGCCGTTTGACCCCATCCAGATCGCGCCAACCGGCAGCAGCAGCCACGCCGAGATCATTCTGGCCAATCGCCTCGGTGAGCAGCGGGTGCTCTGCGTGGCCCCGAGCGGCCAGCTGCTGCAAGGGAGCTGCTCATGAGATACGCCGCACTTGCCCGCCAGCAAGGCTTCAATCTGGTGGAGATCATGGTCTCCATGGTGTTGGCGGTGATGGTGTTTCTCGGTCTCGCCAAGGGGCAGGTGGTCTCGTTGCAGCAGGCGGATTACAGCTTGCAGAGCACGCTGGCCACGATCGAGGCGAGCAACAGCGTGGAGCAGATCTGGAGCTCGCTGTGTGAAGTGCAGCGCAAGCCCGAGCGGTTCACCCAGGCCGATTTTCTTGCCCGCTTCACCCTGCAGGATGGCCACCGGCTGGTGCTGCCGAACCGTTATAGCGACAACTTTGTGGTCGCTATCGAGTGGCAGGATGAGCGGGTCTCCGGCGCCAAGCGAGTGGAGCTGAACGCAGGATTTCCGCCTTTATGCTGAGCGTCCCCTCACGGCAACGAGGCGTCAGTCTCGTCGAGCTGATGATCTCCATGGTGCTCGGTCTGATGCTGATGCTGGCGATTTTTGCCGGTTACGCCCCGATCAAGAGTACGGTCGAACAGAGCAAGGCGCTGGAGCAGGCGAACGAAGTGCTGCGCTTTGCCACTCTCACCTTTACCAACAGCATCAAGCAGGCGGATCAGCTGATAGCCGTGACCCCTGATCGCCTGACGCTGGCCTTCAAGGTAGAGGGGGGCAATCAGGTGCTCTCCTGCCTTGGCAACCAGAAAACCGCCGATTTTACCGAGCAGTACCGCTTCACGCCGCCGGTACTCAGTTGCGATGACGGAGATGGCCCGCGCCTGTTGCTGGCCCATCTTCAGGATCTTGAATTCGGCCAGCAGGGTGCGTTGGTCAATATCCGCATCTTGCCCGAAGGGCTGCCGAGCTATCTGGCACCGGGAGTAGAGGTGCAGGTGGCCCGCCGCAAGGCGGTCTGGGCGGCAGCGTTGGCCACATCCGGTGCCAACGCCACAGCAGGGGGATCGGGATGAACAAGGGATTGCAGGGGCAGCGAGGAGCCGTACTGCTGGTGGTGCTGGTGGTGAGCCTGCTGTCGAGTCTGCTGGTGTTTACCAGCATTCAGGAGAACCAGTTGCAGACCCGCCTGAGCGGCAATTTTCACAAGAAGATCAATGCGCAGCTCAGTGCCGAGCAGGGGATGAACGAGAGTTATCGCGCCCTGCATCAGGCCCTTGGCGCTGAACCACGGATAGAGTGGGCTCAACTGGTGCAGAAGGTGCCAAGCAAGGGCGAAGGGGCAATGGCGGGCAGCCGCTTCAGCATCGATCAGCTGGATGCCTCCGCCGGCAGCAAGTTGGCGTTGCAGAGCCATGGCCGCTATCTGGAGGGAAATGCCAGCCTCAACGCGCTGTTTGCCCTCAAGCGCGAGCCCGGCAATCTAATCTTTCAGGATTCGGTGGTGGCATGCGAAGGGCTAAGTCTTTCCGGTAGCGGTTTTATTGACAGCTACGATTCGCGCAAGGGGGCGTACAAGGAGTCTGTTTCCGGGACTCTTAATCAGGGGCAAAACGCCAAGGTGGCGACCGTCAGCGATAAGGCCAATGTAGTGCTCGCCGGGCACTCCCCCATCTGGGGTGATGTGCGGGCGACCGGCTCGGTGACCTTGAACGGCTCTTCACCTGTTGCGGGTAATGTACTTGCTGGCGGCGATATCACCATTTCTCCCTCTGATGGGGTCGTCAGGGTTGAGGGCAGCGTGAACGGGAGTGGAAATTTTGCCTTGCAAGGGGGGCATATTGCCGGAGCTGTTGCGATCAATGGTGATGTCTCTATGGGTCATGGCACAAGCATTGCTGGCGACAAGTTGAACTATGGTGGGAACGGGGCATTCCTTGATGCCAAGCATCAGAAGTATCTGGATCCCCAATACCGCACTCATCCCAAGCTACCGCCTGTTGCCGGACAGGTGTGTGACCCGCTCAATGTGGCCGCGCTGCCCAAATCGTTTCCCCCTGCCACACTGCCCATCAATGGGCCGCTGACGCTGGGCGCCACCCAGCAGATGGTGCTGACCACGGATCCCGCCACTGGCTCGGTAACCAGCAGCAACCAGCACAAGCCCGGGCTGCCGCTCCCCGGCAAGGGGGAGCTGTTTGGCAAGGATCAGACCATTTATCAGCTCGACAGTCTCAATATGGGGGCCGATGCCACACTAACCATCAAGGGGGATGTGGTGCTGCTGATCGACAAGGATTTCACCATGACAGGCAGCAACAAGTTGACGGTGAGCGAGGGGAGCAGCCTGACCCTGATCGTCAGCGGCAAGGTCGATCTCGGGGCCGGTGCAGAGGTGACGGCAGCCAAGCAGGGGCTGACCACTGGCGGTACGCCTGCTATCTCCATCTATTCCGCGTATAGTGGCAAGGATGGGGTCAAGCTGTCGGGTAATACCCCGCTCTATGCCGCCCTCTATGCCCCGCTCACCGAGATGAAGATCAGCGGAAGTGGCGGTCTGTACGGGGCGGTGCGGGCAAAACACTTGACCGAGAGCGGTGCGGGCGGGGTGCACTATGACGAGGCGCTGGGCATGGCGGATATGGGCGAAGATCAGGGGCCGCCGCCGACACTGGCGCTGCGGCAGTGGCACTTTGTGCAGTGAGGCTGGCGAGCGGCTAAAAAGGATCGAACGGGGCGCGCAACTGTGAGAAGGTGGAGATCTGTCCACCCAGCCGTTCACTGTTGAGGAGTGCTCCATGCCAGGCCCCGCTCGTGCCGGTGCCCTGATCTATGCCAAGGATCCGGGCCTGCTGACCCACTTTTACCGTACCCTGCTGCAGATGGTGGTCTGCAGTCAGGATGAGCAGCTGGTGGTGCTGGAAAACAGCGATATCCAGCTGCTGATCCACGCCATTCCAGAGCCCTATGCTGAGCAGGTCGTTATCAACCGCCCGCCAGAACTGAGGGAAGAGGGGGCCATCAAGCTGTTCTTCACCGTCTCCAGCCTCGCCTGGGCAGAAGCGAAGGCGGCGGATCTCGGCGGCGGCCTGCTGCCACAGCAGTGGACGGGGCCCGGCTTTGTGGTGCGCAATGCCTTCGACCCTGAGGGCAATATCCTGCAACTGCGCGAGTTGCTGGGTTCCCCGGACCCCCTCTGAACCCTCTCTTTTTACAGCATTGCCGTGACGGCGTGCTGTGCCATGCACCGCCATAAAAATGAACCGCCATAAAAACGGGGCCCTGTAGTGGTTAACTAAAAAGGGCCCCGTTCTGCTGTTAGCATACTGCGCTCATTACTTCAGATAACGCTGTTCCAGATGCTGGCGCAGCCAGTGCGGATTGAGCGCTTCACCGGTGGCGCGGCGCACCAGCTCGTCGGTGCTGTGCAGGCTCCCCTGTGACCAGATGTGGCGTCCGAGCCAGCCGAAGATCTCCGGCAAGCGACCCGCCGCGATCACCTCCCCCATGCTGCCCAGCTCTTTTTCGAGGGCAAAACGCAGCTGGGCGGCATACATGGCACCCAGGGTATAGCTCGGGAAATAGCCGAACGAGCCGTCGGTCCAGTGAATATCCTGCATGCAGCCATTGCGGTAGTTGCCCTTGGTGGAGAGCCCCAGCCACTGCTGCATTTTGGCATCCCACAGCTCGGGGATGTGGGCCACCTCGATCTTCCCTTCCACCAGATCGCGCTCCAGCTCGTAGCGCAGGATAACGTGGGCCGGATAGGTCACCTCGTCCGCATCAACCCGGATAAAGCCCGGCTCGACCCGGCTATAGAGCTTGGCCAGATTGTCCGGCGCAAACGCCGCCTGTTCGCCGAAGTGGTGACGAATGCGTGGTGCCAGCAGCGCGAGGAAGGCCGGATGATGCCCCAGCTGCATCTCGCAAAACAGGCTCTGGCTCTCGTGGATCGCCATGGAGCGGGCCTCGGCCACCGGCTGGCCCAGCAGATGGCGCGGCAGCCCCTGTTCGTAACGGGCGTGGCCGGTCTCGTGCACTATGCCCATCAGGCTGGAGACAAACTCCTGCTCGTTGTAGCGGGTGGTGATCCGCACATCGGTCGGCACGCCGCCACAGAAGGGGTGACTGCTCACATCGAGGCGGCCGTGTGCGAAATCAAAGCCGAGCAGCCCCATTACCTCCTGACCGAGCGCCTGCTGGTTGGGGATGGGGAAGGGGCCTTGCGGCAGCAGCAGGGCATCGCCCTTTTGTTGTTCACTCACGGTCTGGATAAGAGCCGGCAGCCAGCTGGCGAGATCGCCGAAGATCTGATCGAGCCGTGCGCTGGTCATGTCCGGCTCATAGAGCGCCAGCATGGCGTCGTAGGGGCGCACGCCAAGCGCATCGGCCCGCAGCTGCGCCACTTCACGGGAGAGTTTCACCACCTCCTCGAGATTGGGGGCAAAGCCGGCCCAGTCGTTGTTCTTGCGCTGGCTGCGCCAGGCGTGCTCGCACTTGCTGCCAGCGAGCGACAGCGCTTCGACCAGCTCACCGGGCAGCAGGCTTGCATCTTGCCACTGGCGCTTTATCTCGCCGAGGTTGGCGCGTTGTACTTCATCGAGCGGTTCGCTCTCGGCCCTGGCAATCCAGTCGCCCAGCTCGGGAGCGGTGCGCTTCTGGTGGATCAGCAGACCGAGTTCGGCCATCGCTTCGGCGCGAGCATCGTTGCCCCCTTCCGGCATCATGGCCGCCTGATCCCAGCCGCAGATGGCGGCGAGGTGGCTAAAGCGGTGGATCTGTTGCTGATGTTGTTCAAGCTTTTGATATGACATGGGATTGTCCTTGTTATCGTCCCTGATGGTATGCCGCCCCGTACCTGGCATGCTCGGGGCCGTTCGATGCTAACACCGCCGCTGTATAGTTGACCACCTTCATGCAGGCGGGCCAAAGGCGTAGTGGCGAGAGGCGGATTAGCCGAGCCGCTTCTGGTGCCGTTCGCGGTTTTCCGCTTTTTTGCGTTCGCTTTTGCGCAGCAGCACATAGAGCGCGCCGCTGCCGCCGTGGCGACGTTCGGCGCTGTGGATCGCCATGACGGCGGGCAGTTGCGGCAACCAGGCGCTGACATAGCTTTTCAGCAGGGCGCGCGGGGTGCTGCGCTCCCCCTTGCCGTGCAGGATCAGCAGACAGCGGATATCCCGGACTTCACAATCCGTAATGAACTGCACCAGCGTCTGGCGCGCTTCGTTGAGGGTTTTCTGGTGCAAATCCAGGCTGGCCTGCAGCTCGTATTTGCCGAGCCGCAGCTTCTTGTAGACCCCCTCCTGCACCCCATCACGCTTGAAGCCGATGATTTCGTGCGGATCCCGCATCTCGATGGCCTCCATGGTGAGGTGGTCGAGGGCGAGTTGCTCGGCGGTGGCAGCCTGACGGCGAGCGAGCTGCGCCTCGGTCGGGGCGGATTTGGCCGCATGGGGATGGATGTTGTCGCTGCGAATGGGCCGCACGTCGGCCACTTCATTCATGAATAGCGAGAGTTCGTCGTTATGAGACACGGCAGGCTCCCCATAAGAAAAAGTGGGGGCCATTATAACGGCCGCAACCGGCACAGAAAACGGGGAAAGGGGGAGGCCCAGCATGGATACCAGTGCTGCCTGGCCCGGGAATCACAGTCGCGAACCATAAAACAGCACAGGCGGTCAGTGTGAACTGCCGCCTGTGGTCAGAGGATTATTTGCCCTCTTTGGGTTGTTGAGAATGGGGTTGCTGTGAATGAGGCGGTTGCGAGTGCATCACCTTGTAGATGAAATAGGCCGCGTAAGAGCTGATGAGCAAGAAGGTGCCGATAATCACCAGCATCGACATCAATCCCACGCTGTTGCCAAACATCAGGTCCAGCCAAAAGTCCATTTTATTGCTCCTGTCACCCGGTTGATGACAGGCATGATAAATACCTCTTTGCCCCGTCCGGGATGATCCCGATCAACTCCCTTGCAGGTTGTTTAATAACCAGCGCGATCTGTGATCGTTCTCACTGGACTCCTTGCTAGAGAGCCTGCACAGGGCCCGGTGTGGTGAGCGGGGTAATGCGCCACCCTTGCTGCTCCAGCAACGCCAGCAACCCCTGTTCGCCGTAAAGGTGCAGGGCGCCTACCACGATAAAGCTCTCGTTGGGCAGGGTGGACCATTTCTTCAGCCAGTTGTGGTTGCGCTCGGCCAGCAGGGTCTGCTCCATCCAGCTTTGTAGCGCGGGCGGGGCCATCTCCTCCTTGAGCAGATTGATCAGCGTCGCCTCATCCCCCTGCTGCCATGCCTTCATCACGGCGGCGAAACCACTCTCCAGCATCGGTAGCTCATCCAGGGTGCTGGCGAGCATCAGGGTCTGGTTATCACCCACGCTGGCCAGATAACCTAGCTGCTCCAGCAGGGTCTCAAAGCCCACCACCGGTTTGCCCTCTTTGGCGGCCCGGACGGCAAAGTGCTGGTCTATCCCGAGTTCACTCTTGAAGTCGGAGCGGGCCATGGCGGCCTGGGTCAGGGTAATGGCGGCAAACCAGGGGCGCAGGGTGGCGAGGGTCGCCTCGTCGATGCCATAGCGGGCCCCCGCCATCAGGGTGCGTTGATAGAGCTCGGCAGGCAGATGATCCTTGAGCGGTTTGCCATCCACCAGTCGGGTGAGGGAGCTGGTCTGTTGCCACTGATCCGGCGTGATGCTGTTCATGTCCACCTCCATCACCAGTGCGTGACTCTGCAGCCAGGCACGCTCCACCGGCTCGGGCAGAGGATAGAGTGCTGGTTTGCCCGCATGGATGGAGCCCAGAAGCCAGTGTTGCTGGTTGCCCTTGCTCACCCGATAGAAGGCGGGATCGGCAAAGGCGTGCAGCGGTAGCAGCAGGCAGAGCAGGAAGGCAAAGAGGGTGCGATGAAATCTCATGGGGATCCTTAATATGAGCCGGGTGACTTCTCTTGCTGACAATAACTCCTATGATAAGTCCTCATTTCAGATAACCAAGAGGTTTGCCATGCCCCATCTTCGTTTTCGCGCCGTGACGCTCGATACCCTGCAACAGGTGAGCGGCCCGCTGCTGGCCGAGCTCTGCGAGCTGACCGGCGGTAAGCCGGAGTTTGTCACCATGGAGCGGATTGATAGCTGCTGGATACGCAACGGTGAGTCAGAGGTGGGTTTTCCGTTTGTCGAGCTGCACTGGTTCGAGCGGCCGCAGGAGATGCAGGACGCCGCCGCGCGCCTTATCACGCGCCATTTGAAACGGGTGCTGGGGGAGCAGACCTATGTGGTGGTGCAGGTGATACCTTTGGTCAAGAGCGCCTACTACAGCAATGGCGAGCACTATCGAAGAGAGGGGCAAACAAGGTTGGCGGATTGGATTACGCCGCTATACAGCTAACGCAATCCGGGCGGCAGGATGCTTGTCGCCCATCACGGGATCAGGTCGATTTGGCCAGCAGTTTGTCGAGCCAGCGAGTGGGCAATACCCGTCGCAAGAAGGCAAACAGCCGGGTCGGAGTGGTCACCGGATAGCGTGCCTTGGGATGGGCGTGGGTCAGCGCATGGAGCAGCGGAGGGATGCAGGCTTCGCTCGGGAGGGTAAAGCCGCTGGTGGCCCCCTCTTTTTCCAGCCGCGTCAGGGTCTGGCGGTAGGCCGACTGATGACGGCTCTGAGCCGGATCGATGTGGCGCAGGAAGGCGTTGCGAGCATTGGCACGAAAACGGGTATCGATGGGGCCCGGTTCAATCAGGCTGATATGTACCCCGCTACCCGCCAGTTCGAGGCGCAGAGTGTCGCTATAACCTTCCAGCGCAAACTTGCTGGCGTTATAGGCGCCGCGATACTTCATGGCAACCAGTCCCAGTACCGAGCTGTTCTGCACTATCCGCCCCTCTTTGGCCTCCAGCATAGGCGGCAGCACCTGACGGATCAGATGGTGCCAGCCAAACAGGTTGGTATTGAACTGTTCCCTGAGCGCTTCGGTGGGCAGATCTTCCAGCGCCCCGGGTTGGCCATAAGCGCCATTGTTGAACAGGCCATAGAGGCGCCCGCCTGCCAGATGGAGCGCCGCACTGGCACCCAGCTCGATAGAAGCAGGGTCCGCCAGATCCAGCTGTACTGCCAGCAATCCCTGTTGCTGCAAACGGGTAACATCTTCCGCCTTGCGCGCCGAGGCGATCACGGTAAAACCGTGCTGCCCGAGCGCTTGCGCGGCGGCGAGGCCAATACCGCTGGAACAACCGGTGATCAGAACAAAACGGGGCATGATGGCGTCCTTGTGACTGCTGACAAAAGCGTGCGGGTGAGTGGATAAAACCCTTATCCGGCTCGCATGTTAGCCTGCCAACCGGTAAAAAGAAAACCGGGCCAAGTGGCCCGGTTTGCTGACATCGTATTGCCTGATTACATGATGGTAAACGGCATGATGATGTGGAACTTGACGTCTTTCTCTGACGCAAATACGTTCGGGTATGCCCAGCTAGGCAGATCGTTGTTGTAGTCGGTGTAGTGCAGCTTGAACAGGGTGCCTTTCAGCTTACCATCCTGCACGGTATAGCTGACATCGAAGTTGGCTGCCCATTCAGTATCTTCACCGGAAGCATGCTTCTTGCCATAGCCATCCTCAATATCCCAGCCATAAGCACCGGATACACCGACAGACCAGCCAGGGGCACCAACCAAGTCATCCAGAGAACGTGTCACGCCGAAGAACAGCGCTTTTTCGTTGTTGGCGTTCCAGTCAGAGCGGGAGTCCCACCAAATTTCGTTGGCGCCCTGAGAGTTGGCGTAGCCACGGGTCAGACGGGGCAGGTAGTTGCCTTCATCACCCTCAGCCTTGGTCCACAGACCTTCCAGACGGAAGCCGTATTGGGCGTAGTTCCAAGCTGCGGTCAGCGCTTGTTGCCATGCCAGCCCATCGTAGGTCTTGCCTGAATCGCCGCCAGCAACGGTACTTGCATCAAAGTCAGATGTTTCGGAACCGTAGAATTGGTAGCTGGTGGAGAGACCGCCAATCACATCAAACTTATGAGCCAGTTTGAAGTGGTAGCTATCCATATAGTCTTTGGATTGACCGAAAGAACCGGTTACAGCAGTGCCATTTTCGAAGGTATAGCGCGCAGCGATACCATGGATGTAATCGATCTTGTATTGCTCTTCTTGCGGGCTGTAGCCAGAAACCCACGGCTTGGATTTAGCTCGTGAGAAAATTTGGGTTTCTTTGAACCATGGTGCTTTGTATTCATCTGCGATGGCGTAGGTCAGGTAGAGACCGCCAAAGTTGCCTTCGACTTGACCACCACGATAGGTACCCGGCTGATAAGACCAGTTAACACCGATAACGCCTGGAACATAGAGCTGGGTATAGCCGCCTTTGGCTGTAACACTGTCACCAAATTTGAACTTCAGAGCTGCGTTAGTGACGCTAAAACCGTTGCCGGCATTTCCATCTTTAAAGTTGTTATCCCAGTTTCTACCGGCGAAAGAAAATTCATTCTCTTGGTTGGCAGGAGAGCGATCATCGGTGAGGTCATAGGCTCCATAGCCACCCAAGTCCAATCCAACGACATTCCAAGCGTAACCGGAGTTAAAGTTCAGTGCCGCTTGAGTCGTTGCGTGACTCAGATTGGATGCGTACTCACCTGTGCCGCCAGTATCTTTGCGGTCGCGATCACGCTGGAAGTAGAACAGACCGCCGGTCAGTTTGGAGTCTTTAACGAAGGTTTCATAGGACTGGCCGTATTCCGGGCTCATCATATCCTGAGCTGCCAACGCCATACCGGGGGCGACCAGAGCGGCTACCACAGCGGCACTCAAAGCGGCGCGCTTGAAGATCACTTTTTCCATTTTTATTGCTCCTGATTTTATGGACTTAGCTTTTTTTTCCGGCAGTTGGCATCGGGCCTACCGCTCGGTATTGGCATTGCAATCAAAACCCCGAAGGGCAAAAGATCTTGTCTTGGCTACCTGCAAACCCGGATGTCTTGGCACATCTGTAGTTGGCAGTCCTGATCATCACATGTTGTTTTTTTATGTTCCGATTCTTGGCTATCGGACAACCTCAAGAGTACGTTCGCGGTGCGAAATATCAATGAAAAGTTCCCTCAACGTTTCAAAAGTATGACCGAGTGCAAATAATCATGGGCAAGGTCGTAAACCGCCTCATGGCAGGTATCACGGTGATGAGAGCGTTTTCTTGAGGCTGCGGCCAGCGCCAGTGCGGGTTTTCATCCGGTACGGCGGAAGAGGTGTCAGTTAACCTGCCGATAACAGATAATTTTGTGCCACAAAAAAACTTTCCCTCTGGTCGTAGGGAAAGTGATCTGGTGGGGATGCGGGGCGAATAGGGTTCAGCCTTGCTGGCCGAGGATGCGGGGGATCTGCTGCGCCTGATGGTGGATATGGGAGGAGACCTGCACCGAGAGCTGACTCACCTGACGGGCATGCTGATGGATACGGGTGATCAGATCGGCAAAACTGGCCAGCTTGTGTTCCTGACTTTTGGCGTTGTCGGCGCCCTGCAGGGCGATCACTGCGGTGTTGCGGGCGATCTCCCGCACTGCCTGGGTGGTCTGGCGCAGTTGTTCCGCCTGCGCCCGCTGGCGGCTTGATTCGCTGGTGATCCGGTTCAGTACAGTGCCAAGCTGTTCACCGGATTGGGTCAGACGTCCCAGAATATCGGTGATCTGGTTGAGGGATTGCTGGGTATTGGCCGAGAGGTGGCGCACCTCATCGGCAACTACGGCAAAACCGCGTCCCTGTTCCCCTGCGCGGGCCGCTTCGATGGCGGCGTTGAGGGCCAGCAAGTTGGTCTGCTGAGCGATATGACCGATCACATCGACAATGGCTGTCACATCGGCAACCGAGCGGGTGAGGGCTTGCAGCGCCTCATCGCTTTCGTCAATCGCCAGTCCTGTCTGATGAGTGGCGTGCAGCATGCTCCCCACCAGATCTTCGCTCTGGCTCATCGCCTGTTCGTTATGGTGGGCATGCTGGGCGATGTCGGCGGCGACCTGATGGACCTCTCCGGCCAGCTGGTTCAGCTCATCCATCATCTGGCCGCTCTCGTCGACCACCTGTTCGGTGGTGCGGGTGCTGTGGTGGATCTCGTCAACCTGACTGACCATCCCTTGCAGACTGAGGGATACCGCTGACAGCTGCCCCTCTTTTTGTTGTTGGTCCAGTTGCAGGCGACCGATCAGCCGGTTGTAGCTGGCAACAATATCGGCCAGCTCGTTGCGATCGCGCCCGGTAGGCAACGGCTCGGCCTGCCCCGTCTGATCGAGCTGCAGAAAGGCTCCGCGCAGTCGCAACAAGGGGGCGAGCAGCCAGCGTCGTTGCACCAGCGCAAACAGCAGGGCGACAACCACCAGGCAGAGCGCCAGCGTACCGAGGATGGTGGCCAGCTCCTGATTGACTGCTTGCCGTTCGCGGGCAAGTTGTTCCCCCATCTGTCTGGTCGCTTGCAACATGGCCATGATGTCTTGCTGCACGGTCTGGCGGCCAGCCTGTTGCTGTTGTAGCGCCGTGCGGCTGTTGGCCAGCTCCTGCGGATAGCGGCCCAGCAGCGAGCGTAATTCGCTGCGCGGTTGATCTCCCAGCTCCTTGCGTACCGGCTCCCCTAGGGTGAACTCATCGGCGGGCGCCTCTTCATACAGGCCGAGCAGCGGCAAGGCTTGCAGCGCTTGCGCCTGTTTCTGCAGCGCTTCCAGCTCGAAGCGGATCCCTGCGAGCAGCTTCTCATTGCCCTGTTCCATATAGCTTTGGCGCAAATGGGCGAGGCGCGGCAGGCCCGCCAGGATCTCGGCTGCGCCGCGGCGATATTGCTGTGCTGCGGCAGATTGTTCCGTGCTGAAGCCTTGCTCCCCATAGCGGATCAGCGCCATGGCCTGGCTGCCCAGCTCACTCTCGGCATTTTGTAGCAGCAACTGGCTGTTGCCCGAGAGCTTGCCTGCTGCCTGGTAGTCGTGCGCGATGCGCTGCGCCATCTGTTCGAGTTGCTGCCTGAGCGGGGCCGCCACGGCATCATCCTGAGCGGCCAGCGAGGAGAGCGCTTGCTGGCGGATCTTCTCCGCAGCGGTCAGTTGCTGTGGATCGCCGCTGTTGAGGTAGTCACGCAGGCTGTTTTGCAGGGTCACCGTCACCAGTTGCTGCAGCGTCTCGTGCTGATGCTGGGCCTGATTGGTATGGGCAAGCTGCTGCCAGCCGTGGTAGAGGGCCAGCGCCTGTCCTCCCGCAACCAGTAGCAAAACAAGGGAGGATAGGGTGGCGTAATGGGCGATTTTCACGGGGTAATTCCTGTCAGCACAGACCATGGGGGAGCGTGGCCCGAGCCTAAACAGGGATGATGGCGTTTTTATGACAGCATGGTCAGGTGGCCCTATTATACCGACTTAACTGGCTGGTGATGCCAGTGCTCTGTTGTGTTGGCCAAGCATACCGAGCAGGGCGCCTCCCATGATAAGTGCACCGGCCAGCAGATGGCGCGAGGTCAGTGCTTCTCCATTGAGCAACACCAGCAGCAAGGTGCTCAGCAGCGGTGTCAGGTAGGCAAGGGCACCGATCCGGCGTGGATCGCCGTCTCGCAGTGCCAGATACCAGGTCACAAAGGCCGCCCCCATCGGGCCCAGCGCCAGCCCGATGATCAGCCACCAGTCACTGGTGGGGATCTGCGCGAGTGGCAGGGGCCCCTCCAGCAGACGGGCGAGCAGCAGCGCCAGCAAACCAGCGGGCAGGCAGGCTGCCGCAGTGACCACGGCAGGGGCTGGCGGCAGACGGCGTGACAGCACCGAATAGGCCCCCCAGACGACAGCTGCACCGAGCGCCAACAGGTATCCCGGCAGATAGGTCTGCTGTAGTTGCAGCTCGCCGTTGACCATCACCAGCATGGAGCCCGCCAGACCGAAGGCGCCAGCCAGCAGGTGACGGGCATGGAGGGGATGGCCGGGCAACAACAGCGGGGTGAACAGAATGATGCAGAGCGGCCAGAGGTAGTTGATGAGGTTGGCCTCCAGCACCGGGGCGTGGCGAAAGCTCATAAAGAGCAGCAGATGGTAGAGCAGCAATGCCGTAACCGTCACCAGCCAGGTAATAGGACGAGCGCGCCATTGGCGCCAAAACGGCAAGGCCCCAACCCCGCAGAAAAACAGCACCAGCCCGACCAGCACCAGCGGTGACACGCTGGTGACCCGTGACGTCAGCGCCGCCAGCGAGGCCCACAGCACAATGGTCAGCAGTGCAAAACCGGTGGATCTATCCCACCAGGAACATCCGGACATCCAACACTCCTTTGCAAGATGAAACAGGGCTTGGCCTCAAAGACAAGCCAAAGAGAAGCAGTCTATCAGAGAGCGCATGCTCTGAACGCAGAAAGGAGAGGGTCATTACGGTTGGATGGTCGGATTCATTGTCGCCAAAAAAGACCAAGGGGTTGGCATCATGATGATGCCAACCCCTTGTTTTATATGGCGCTCCCGACTGGAGTCGAACCAGTGGCCTGTCCCTTAGGAGGGGACCGCTCTATCCTGCTGAGCTACGGGAGCTGTGTGGCGGGCATTATACAAGAAGCAACTCCCTTTTAAACCCTTGATTCTTATTCCAATACTGCCAAATCCCCATTCTGGATGTTAAACGGCGAATATTTGTTCTGGCTGCTGATGATGGCGCCATCGTCGAATACCTGTATTACCTCAAACAGGCCGTCGGCCGGGTTGCGCATCATGCGGGACTTGCCGTATGGGTCGATGAAGTCAGCGTTGTGCTGGATGCGGAACTGGTCGCCGAGTTTGACACCATTGCGCCGCCCCAGATTGATGTAGGGACCTCGCTCGTTCTGACCGACCACTCTTGCAGTGACCGGGGCACAGGTGAGCTGGGCTACCAGATCCTGAGCCGCCTGTTGCAACTGGTAGTTGACCTCCTGGCCATAACTTGACTGCCAGAACTGGCCGCTGCTGCTGCCCACTTGCTCCCGCTTGCCAAAGGTCCAGGTGGCGCGCCCTTCGTAGACCTTGCGGTTGACCAGACTGCCGTTGATGCCATCGAACAGGTAGAGCTGCATGCGAAAGTTGCGTACGGGATCCTCATACCAGCTGGTCAGCTGGTTGCCCTGCGGCTCGATGGAGAGATCGTCGATGCTGCCGAGCACCAGATACTGGCTGTCGGTACGCAGGCTGAGCGCCTTGATCTCTTCGAGGGCACTGCGATCCCCCTGTTGCAGATGCAGCGGATCGATGCGCAGGTTTTCATCCAGCCACTGGCGCACCGCGACCCCTTGCGGCGCGTTGGCGAGGGTTTCGAACAGCCGGCGTGAGAGGTTTTCCGGCATGTCGTCCATGGCGCCGTAGCTCGCTTGGTCCGGATAGCGCATCCGCAGCCTGACCAGTGTCAAATCCTTGGCGAAGTGCTGGGTCTGGCAGATCTGGCGCTCGGCCTGAATGTCGGCCACTAAGGTGATATACATGCGGCCGTTGCGCACCTCTTCCCGCTTGAGCCGGTACTGGCGAATGTCGCCGCCGGAGCGGATCTGGATCTGCTCGGATCGCAGGCTGCCATTTTCCAGACGCTGGACGCTGGAAACGGCCGCGCCGCTGGCCAGCAGCGCCTGACGCAGGGCGTCGCGGGTCGCCTGCTCGCGGGCATAGACCTCATCGCCCCCCAGAATGGCGGCGCTGCCCTGCGCTTCGATAAGCTCGGCGCGGGCGCTCAGGCTGGCCAGCAGCAGGGTCAACAGCAGCGGTAATTTCATAGCAGATACCTTGAGTTGGCGGGCAGCCGAGCCATTTTGAGGAAATGGCGCCTGCTGGCCGACATGGATCACAACACGTTCCAAGTGGCAGCGCACGTTGGCGCTGACGATGTCCATTAAAAAGCAAGAATCATGCCTCATTCCCGGCTCAAGCTTTGTCCGGCGCGTCCGATAATAAGTCAGGTGCAGATACAGGAAAGGTATCCATGAACAAACTCATCACGGCGTTGGCGCTTGCCTTGGCATTGACAGGGTGCGGCTCCGACCCTATCAATCGGGATCAGGGGGACCCCCGTCAGGCGGCGCAGGGGATGGAACTCAACTGGCTGGTGGCGCGCATGACCGATCAGCTGATGGAGCGCAAATCGCTGACCACTCTGACTGAACCCATCGCGGTGGCCTCTTTCGTCGATCTCGATACTCTGCAGGATACCAACTGGATGGGGCAGCAGATTGAGGAGAGCTTTATCTACGAGCTCAACCGCCGCGGCGAGGTGGTGGTGGACTTCAAGCTGACCGGTAGCATCAAGGTGACGCCGCAGGGGGACTTCGTGCTGAGCCGAAACTACAAGGAGCTCTCCTCCCGTTTGCCGATCTCCCGCATTCTGGTCGGCACCTTCAGCCGCAACAGCAAGGGGATCCTGGTCAACGCCCGCGTTATTGATATGCGCACCAAGATGGTGGAGACCACAGCCCAGAGCCTGATCCCGCAAAAATATCTGTTCGGTGCCAACAACTCGTTTGGTCGGGCATCGATCAATCGCGGTTATCTGATGCGTGACAGTCAGGCCCGGCCGGGCGGTCATCTGGTCAACCTGACCCCGTGAGGAGCGAGTCATGAAGATTCTGTTTGGTTGCCTGTTGGCACTCTTGCTCACCGGTTGCAGCTACAACCGGGTGGTGGATTACACCCAGGGTGGCAAGCCCGATGATTTTCCGGTGCTCAAGGCGGTGGGGTATGCGGTGATCGACATCCAGCCTGGCCCCTCCCAGTCGGAGAAAATGCTGCAAGCCATTCGCGCTTCCAAGATGGATGCCTATCGCGAGCTGGCCGAACAGCTCAATGGTCAGCAGGTGCGCGGTCAGAGCAGCTACCGCGATCTGACCCAGACCTCCAACTCGCTGGATGTCTCTGTGGCTGGGGTGGTGCGTGGTGCCCGGGTGGTGGCCTCCTATCCGCGCGGTAACACCTATGCCACCGAGATGGAGCTCGATACCCGTGCCCTCTACAACATCAATCAGTTGATGGCGGGTCAGTTCTGAGTTGATTGCCTGACCTGAAAACAGGCATCAAAACAAAAGGCGAGCAGGGTGCTCGCCTTTTGTCGTTGTGGGCTGGTTAGCTCCCCATCAGCACCGGCGGCACTGCGGTGGGTTTCACATCCTCACTCGGGTAGCAGCCAAGCACCTTGATATAGCGGGTGATCTTGGTCAGCTCCACCAGTGCGGCCTGCATCGCCGGGGTCTGCAGGTTGGCGGAGACGTCGAGGTAGAACATCTCTTCCCACGGGTTGCCCTGCACCGGACGGGACTCCAGTTTGGTCATGTTGATCTCGTGGCTGCGCAGCACCAGCAGCGCCTCGACCAGCGAACCCGGTTTCTGGGAGGTGGACATGATGAGGGTGGTCTTGGCCGGGATCTGCGGCGCCACGTCGATGGGCTTGCGCGCCACCACGATGAAGCGGCTGTAGTTCTCTTTCTGGTTGGCGAGCTGCTCGGCCAGCACATCCAGGCCATAGAGCTCGCCACCGGCGGCGCTGCCGATGGCGGCGGCCTCCGGGCTTGCCAGTTCTTTCACCTTCATCATGGCGCTGGAGGAGGAGTCGCAGATCTCGTGACGGGCCCCTTCCAGCTTGCTCAGATAGTGGGAGCACTGCTGAAACACCTGCGGGTGGGCATAGAAGGTCTTGATGCGACTCAGCTCGGTCGGGACTGCGGTGAGAATGCAGTGCTCGATGGGGTAGGTGAGCTCGCCGACGATGGAGAGGCTGGTGTGCTGCATCACGTCATAGACTTCGTTGATGGAGCCAGAGCTGGTGTTCTCGATGGGCAGCACGCCAAAGGCGGCGCGCCCCGACTCTACGGCATCCAGCACTTCGCGGAAGTTCTGGCAGTTCACCTCGATCACCTGATCCTTGTAGCGCGCCAGATATTTGCGGGCGGCCAGGCTGGAGTAGGAACCGCGCGGTCCCAGATAGGCGACGCTGGTCATCGGCTCCTGCTGCTCCGGGTTGAGCAGGCTCTGCAGATAGGCCTGCTGGGAGAGCACAGAGTCTTCGATGATGGTGTGATAGATGCGAGTGATGTACTGGGCATCCAGCCCCAGCACGCGCCCTTTCTGGATCAGGGCAACCAGCAGCTCCTGCTCCCGCTGGTGGTCACGGATGGGGCGCGGGTTGGCTTGCTTGGCACGGGCCACCTCGATGCTGAGGGTCTTGCGTTTCGCCAGCAGGGCAAGCAGCTCCTGATCCAACCGGGTGATGTCTTGTCTGATCTCGTCGAGCGTTGCCATGATTGTTCCCTATCCAAGTAATCGATTGATATTAATGCAAAAAAAAACCTCCGCTAGGGGAGGCTCAATTCGTCTTTGCTTTCTGTTCACACGACGACAGGCCTTCCCTCAAGCGGGCCGGATAAACGAGAAAGCAAAGAAGAATGGTGCGTGCATAGGTGTGTCCTTGAAGTAACGTCATAACCATTAAGGGATTTGCCGGTCTGATGCAAGTAAAACTTGCCCGCGGGCGGGGATGGGGGCAGGGTATCCGGTTAAGAAAATGACGTATGAGCGATGTTCTATTGACTCTGTTTTGATGACTGACACCCAGTGGGGGAGGTAAAGACGATGGCGATCATTTTCGATCTGGGACGGGTGGTGGTGAGCTGGGATCCGGTAGGCATAGTGCGTTCGGTGCGTGGCCCGCAAGGGGCTGAACAGTTGGCTGAGCAGCTCTTTAACCACCCGGATTGGCTGGAGGTGGACAGAGGCACCATGTCGCTCCACACCATGGCCCGGGAAGCGCAAGCGCGCACTGGCCTCTCGGCGGCACAGAATCTGGCCATTTTACAGGCAGTTCCCGCTTCCCTGCTGCCAGATCCCGCTATGCTAACCCTGATAGCCGAGCTGCACGGGGCGGGGCACACCCTGTATGCCCTCTCCAACATGGGTCATGCCAGCATCGACTGGCTGGAGCAGCATCAGGATTTCTGGCGCTTCTTCAGCGGCAAGGTGGTCTCGGCGCGGGTGCGGATGATGAAGCCGGAGCCGGATATCTACCGCTATCTGCTGGTGTCGTTCGATCTGAAACCGGCAGAGTGCATCTTCATCGATGACAGTCCCGCCAACATTGCGGCCGCCGAGGCCCTCGGTATCAGGGGGATCGTCTTTACCGACGCGGCGAGTTGCCGCCAGCAACTGGGTGAGCTGGGCTGTTTGCCCGCCACCGGCAAGGGGTGATGCCCCTCTAGGAGCACTATGGAGCATGGCCGGTTTCGCAATTGGCTCAGTCACTATCCCGAGGCGACCCTGATCATCGCCTGCAAGGATGGCAGCGGTTATCAGCTCTGTATCGAGGCGGAAGGGGAGTGCCTCTGCCTGACCGACAGCGAGGGAGGGCGCCTGACCTTCACCTCGCTGGATCAGGCGCAGGGTTTCTTGCGAGCCCATCGGGTTCACCAAGCAAGATTAAGAATTTATGACGCCCAAAATGAAGATTTAGCAGCAGAATCACAGGAAATAATCATCAAGTTTTAATTTTAACCAGACTCTTTAAGGGTCTATTCAGTTTGTTTGCCGCACAATACTGCACCTGTTCATCATCCGGAGCTGTTTAATGGGTGCCAATGTAGTTGTACTGAATCAGGGATATGATCACTCTTTTCAAGCCAGGGAACAGCTGCTGATTGAGCGACTGGCAAATTTTGACGAGCTGGTTGTCTCTTTTTCGGGACGGTTGGAATCCTGCTACAGCATCGAGCTGTGCCGCGCTGCCGGTGTGAAAATCCACGCAATTACCCTCGATAATCCGACCCGCAGTCGCAGCGAAGTGGCCCGTGCCCGCCGTTATTGCCAGCGTTATGGCATCGATCACTGGGTCATCAAGAGTGACGAGATCGTCTTTTGCGATCGCCTGCCAAATATGGAAGGGCTGATCGACCCGGTTCGCCGCATTGGTGAGTATGTGCAGACTCGTCCGGAATGGACTCATCTGCCGTTGCTGGTTCCGGCAGCGGTGGAGGAGCGTGATGATTATCTTGCCCAGTTCGGGTCTCTGCCTGCCAACTCAATCTGGTTTTTTGCCGACAACGGATTGATGCGCCGCGATTATCGTTACGGCTTCAACAAGCGTCAGCTCGGTCGTTGGGGCAAGGGGAGCAACGGTTGCCTCAGCAATCGCTTCACCAATCCACAGCAGCTTGAGCAGCGTTATCTGCGAATGGTGGATCAGGCCGAGCAGATGCTGGCCGACATGGGGCTGGACGAGGCACAGGTCTTTTTCCATACCCTGTGTGACTGCTCCACCACCCTGGCCCGGGTGCGTCTGCCCGAGCATCAGCGTGCGCAGGCTTTTGACATGCAATCGGATATTTTGTCCGCCCTCAAGGGGAGCAAGTTCGATCTGGTGACCCTGGATATGGCACAGAAAGAGCGGCACGATCTCGCCATCTAGCCTGCGGGCAAGCGATGCGGGTGCCAGAACGTGAGTGCTGTCATAGGCAAGGGGCGACGGGACTGTTTATACTGTCGCCCTTTCACCCGTTACCGAGCTTCGCCCTATGAAACCCTTCTCCCGTCTGCTGATTGCCCTGTGTCTCACTCCCGTGCTGGCACAGGCGGCTCCTCTTTCTCAGGTGACGCTGCCCGATGGTCGGCAGGTTCAGCTTAACGACGACTTCACCTGGGAGTATCTGGTGGTCAAACCGGCCGAGCCCGTGCAGGGCGTGGCTGCTGATGGGAAGGCCGGGGCCATGGTGGCCGTCGCTGCTCCGGTGCTGACCGATCAGGCCAAGGCCAATCCGGAGCTGCTTGCCCAGATAGCGCGTGACGGTGTGGTGGTCAAGCTGGACAAGATCGAGGGATCTGACCCGCTGGTGCTGACCTTTATGGTGAGCAATACCGGTACCCGCAATGTAGTCGGGGTGCGTGGCATGGTGACCCTGTTCAGTGCTGACGGAGTGCAGCTGAGCCGTCAGGAGGCCCGTTTCTGGGTTGCAGAGAACCGCCTGCCGGAGACCTATCTGCGCAAGGGGCAAGCCCGCCCGTCACTGGCCCTCGAGATCCCCCGTCCTGCCGGATTGACTGGTCAGCCGCTGGTGCGGGTCGAAATTGACGAGGTGGTCTTCCGCTGATTTTTTCGCGGATCCGGCCCATGCAAACCGTGTGGGCCGGCAACTTGTTGCCGCTGACACCCTCTGCAATATCTGCTTACATCTGACATGGTTCTGCAACAGCTTGCAGCTCGGCAAGCCGGGAACCTGATCGCACAATGACTCCATACCAGCTCGCTAGCAACGGGCCCAATCACATGGAGTTATCATCATGAAAAAAGCAACTGTCTCTCTTCTGGTTCTGGCCGGGTTTGCCTCTACTTCCGTCATGGCGCAGGATGCCTTCAGCTACGCCAAGGGTTCCGCCACCTGGGCGCACACCAAATCCGACTATCTGAACAACAACCCGCTGTTCCCACGTGATGCCAGCAATCAGGGTACTCGCGATTTTGGCGGTGTGACGCTGGATCTCTCCAAATCGTTCTCCAACAACTTCTACGGTCGTCTGCTCTCCGAGGGCACCTCTGCCCAGCACGGCAATGACAGCATGGGTATCGGCAGCCTGGGTATCGGTGTTTTCACCCCGCTTAGCACCGGCTTGAACCTCTACGGTGAAACCGGTCTGATGGGTTACACCATGGAGCGCGAGCAGGCGTATGACGTCAAGGGCTGGGATCTGGTGAGCCGCAAGAGCAGTGGCAGCATGTACGGTGAAGTCGGTTTGCGCTATGACATCGGTAATGTCGAGCTCTCCACCGCTTATCGCTACGCCAACATGACCGACGATATGCACGACTTCAAGGTGGGCGGTGCCTACAAGCTCAACCAGAACTGGGCGCTGACTGCCGATTACACCTATCGCAACTGGGATCAGCAAAAAGGTTCCATCTCCAGCCTGGGTGTGAAGTACAGCTTCTAATTCCCCTTCCCGTAGTCCGTAGTGTCTTGATTTTTACCCATGGCGTTCGCCATGGTTTTTTTCTTTTTCCGGTGATCCCTTTTTTCTCCTTGTGTCGTATCAGTCGCAAATAGTTATACAACTTTAATTTTTTTGTATAACTGCTATAACTGCTATAACTGAATCAATGCTTATACAAGGGGCGTCATCATGTACAAGATTAAAGTCGGTATCAGTGCCTGCCTGCTGGGTCAAGAGGTACGTTTCGATGGGGGCCACAAGCGCTCCAGCTTCTGTGAACGGGATCTTGGCGCTCACTTTGACTATCACCCCGTCTGTCCCGAGATGGCCATCGGTCTAGGGGCGCCTCGCGCCGCCATCCGGCTGGTCAAGCGCAACGGCGAGATCCGTGCCGAGGCGAGCAACGGCAGCTTCGATGTCACCGAAAAGCTGATTGCCTTCAGCGAGCAGAAAGCTCGCCAGCTCGACTTTATCTCCGGTTATATCCTCTGTGCCAAATCACCCAGCTGCGGCATGGAGCGGGTCAAGGTCTATGGCGCCAACAACGAGGGGAGCGCCAAGGAGGGGATTGGCCTCTTTGCCAAGGCCTTGATGGAGGCCAACCCCCTGCTGCCGGTGGAAGAGGATGGCCGCCTGTGCGACCCCATCCTGCGCGAGAACTTTGTGCTGCGGGTCTTCGCCTACCACGACTGGCAGCAACTCAGTGCCCGCGGCATCACTGCCTCTGCGCTGATCCGCTTCCACTCCCGCTACAAGTATCTGGTGCTCTCCCACGCCACCACCCACTACCGCATCCTCGGCAAGCTGCTCGGCAATCTGGGCAAGTCCACCAATTTGCAGGAGGTGGCCGACAACTACATCAAGGGATTGATGACGGCGCTGACCCTGCGGGCCAACCGCCGCAGTCACACCAATGTGCTGATGCACCTGCAGGGCTACTTCAAGCGGGTGCTGACCCCAGCCCAGAAGCAGGAGCTTGCCGATACCATCGACAAGTACCGCACTGGCATCTTCCCCTTGTTGGTGCCGCTCACCCTGATCCGCCACTACCTGCGCGAGTACCCCAATCCCTATCTCGCCGAGCAGGTTTATCTCAATCCGCACCCCGATACGCTCAAGCTGCGTTACGGGCTCTGAATCCGTTCTGTTGCCCCGGCGCATGGTTTGCGCCGGGGAGCCTTGCCCCTCTGTTTGATGGACGTTGTCATGTCTGATTTATCGCAAGAAATTGCTCCTCTCGCTGATGAGGGGATCTACCCCATTCGCGAGGTCTCCCGTCTCACCGGCGTCAACGCCGTGACCCTGCGCGCCTGGCAGCGCCGCTATGGTCTGGTGCAACCGGCCCGCACCGAAAAGGGCCACCGCCTCTACAGCGAGCAGGATATTCGCCAGATCGGCGAGATCCTGAGCTGGCTGGAGCGGGGGGTGAGCATCGGGCAGGTGAAGGGGCTCTTGAGCGAACCCCATTCCGAGCCGGTGAGCGATCACTGGCAGCAGACCCTGGAGCAGTTCAGTCAGGCGCTGCTTGCCTTCAACCAGCGCAAGGCGGAGGCTGAGCTCAACGATCTGCTGGCGAGCTACCCGTTCGAGCTGGTACGAAGCCGGGTACTGCAACCGCTGGTGGAGCGGCTGCTGGGGCTGTGGCGCGAGCGGCCGGATGGCGAGCTGCTGCAACAGGTGTGGCTGGGCTGGCTCCATACTCGCTTCGCCCGCCACCTGATCGAGCAGGAGAAGGCCGTGCCGATAACGCTGGCGAGCTGGGGACAGGTTGGCCCCCTCGATCTGGTCTGGGCCGCCTACGAGTTGATCGGTCAGGGCTATGAGGTGCAACTGCTGGGGGCGGTCGAGCCGCGCCATGCCAGCTTGCTGGAGGGGCGTGCCGTTACCCCCTGGCTGGTATTGCTGGGGGCAGGGCTTGGCAAACAGGAGCTGGCCGCCGGGTGGCCCGCAGGCACGCGCCTGTTTGGCGAACTGGGTCGTCTCTACGATGATGAGTGGCTTAAAGCCCACGGCTGGCAGGCGAACCTTGCCGAGCTGATGGCGGATGCCCCAGATGCTGCTGGTACCAGCGGACGCGGGAGGAAAAAATAATGAAACTGGTCTGGTTGCGCAATGATCTGCGCCTTGCCGACAACCCGGCACTGCGGCATGCCTGCGCCGGTGACGAACCGGTTGCCGCGCTCTTTATCATCTCCCCCACCCAGTGGCGGCAGCACAAAATGGCCCCCATCCGTCAGCGCTTTATGTTGGCGCAGGTGGATGAATTGGGCCGCGAGCTGGCGGCCCTCGGCATCCCGCTCCATCTGCTGCGAGTGGAGACTTTTGCCGAGGCGCCCGCTGCGTTGTCAGACCTCTGCCGCGAGCTGGGGGTGACCCAGCTCTATGCCAATCAGGCTATCGAGATCGACGAGCAGCGCCGCGATCACGCCGTCAGCGCCGTACTGGCAGAGCAGGCGGTGAGCTGTCACTGGCTCAACGGCTGTTGCGTATTGCCGCCGGAGCGGGTGCTGACCGGCTCGGGTGAGATGTTCAAGGTCTTCACCCCCTTCAGCCGAGCCTGGCTCAAGGCCCTCGACGAGGATGGCTTTGTTATTCACCGAGCCCCAGCGCGCCGTGGCGAGCCCTTGCCTTGGCTACCGCTGGCCGAGCGGGACTTCGTCGATGCCGCCCTTGGTGAACTGACGGCAGACCCCCGCTGGCCTGTGGGCGAGGTGGAAGCTCTGCGTCGTTTGAACATTTTTCTGGAGCAGGCGGTGCTCGACTATGGCGAGACCCGGGATTTTCCTGCCATCGCGGGTACCTCCGTGCTCTCCCCCTATCTGGCGGCGGGCATCATCAGTCCCCGCCAGTGTGTGGCGGCGCTCCAGCAGCGCCTTGGCTACCGGCCCCAGTCCAAGGCCCAGCCCGGCTTTTTCTGGCTCAATGAGCTCATCTGGCGTGAGTTCTATCGCCACCTGCTGGTGCTGATCCCGACCCTCTCCATGAATCGCCCCTTCAAACCCGAGACGGCAGCCTTGCCGTGGAGCTGGGACCCGGATGCCTTCGCCGCCTGGTGCGAGGGCCGTACCGGCTACCCCATCGTTGATGCAGCGATGCGCTGTCTCAACACCACCGGTTGGATGCACAACCGGCTTCGAATGATAGTGGCGAGCTTTCTCACCAAGGATCTCCATATCCACTGGCGGCTCGGGGAGGATTACTTCATGAGTCGGCTCATCGATGGAGATCTGGCGGCCAACAATGGCGGCTGGCAGTGGGCTGCGGGCACCGGCGCCGACGCGGCGCCCTATTTTCGGGTATTCAACCCCACCACTCAGGGGCAACGATTTGATCCACAAGGGGAGTTTATCCGTACTTGGGTAACTGAACTGGCCGATATTCCCGCCGCTTATGTGCATCAGCCCCACGATTGGCTGCGACTCAAGGGGCGACAGGATTATCCGGCTCCCATGGTGGATCACGCCGTTGCCCGGGTGAGAGCCATCGAGATGTTTCGCTCTCTGGAGAAATAGGATGAACGAGCCGCTGGCCCGCTTTATTGGCCTCTATCAGCAATTGGACAAACAGCAGTTGCACCGCTTGCCCGAGGTCTATGCCGAACAGGTGCTATTTACCGATCCGGCCCACCGTATCGAGGGGCTGGCGGCCCTTGGCGACTATTTTGCCGCTCTCTATCAGCGCCTCGCCTACTGTCGCTTCGTCATCACCAGTCAGCAGCAGCAGGGGCCGCAGGCCTGGCTCGGCTGGACCATGACCTTCTCTCACCCCAGATTGCGTGGTGGTGAGCCGGTGACGGTGGAGGGGGCCACCCGCCTCGAATTTGACGAGGCGGGCAAGGTGTGCCAGCACAGGGACTATTTTGACCTGGGCGCCATGCTCTACGAGCAGTTGCCGCTGCTCGGGCCCGTGGTGCGCACTATCAAGATGAGGCTTGGCGCATGAGCGGCCGGGTGCTTATTACAGGCGCGACCTCCGGCATAGGTCGTCAACTGGCGCTCGATTACCGGCGGGCAGGCTGGCAGGTGTGGGGTTGTGGCCGCGATGGCGAACGGCTGCAGGCGCTGGGGCTGGATGGCGTCACGCCGCTGCAGTTTGATGCCCGGGATCTGGCCGCAATGAGCGGGGTGGCTGCTACGCTGCCATCCCTTGATCTGCTAATCCTCAACGCAGGCAACTGCGAGTACATGGATGTGGCGGAGGGGTTTGACAGCGAGCTGTTTGCCCGTGTCATCGACACCAATCTGACCGCTACCGGCCATGCTTTGGCCGCCTTCTTGCCGTTGCTCGGGGCTGGGTCACGGCTGGCCATCGTCAGCTCGTCGGTGAGCTGGCTGCCGCTGCCGCGAGCCGAGGCCTATGGCGCCTCCAAGGCGGCCCTCGACTATCTGGCGGATACCTTGCGCCTCGATTTGGCCAGCAAAGGGATTGGGGTGACCCTGATCCGCCCCGGCTTTGTCCAGACGCCGCTCACCGCCAAAAATGATTTTCCCATGCCCTGTCTGGTGACGGTGGAGCAGGCCTCCCGCGCCATCATGGACGGGCTGACCGCCGGTCGTCACCAGATCCACTTTCCCCGCCGTTTCATCTGGTTGCTGCGCCTGCTTGGTGCGCTGCCGGTGGGGCTCTGGCTGCGCCTTGGCCGCACACTCGTATCGAAAGGAAGCCATTCATGAAGAAAAAGATCGCCATCGTCGGTTCAGGGATCTCGGGGCTCACCGCCGGTTTTCTGCTCCACAAACTCCATGACATAACCCTGTTCGAGGCTGCGCCGACCCTGGGCGGCCATACTGCGACCGTCGATGTGAATCAGGCTGGCCGCAGCTATGCCATCGACACCGGCTTTATCGTCTTCAACGATCGTACCTACCCCAACTTCTTGAAGTTGCTGGCGCAGATCGGCATGGCGCGGCAACCTGCCGAGATGAGCTTCTCGGTAAAGAGCCCGGAGGGGCTGGAGTATAACGGCCACAATCTAGATACCCTGTTTGCCCAGCGCAGCAATCTGCTGAGCCCTCGTTTCTACAGTTTTGTCGCCGAGATCCTGCGATTCAACCGGGAGGCGCGGGCCTGGCTGGCGGATAGGCAACATCAGGGGGCTGGCCCCGAGCTGACCCTGGGGGATTTTTTGCTGGCGGGGGAGTTTAGCGACTACTTCGCCCGCCACTACATCTTGCCGATGGGGGCGGCAATCTGGTCATCGACCCTGGCCGATATGCGCGCCTTCCCCCTTGGCTTCTTCCTGCGCTTTTTTGCCAACCACGGCCTGCTGGATGTGGCCAATCGCCCCCAGTGGTACGTGATCCCGGGTGGCTCGCGGGAATATATCGGCCCCCTTACCGCGGGTTGGCAGTCGCAGATCCGCCTCGCCTGTCCGGTGCAGAGCGTGCGGCGGGACGCGGATGGCGTGGTGATCCTGAGCAGTTACGGCGAGGAGAGGTTTGACGAGGTGATCCTCGCCTGCCACAGCGATCAGGCGCTGGCGCTGCTGGCGGATCCCGGCGAGCGGGAGCAGGCCATCCTCGGCGACATGCCCTATCAGGCCAACGATGTCTGGCTCCATACCGATGCGCGCTGCCTGCCCACCCGCCGCAAGGCATGGGCCAGCTGGAACTATCAGCTAGATGGCAATGACGAGGCGCGGCCGCTGGTGAGCTACAACATGAACATCCTGCAGGGGGTGAACTCGCCGGAGCCCTTCTGCGTCAGCCTCAACCCCAGGGGCAAAGTGGATGAGAGCAAGGTGCTGCGCCGCTTCGTCTATCACCATCCGGTGTTCAATCAGGCCTCTATTGCCGCCCAGCAGCGGCGCGCGGAGATCTGCGGCCAGCAGTACACCCATTTCTGTGGCGCCTACTGGTACAACGGCTTCCATGAGGATGGGGTGCGCAGCGCGCTGGATGTCGCCAGGCGCTTCGGGGCCGAGCTATGAACGGCGCCACCGTGGCCACCGAACATGAGCGTGCCGACGAACTGGCTGGCGTCACCAGCGCCATCTGGCAGGGCTCGGTGCGCCACCGCCGTTTTGCGCCGCGGGCCCACGCCTTCTCCTACAGCCTCTTTATGCTGGGACTGGATCTCGACGAGTTGCCGCAGCTCGATCAGGGGCGCTGGTTCGGGGTGGAGCGGGCAGGGCTGCTTTCGTTTCACCGCCATGACTATCTCAAGGGGAGTGAGGGAAGCCTCAAGCAGGCGGTGTGGCAGAAGGTGAGCGAGCTGGGTGGCGATGCCGAGCCCGAGGGGCGGGTGCTGCTGCTCGGCAATGTGCGCTGTCTGGGGTTCTACTTCAGCCCGGTCAACTTCTACTTCTGCTACCGGCAGGGCGAGGCGCGCTATCTGCTGGCAGAGGTGTCGAACACCCCCTGGAACGAGCGTCACTACTACCTGCTGGATCTGGCGGCGCTGGCACCCCATGACAAGGATTTTCACGTCTCTCCCTTTATGGGGCTGGCGATGCGTTATCACTGGCGGATCAGGCCGCCCGCGCAGGAGACTCTGATCCATATCGAGAGTCATCCCGTATCCGGTGAAGCCAAGCTGTTTGACGCAACCCTGGCGCTCACTCGCGAACCCTTGTCACGCAAGGGGCTGGTGGCCCTGCTGGCTCGCTGGCCCTGGATGACCATGAAGGTGCTGCTCGGGATCTACTGGCAGGCACTGCGTCTATTTATCAAACGAACCCCGATTTTTACCCATCCGGAGAGCCGCTAATGGAACTTGCTCAATCAACCCTCTCTGCCTCTTTCATCGACAAGGGGGCAAGACAACTGCTGCTCAATCTGCTGGGTCGCCTCGAACATGGCCAACTGCTGCTGCGGGATGGCGGTGAGCGCCACAGCTTTGGCGTCGCGGGCACCGATCTGCATGCCGAACTGGTGGTGCAGGATCCTGCCTTCTATCGTCGCCTGTTGCTGGGGGGCAGCATTGCCGCTGGGGAAACCTGGGTGGAGGGGCTCTGGACCAGCCCGGATCCGGTGGCGCTGGTGCGGCTGCTGGCCCGTAATCTGACCCTGCTCGACTCCCTCGAACGGCGCCTCGGCTGGCTCAGCTTCCCCTTCAACAAGGTGCGCCACTGGCTCAACCGCAATACCCTGACCGGTTCGCGCTCCAACATTGCCGCCCACTACGATCTCGGCAATACCCTCTATCAGGGGTTTCTCGACAGCCATATGCAGTACTCGAGCGCCATCTATCCGAGCGCCGAGGCCACTTTGGAAGAGGGGCAGCAGGCCAAGCTGCGCACCATCTGCGAGCGGCTCGAGTTAGGGCCTGACGATCATCTGCTGGAGATCGGCACCGGCTGGGGCGGCCTTGCTGTCTATGCCGCCCGCCACTATGGCTGCCGGGTGACGACCACAACCATCTCCCGGGCCCAGCATGATTATGCCAAGGAGTGGATTGCGTGGGAGGGGCTGGGGGATCGCATCACCTTGCTGCTGGAGGATTACCGCAAGCTGGAGGGCACCTATGACAAGCTGGTCTCCATTGAGATGATCGAGGCGGTAGGCCACGCCTTCCTGCCCGACTATTTCCGCCAGTTGTCACGGCTGCTCAAGCCCGGTGGTCGCCTGCTCATCCAGGCCATCACCATCGCCGATCAGCGCCATGCCCAGTATCTGCGCGGAGTCGATTTTATCCAGCGCTACATCTTCCCCGGTGGCTGCCTGCCGAGCGTCTCCCAGATGGCGGGTTTGCTGGCGCGGGAGACCGACATGCAGCTGGTGCGGTTGCACGATCACGGCCATCACTATGCCCGCACCCTGGCTCACTGGTGCGAGCGGTTTCTGGCGTTGGCGCCCGAGCTGCCCAAGCTCGGTTACAGCCAGGATTTCATCCGGTTGTGGCACTTCTACTTTGCCTATTGCGAGGGGGGATTCTGGGAGCGCACCATCAGTCTGGTGCAGCTGGAGGCCGCCAAGCCGGGGCCCGCTGGCTGGTCGGGTGATGTGCCAGTAAGCGGTCACTGACCATGTGGCAGTGGGCTCACCTGCTGGGGTTCAACCTCTACTGGTTGCTGGCGGTGAAGTGGCAGCAGCCGGGCCCGCTGCTGGCAATGTTGCTGCTGCACTTTCTCTTCTCACCCAGCCGCCAGCGTGACTGGCGGCTGCTCCCCATTGCGGTTGCCGGCTGTCTGCTGGATGTGCTGCTCTGGCAGCTCGGCCTGTTCCGGTTCCCGTCCGGTTTTCCCCTCTGGCTGGTGCTGCTCTGGCTCGGTTTTGCCCTGACGCTGGCCCATGGTATGCGCTGGCTGCTGCGCTTGCCTCGTTGGCAGCAGGCGCTGTTTGGCGTATTTGGCGGTGCTTCCTCCTATGTGGCGGGGGCTGCCATGGGGGCAGTAAACTTACCCTGGGGCATCTGGATCAGCACGGCGCTGCTGGCAGTGATCTGGATGTGGTGGTTACCCGTACTCCTGTGGGTAATGGTCAAGCTGGAGGGTGAGTCATGACAAACACCTTTTCGACCGACTCGTTGCTTTTTTCCAAATGGACTAAAGAGAGCCAGCATGAGCTGACAGATCGTTTCTATCTGGTGGTTGCCTGCCAGCGGGATGCGCAAGGTCGGCTGGTGCAGGTGGTGATGCAGGATATCAACACCCTGCAGGAACAGGAGATGGACTGGCATGAACTGGAAGACCCCAACCACTGGCATATGGGGTGGAATTAACCCGCTACTGCTGGCGTTTACGCTCTTGGCTGCAACCGCGGTGCATGCTTCTGCCGCCCCCTGGCAGCAGCTGCGCCCGGTCGGGCAGGGGGAGATGAACTGGCTCTGGTTCAAGCTCTACGATGCCACCCTCTACAGTGAAAGCGGGCGCTATCAGCCCGGTCACTATCCGCAGGCCCTGACCCTCACCTATGCCAGAGCCATCGAGCGGGAAGATCTGCTGAGCGCCACTGCCGCCGAGTGGCAGCGACTCGGTCTTGGCTCCAACGCCGAACGTCAGCGCTGGCTCGGCCAGCTCGCTGCACTCTGGCCCGATGTGCAGGCAGGCGACAAGCTCACCTTCTATGTCGACAAGGGCGGGGCAGGCCACTTCTGGTGGCAGGAGAAGTCCCTCGGGACTCTGGCCGATCCGCAATTCTCGGCCGCTTTTCTCGCCATCTGGCTGGCTGACAACAGCCGCGATCCCGCCCTTACCCGCCGCCTGCGTGGCCAACCCTGAACATGGAGTCTCTGATGTCTTTCTATCGTGCATACCGCTGGTTGCTGTTGCTCCCCTTTTTGCTGCTGAGTGGCTGTGGTGCCAGTCTCGATGACTATCGGGGGCAGGGGCCAAACTGGGATCTTGCCCGTTTCTTCAACGGCAAATTGGTGGCTCACGGCCTGGTGACCGACCGCAGCGGCGAAGTGACCAGTCGCTTTCGGGTCGAGATGGTGGGTCGTTGGAAGGATGGCAAGGGAGAGCTGTTCGAGCAGTTCTACTTTGATGATGGCCGCCAACAGACCCGTACCTGGTATCTGAGCAAGGGGGTTGACGGTCACTGGCGAGGTACTGCTTCCGATGTGGTGGGGGAGGCGGTAGGTAAAAGCCAAGGGTTTGCCCTCAACTGGCGTTATCTGCTCGATCTGGCGCTGCCGGATGGCGAGGTGGTGCGGGTTAGCTTCGATGACTGGATGTACCTGCTGGACGAAGAGCGTCTGATCAATCGTGCCGAGATCAGCAAGTTCGGTATCCATCTTGGCGAAGTGATCCTCTATATCGAACGTCAGCCCTGACCGTTAACGCAAGATAACGCCCAGTAAAAAGCGCGCCGATGGCGCGCTTTTGTTTACCGAAAAACCAGAGTCATCAGATGATGCGGTTCTCTTCCAGCATCTTGCGACGGGCCTCTTCCTTGGCCATCTTCTTCTTGCGGTTGTCGCAGGGTTCCGGGCAATCGCACTCTTTCTCGATGCCGACACTACCCAGACCGCCACAGGAGCCGGAGATGGTCTTCTTCTGGAAGATGTAACCGATAGCCATGGCGGCTATCACCAGCATGAATACCCCGAAGGTGATCAGAAAAATCTGCATCTCTACCTCTTACTTCTTGACCAGATAGGGCTTGAAGGCATCGGAGTAAGCCTCTTCAAAGCCATTGTCCGTCTTGGTGATCACGAAGATCGCCAGGCCGCGCTCGTTGGCATAGGCCAGGCTTTTCTCGGTCCCCATCACCATAAACACGGTAGCCAACCCGTCTGCGGTCATGCAGGAGGGGTGGATCACGGTGACCGACACCAGACGGTGCTGGATCGGCTTGCCGCTGCGCGGATCTATGGTGTGGGAGAAGCGCTGACCATCCAGTTCATAGTAGTTGCGGTAATCGCCGGAGGTAGCCACCCCGTTATCACCGGGCACGATCACCTCTTGCACCGTGCCGGTGCCTGCGGTGGGCTTCTCGATGGCCACGCGCCAGGGGTGACCCTTGCCGTTGACGCCATTGATCCGCAGCTCGCCGCCAATCTCCACCAGATAGTTGCGCGCACCCAGTGACTCCAGATACTCGGCTACCTTGTCCACACCAAAGCCCTTGGCGATGGCGGAGAGATCAACGTAGAGATCCGGAATGTCTTTTTGCAGGGTATCGGCATCCACCGAGGTGATGACGTGCAGGTTGCCCAGACCGGTCTTCTGGCGAGTCTGGGTGATCAGCTCATCGGAGGGGACCTTGGTCGGTTTCTTGTCCGGGCCAAAGCCCCACAGATTGACCAAGGGGCCAACGGTGACGTCCAGCGCCCCCTGACTCTCACGGCCAATGTGAATGGCCTCTGTGACGACCCGTGCGGTATCACGGGAGACCACTACCGGTTTGTTGTCACGGCTCTGGTTGAAGCGCGACAGTTCGGAATCGGGGCGATAGGTCGACATCTGGTCGTTGACCCGCTCCAGCAAGACATCGACCTCAGCTTGAAGCTTGGCCGGATCGCTGATGGCGCTGTCCGCCACCTTGATGGAGTAGTAAGTGCCCATGGTGCTGCCGGTGATGTGGATCTCCGGTTTGGATTGGACCGTCTCCTGACCGCACCCAGTCAAGAAAAAGGCTAGCCCGAAGGCTAGCCAGGTCTTTACAACACTGTGCATGGATTAACCACCAAAGTCATCCAACAGGATGTTTTCGTCTTCAACGCCCAAGTCTTTGAGCATGTTGATGACGGCAGCGTTCATCACCGGAGGTCCACACATGTAGAACTCGCAATCTTCCGGGGCTTCGTGGTTCTTGAGATAGTTCTCGTAGAGCACGTTGTGGATGAAGCCGGTGTAGCCGTCCCAGTTGTCTTCCGGTTGCGGATCAGACAGGGCGACGTTCCAAGTGAAGTTCTCGTTCTCGGCGGCGAGCATGTCAAAGTCTTCGACATAGAACATTTCGCGCTTGGAGCGGGCACCGTACCAGAAGCTCATCTTGCGCTTGGACTTCAGGCGACGCAGCTGGTCGAAGATATGGGAACGCATCGGCGCCATACCTGCACCACCGCCGATGAATACCATTTCGGCATCGGTGTCTTTGGCGAAGAACTCACCGAACGGACCGGAGATAGTCACCTTGTCGCCAGCCTTGAGGCTGAAGATGTAGGAGGACATCTGTCCCGGAGGGGCAGTCCAGTTGCTGGGCGGCGGGGTCGCGATACGCACGTTCAGCATGATGATGCCGAACTCTTCCGGATAGTTGGCCATGGAGTAGGCACGGATGATTGGCTCATCGACCTTGGACTCCAGCTCAAAGATCTTGAAGCGATCCCAGTCACCGCGATACTCCTCGGGAATATCGAAGTTCTTGTAGTGCACGTGGTGAGCCGGGGCTTCAATCTGGATATAACCGCCGGCGCGGAACGGCACGCTCTCGCCATCGGGGATCTGCAGCTTGAGCTCCTTGATGAAGGTGGCCTTGTTATCGTTGGAGATAACAGTACATTCCCACTTCTTCACCCCGAAGATCTCTTCCGGCAGTTCGATATCCATGTCGGAGCGAACGGTAACCTGACAGGCCAGACGCTCGCCATGACGGGCTTCGCCCTTGCTGATGTGATCCAGTTCGGTCGGCAGAATGTCGCCGCCACCGGATTTCACCCGTACCTTGCACTGGCCGCAGGAGCCACCGCCGCCACAGGCGGAGGAGACGAAGATACCGCTGCCAGCCAGCACGCCGAGCAGCTTGCCACCGGCCGGGCTGGTCACAGCCTTGGCCGGGTCACCATTGATGCTGATTGTCACGTCGCCCGCGGTCACCAGCTTGGACTTGGCGAACAGAATGACTGCCACCAGTGCCAGCAGGATCACGGTAAACATGACCACACCCAAAATAATTTCCATCTATCGTTCCTTTCTGATTGCAGGAAAGCCGATTACAGGGAGATACCAGAGAAGGACATGAAGCCCAGCGCCATCAGACCGGCGGTGATGAAGGTGATGCCCAGACCGCGCAGGCCTTCCGGAACATCGGAGTACTTCATCTTCTCGCGGATACCAGCCAGCGCAACGATCGCCAGCATCCAGCCTGCCCCTGAACCCACACCGTAGACCACAGACTCCATGAAGTTGTAGTCACGCTGCACCATGAAGGAGACGCCACCGAAGATGGCGCAGTTCACGGTGATGAGCGGCAGGAAGATACCCAGCGCGTTGTAGAGTGCCGGGAAGTACTTGTCCAGCGCCATCTCCAGGATCTGTACCAGTGCTGCAATCACACCGATGAAGGTGATGAAGCTCAGGAAGCTCAGATCCAGACCGGATACCAGAGCGCCATCTTTAAGCACGTAGTTGTAGATCAGGTTGTTGGCAGGAACCGCGATGGTCTGCACCACAATAACGGCAATACCCAGACCCATGGAGGTCTTTACCTTCTTGGACACCGCCAGGAAGGTACACATCCCCAGGAAGAAGGAGAGTGCCAGGTTTTCGATGAAGATCGATTTAATCAACAGACTCAGATAGTGTTCCATACCTTAATCCTTCGCCTCCACCTGCTTGGGATCCTTGGTGCGCACGCCCCAAATGATCAGACCAATGATGAAGAATGCACTCGGCGGCAGCAGCAGCAGGCCGTTGGGCACATACCAGCCACCGTTGTTCACCAGCGGCAGCAGCTCGATGCCAAACCAGGTGCCGGAGCCCAGCAGTTCACGCACGGTCGCGACACTCAGCAGAATGGCACCATAGCCCAGACCGTTGCCGATACCATCCAGGAAGGAGGGCAGCGGGGCACTCTTCATGGCGTACGCTTCGGCGCGGCCCATTACGATACAGTTGGTGATGATCAGACCCACGAAGACCGACAGTTGCTTGGAGATGTCATAGGCATACGCCTTGAGCACCTGGTCAACCACGATAACCAGTGAGGCGATGATCGCCATCTGTACGATGATCCGGACGCTGTTCGGGATCTGGTTGCGGATCAGGGAGATAAACAGGTTTGAGAAGGCGGTGACCGCCATGACCGCGAGGGTCATTACAAACGCAGTTTTCATCTGGCTGGTAACCGCCAGTGCAGAACAGACACCGAGCACCTGCAAGGCGATGGGGTTGTTGCCCAGCACAGGCGTCAACAGCAACTTCTTCATTTCGCTCTTGTCAGCCATTGTTGATTTCTCCTGCACGAACCTTGGCCAGGAAAGGACCGAAGCCCTTGGGACCCATCCAGAAGTCGAAGGTATGCTGTACGCCGTTACCGGTCAGAGTGGCACCGGAGAGACCATCGATCTCGTGCTCGGAGCCCGCCGGAGCATGGCCCTTGATGACGCGCAGCGCCGGCATGCCATTTTGGTCGAACAGTTTCTTGTCCTTGAACAGCGCCTGCCAGGCCGGGTTTTCGATCTCGCCACCCAGACCCGGGGTTTCACCGTGGTCGTAGTAGGTGATGCCCTTGATAGTCTGGCCATCAGCAGCAACGGCGACGAAGGCATACATGGTCGACCACAGACCCTGACCGTAGATGGGCAGGATGATGCTGTCGATCTTGCCTTCGGCATCCTTGGCGAAGAATACCGGGATCTGCTTGGAGATCTGACGCAGGCTGGCCTTGTCGTCAGCGGCGGCAAGACGGATGCTGCGGGCCGGATCTTTGGCTGCCTGCTTGGTGTCGAAGTTGTCGGCATCGCCATCAACAAAGTCACCGGTCGCCAGATCCACCAGACGGGCTTCGATCTTCTCGCCGTACAGTTTGGCCAGGTCGCGCTTGGCCACTTCGCTTACATCCACACCGGCTACGGCGAGAATGTTGCTCTGCTTGTCCAGCGCTTTGTTTTCCTGCTGGGTAGAACGCAGGCCCACAGCGGCAACGGATACCACGATGGAACAGGCCAGACAGAGGCCGGTGACCACGCTGACGGTGCCGAGGGTTGAATCTTTATTAAACGCCACGAGCAATCCTCCGCTTGATGTTTGCCTGAGCGACGAAGTGGTCAAACAGGGGAGCAAACAGGTTCGCAAACAGAATGGCCAGCATCATGCCTTCCGGGAACGCAGGGTTGACCACGCGAACCAGCACGACCATTACGCCGATCAGGGCGCCATACCACCACTTGCCTTTGTTGGTAAAGGCTGCAGAGACAGGGTCGGTCGCCATGAAGGCCATACCGAAGGCAAAGCCACCCAGTACCAGATGCCAGTGCCACGGCATGTTGAACATGGGGTTGGTATCGGAACCGATGACGTTGAACAGCAGGGAGGTGGCGATCATACCGATCATCACGCCGGCGATGATGCGCCAGGAGGCGATGCGCATGTAGACGATCATGGCTGCACCCAGCAGGATCATCAGGGTAGAGACTTCACCGATGGAACCCGGCAGGTTACCCAGGAAAGCGTCCATCCAGCTGATAGCCTGGCCGGTTGCACCGTTGATCAGCGCCATCTGGCCGCCTTGGGCCCACTGGCTCAGGGCAGTCGCGCCGGAGAAGCCGTCAACGGCAACCCACACGGCGTCACCGGAGATCTGGCCCGGGTAGGCGAAGAACAGGAACGCACGACCAGCCAGCGCCGGGTTCAGGAAGTTCTTGCCGGTACCACCGAACACCTCTTTGGCCATCACCACACCGAAGGTGATACCCAGCGCAGCTTGCCACAGTGGCAGCTCGGGCGGCACGATCAGGGCAAACAGAATTGAGGTTACGAAGAAGCCTTCGTTGATCTCGTGTTTGCGCACCATGGCGAACAGCACTTCCCAGAAACCACCGACAAAGAAGACGGTGATGTAGATCGGGAAGAAGTGGGTGGCGCCAATCAGCATCTTGCTGCCGATACCGGCTACAGCCGGATCGAGGGAGGCGCCCAGCATGGTAGCCAGGGCATATTGCCAGCTGCTGGCACCAGCAGCCGAGCCCATGTGGGCAATGGCGGCAATCGCCTGGTTACCAACGTTGTACATGCCCCAGAACATGGCCGGGAACACGGCCAGCCACACCATGATCATCATGCGCTTCAGATCGAGCGCATCACGAACGTGGGAGGCGTTGCGGGTAACGCTACCCGGGGTGTAGAACAGGGTGTACGCCGCTTCGAACAGGGCATAGTACTTGGCGTACTTTCCACCCGGTTCGAAGTGGTGTTCCATATTTTCAAGAAGTTGCTTGAAACTCATCGCTTAACCTTCCAGTTCAATCTTGGTCAGGCACTCACGCAAGATCGGGCCGTACTCTGTCTTGCCGGGGCAGACAAAGGTACAGAGCGCCAAATCTTCCTCATCCAGCTCCAGGCAGCCCAGTGCTTGCGCACCGTCGGTATCGCCGGAGACCATGTCCCGCAGCAGCAGGGTCGGCAGGATGTCGAGTGGCATCACCCGCTCATAGTTGCCGATAGGCACCATGGAACGGTCACTACCGTTGGTAGTGGTGGTGAAGTTGATCAGCTTGCCCTTCATCAGATGAGAGAGGGTGGTACGGGTGATAGAGAACTTGTTGGCACTGGGGTTGATCCAGCCCAGGAACTCTTTCTCGCGACCTTCACCCAGCACGCAAACCTGATTGTGGTAGCGGCCCAGGTAGTCGTGAACACCTTCGGCTTTGGCACCACTCAGGATAGAACCGGAGATGATACGGTTTTCGTCGGCACGCAGCTCATTGTTGGTGAGCTGGCTGATGCAGGCGCCCAGACGGGTACGTAGCAGACGCGGCTTGAGCACGTTCGGGCCAGCCAGGGCGATCACCTTGTCAGTGAAGATCTGACCTGTGGTGAACAGCTTGCCGAATGCAATCACATCCTGATAGTTGATGTGCCACTGCACCTTGGTGCTGCTAACCGGATCCAGGAAGTGGATATGGGTACCCGGCAGACCGGCAGGGTGCGGACCAACGAAGATCTCTTCCTTGACCTGAGCCAGCGGAGAGTGGGGCAGACTGCCTTCGCCTTTACAGACGTAGACGGCGCCATCGGTCAGGCGGGTCAATACGGCCAGACCATCGAGGAAGGCCTGCGGCTGTTCCTTGATAATCAGCTCGGCATCGGCAGCCAGCGGGTTGGTGTCCATTGCAGTCACAAAGATGGCGCGCGGGGCAGACGCTACCGCGGGGACTTTGCTGAACGGACGGGTGCGCAACGCAGTCCACTGACCTGATGCGACCAGGATCTCTTGCACCTTGCTGCGCTCGAGCTTGGCCAGCTCGGCAGAGGCAAAATGCTCAAACGTCACCTGTTCATCGGAACCGTCGAGGTCGATGACCACTGACTGGAGAACACGTTTGGCACCACGGTTGATCTCTGAAACCACACCGGTGGCAGGAGCTGTGAATTTAACGCCCGGATTCTTCTTGTCTTCAAAAAGATCCTGACCTTTGATGACGCGATCACCTACTTTGACGAACATAGTAGGTCGCATCCCCACAAACTCCTCGCCCAGTGTCGCAACACGGGTGATGGCGGGGCCATCGTAGATTACTTGCTCTGGCGCACCCAGCACGGGGATGTCCAGTCCTCTTTTGATTGTAATCATACTTACTTGCACTACCGTTACGGGAGAGGTTGGTTAGCGCCGAGAAATACATCACGACGGGTGGTTGAATGAGTCGATGTTGTGGTTGTGCCAGGTGGGCAGGCTCAACAATTATTCAACATGCAGGCTCACTCAAAAGCGCTTGAGTTTACCACTTAAGGTGCATTTTCTGCCATGCCAAATGGGCAAAATCCCCGTGCCATCACAAAATTAACCTGCAATGAATAAGCCCCTGACACCTTGTAAGTAGTGGTTTTAAAGGTTTTTTTATTTCGATACCTCGATGGGGGTATTTGCCGTTGCCTCCACTATCAACAAAAAGCCTTGATGCCGAAATATACCCCCTTGGATGTAGCCTTTTCGGGGCCAATGGGGGAAATTTGTTTAATTTTTGTTGGCAGGTTCTCGAGGGGAAATCCTGTGGTACAACCGGTTTCAGGAGAGTGACGGTTTGCCAACGCAGCTCGGGGTGCGCGGGGCATGGCCTTTTTCCTGCCACTCGGTCTCGGTGTAGGTATGCAGTGCCAGTGCATGAACGGCACCGGCCAGCTCGTCGGCCAGCACCGAATTGACCTGACGATGGCGTGCCAGCAGCCGCTGCCCTGCAAATTGCTCGCTGACGATCACCACCTTGAAGTGGCTCTCCGAGCCCGGTTCAACCCGATGCATGTGGCTTTCGTTGATCACTTCCAGCACGGTGGGGGAGAGGGCGGCGGTCAGCTTGGCTTCAATCAGTTGTTGCATGGTCATCTGTGTTGTTTCCGAAACGTGAATGTCGGGCCATTCTATCGGCAGTTGCGGGGCTGAATAACCCCCTTGCGAGGGAAATCATCCATCAGCAGCGCGCTCTGACGCGCTTGCAACTGGTGAAATTCCTGCTCCTCGCTAGAATAGCGCCACTTTGCGTCGTCCCTGGCGCCTGTTATCCGAATCAAGCCGAGGTTGGACTCATCCTATGCAAACCCTTCTCGAGACGCCCCATTGCCAGCTCACGCTCTACCGTTATCCGCGCCAGAGTCAGGAGACTCTGCAAGCCTGGGATGCGGCTGACGAATATCTGATCAACACCCTGGCGGAGTCTCCCCTCGAGCAGGCGGGCCCCGTCATCATCATGAATGACGGTTTTGGCGCGCTGGCCGCCTATCTGCATCCGCACTCCCCCTGCTGCGTCACCGACTCCTACATCAGTGAGCGGGCGACCCTGGACAATCTGGCCGAAAACGGACTGGATGCAGGCGGGATCCGCTTGCAGGATGCGCTGGCGCCGCTGCCCGATGCCCCTGCGCTGGTAGTGATCAAGGTCTCCAAATATCAGGCTCTATTGGAGCAGCAACTGCTGGCATTGCGTGCGGTGGTGACACCGGCAACCCGCGTTATCGCTGCCGGCAAGGCGAAGGATATTCATACTTCCACCCTCAAGTTGTTTGAGAAGTATCTGGGGCCTACCCGTACCTCGCTGGCCTGGAAAAAGGCGCGCCTTATTCACTGCGAGCCGCAGGCCGGACAACCCGCGCTGGCCAACCCCTTCCCGACTGTCTGGCCGCTGGAGGGGAGTGGCATGCTAATCCACAACCATGCCAATGTCTTCTCGCGCACCAGTCTCGATATTGGTGCCCGCTTTATGCTGGATAACCTGCCCATCCACAGTGCCCGCAAGGTGATCGATCTGGGCTGTGGCAACGGGGTGCTGGGTCTGTCGCTGCTCGCCAAAGACAGCGAGGTGGAGGTGACCTTTATCGATGAATCCTATATGGCGGTTGCCTCGGCACAGCTCAACGTCGAGCACAATCTGCCCGATGCACTGCCGCGCGCCCGCTTTATGGTCAATAACTGTCTCGACGGGGTGGAGATCGGCTCGGCGGATCGGATCCTCTGCAACCCTCCTTTCCATCAGCTGCAGGCGATCACCGATCATATCGCCTGGCAGATGTTCAGCGATGCGCACCGGGTGTTGCCTCAAGGGGGTGAACTCTGGATAGTAGGCAACCGTCATCTGGACTATCACAACAAACTCAAGCGCTTGTTTGCCAACGCACAAGTCGTTGCGTCGAACAGCAAATTCGTTATTTTGAAAGCCATCAAACGCTAAAGCCAAAGGAAACCATGATGAAAAAGTCACTCTTGCTGCTGGCCGCCCTGATGCTGGGCGGGTGTGCCACCCATTGGCCGGAGACAGCGCTGCTCAATCCGCAGGTGATCCCCGCCAACCAGCAATACTACTCTGGCAATCGCATCACCATGGAAGGGGTGGACAAGCGTGAGGCTGCCTACGTCTTCTCCATCAAACATAAAGAGAAAGCGCCCGTGTTGGTCAACAGCGAGCGTCCGCTCAACCTGCTGATGGCCGAGCGGCTGGCCGAAGGGCTGCGCAGCCAGGGTCTGGAAGTGGGCAACAGTGGCACTACCAACCTGACGCTGGTGATCTCCAACGCCGCAGTCAATGTGGAAGAGAAGACCTTTACCTATGTCACCAAATCCCGCGTCAGCCTGCAGGTGATCGCCGATTTCCAGGGCAACCGTCTGACCAAGCAGTTCAACATGTCCTCCAGCAAGGAGAGCCCGAGCGAGCCAAGCATGGCCGACCTGGAGTCTACACTGAACCTGCAACTGGGTAGCGTGCTGCAGCAGATCATGGCGGATGATGCGCTGCGCGGTTACCTGAAAGGTCAACCGAATGGTGCAGGGGTCTGATGATGAAAAAACTCTGGTTGCTGGCCATGCTGATCGCCCCGCTGGCGTTCGCAGGCCCGAAAGTCAGAATGGAGACCAACCACGGCAATATCGTGGTGGAGCTGGCGTCCAAGCAGGCGCCCCAGACGGTGAAGAACTTCCTGCGCTACGTGGCTGATGGCAGCTATGACGGCAGCATCTTCCACCGGGTGATCCAGGATTTCGTGGTACAGGGTGGGGGCTACAACCAGCAGTTCCAGCAACTGCCGACTTATGAGCCTGTGGTCAACGAGTCGCGCGGCGGTCTGCCCAACAAGCGTGGCTCCATCGCTATGGCCCGTACTCAGGCAGTTGACAGCGCTACTCGCCAGTTCTACTTCAATCTGGTCGACAACAATAACCTCAACGCCGGTGGTTCTGCGGGTTATACCGTGTTCGGTCAGGTGGTTCAGGGGATGGAGGTGCTGGACAAACTGGCTCAGGTACAGACCGGTTACAGCCCCATTTTGCGCGCCAACGATGTGCCGACCAGTCCCATCATTCTGAAGAAGGTGGTCTTGCTGGCAGAAACTCCGGCAGACAAGAAAGTCGACAAAAAAGCGGGCAAGTAACTCTCGCCGGACGCGGCTCGTCACCTCGCCCTCGTCAGGCCACAATACAAAGCTCATCCCGTTCGGGATGGGCCTTTTCTCTATCCGGGCTTCTTTTGCCTATCTCTTTGCTCGCCTTGGCTATCTGCCATCAACCTGCCAAAATGACGCACTTTTCCAAAGTCGTCAGGTAGTTGAACATGATCCGCAAACCAAGCTGGAGAGAGTCCCTCGCCGTCTATCTCGAATTTCGGGTGTTTATTCTCTTTGCCATGGGTTTTTCATCGGGTCTGCCGTTGCTACTGGTGTTCGGTACCCTCTCATTCTGGTTGCGCGAGGCCGATGTCAGCCTGACCGATATCGGCTATATGAGCTGGGTGGCGCTCGCTTATGGCTTTAAATGGTTGTGGTCGCCGCTGGTGGATCGCATGCCGCTGCCGTTGCTCTCCGCGCTGCTGGGGCGTCGTCGTAGCTGGATGTTCTTCTCCCAGTTGCTGATTGCCGCCGCGCTGGTCGGCATGGCGTTCTGCGATCCCAAGACCGAGCTGGCCCAGCTGGCGATGTTTGCCCTGCTGGTGGCCTTTGCCTCGGCGACTCAGGATATCGTTATCGACGCCTATCGCATCGAATCTGCCCCCGAGCGGCTACAGGCGGCGATGGCTGCCTCCTACATGACTGGCTACCGAATGGCGATGATCATGGCGGGCGCCGGTGCGCTGGCGCTGGCAGCCTGGTTTGGCAGCAACAGTGGCTATGACTATCGTGGCTGGCAGATTACCTATCTGGTGATGGCGGGTCTGATGTCACTCGGGGTCATCACCACGCTGTTTTGCCATGAGCCGGATATCGATCTGGCCGAGCAGGGTAAACAACAGGCCGAACGCAAGGCGCAGCTCCTGGAAAAAGGGTGGCCTGCGCTGCTGGCGAGTGCCGGGGCCTGGGCCTATGAGGCGGTCTGGTGTCCGTTCGCCGACTTCTTTCGTCGCTATGGCAGCTCGGCGCTGCTGATCCTGGCTCTGATCGCCTGCTATCGGGTTGCCGATGTGGTGATGGGGGTGATGTCCAACAGCTTCTATGTGGATATGCAGTTCAGCAAGACTGAGGTTGCCACTATTACCAAGGTGTTTGGCGTCATCATGACGCTGGTGGGGGCGGCACTGGGGGGCGTGCTGGTGATGCGCTTCGGCACGCTGCGCATCCTGTTCTTGGGGGCGCTGCTCACCGCCAGCACCAACCTGCTGTTTGCCCTGCTCAATCAGGTTGGTCACAACCTGGAACTGCTGACGCTGATCATTTCCCTCGACAACCTCAGTGCCGGTATCGCTACCGCAGCCTTCGTGACCTATCTCTCCAGCCTGACCAATGTGGCATTTTCGGCCACTCAGTACGCCCTGTTCAGCTCGGTAATGTTGCTGCTACCCAAGTTGCTGGCCGGTTTTTCCGGGCAGGTTGTGGAGCAGATTGGCTACAGCGCCTTCTTTGTCGGAACCAGTTTATTGGGCTTGCCCGTGTTGTTGTTGATTGTGCTTGTCGCCAGAAAAGGGAGTGAGTTGCTCTCAACGGCTGACAAATAGCAAGCGTTTGCGTAGAATCGGGGGTGATTAGATTCACACTTCCGGATAAAGTTCCCGAGAAGTTGTTTCACCCCCAATTTTATTTGATTAGAATCCCTCTCGCTCCTTGTGGGCAGGCTACGGAAAACCTCAACTAACGCACAAGAGACCAATAAAATGGCCAAATTTACCAAGACTCTGATCGCTGCCGGTCTGCTGGCTGCTGCCGCTACCCCGGCCTTCGCTGCTGACTACAGCGGTGATATCCACAAGAATGACTACAAGTGGATGCAGTTCAATATCATGCACACCATCGATCAGAAGCCCCATGGTCCGGATGGTTACAACGATACTTATTTCGAGATGGAGTTTGGTGGTCGTTCAGGCATTTTTGACCTGTATGGTTACGTCGATTACTTCGATATTTTTGACTCCAAGCACAGCGACAAGCACAAGCAAGAAAACCTCTTCATGAAGTTTGCTCCGCGTGTATCTCTGGATGCATTGACTGGCCAAGACCTCTCTTTTGGTCCGGTGCAAGAAGTTTACGTTGCCACCCTGTTTAACATCGGTGGTGTACAAGGCCTGAATGATGCATTTGTAGGTCTGGGTGCTGACGTTATGGTGCCGTGGTTTGGCAAAGTTGGTATGAACCTGTACAAGCGTCATGCTAACGAAACCTTCAGTGGTCAAGGCGAAGGCTGGAACGGCCAACAGTTCTCCATGAACTGGTTCAAACCTTTCTATACCTTCTCCAATGGCAGCTTCGTCTCTTACCAAGGTTATCTGGATTACACCTGGGGCATGAAAGAAACCAGTCATTCTGATGGTCTGGGAACCTTCCACGGTATCTACTGGCATTCCGACCGTTATGCCGTTGGCTACGGTCTGAAGTACTTCAACGAAATCTACGGTATCGACAACTCTGACGCGTTCAAGTCTACCGGTTTCGGCCACTACTTCTCTGTTACCTACAAGTTCTAATAAAACTTGGGGTACAAAAAACCGGAGCATCTGCTCCGGTTTTTTTATGGCCGCGATTTAGATAGCGTGGCGCGAGTCATCAAGTGCGCCACGGCTGAGTGGATAAATCAGTCGCGGAAGTTCTGGAACTGCATCGGTTGACCCAGTTCGGCGCCACGGACCAGTGCCATGGTCTCTTGCAGATCGTCACGCTTCTTGCCGGTGACACGTACTTCATCACCCTGGATGGCGACCTGTACCTTGATCTTGGAGTCCTTGATCAGCTTGACCAGCTTCTTGGCGATCTCTTTCTCGATCCCCTGTTTGAACTTGACGGTCAGGTGGAAGCGTTTGCCGGAGTGAACGGAGTCACCCACTTCCATGGAGCTGTTTTCGATGTTGCGCTTGAGCAGGGCACCGCGCAGGATTTCGACCATCTGCTTGAGCTGGAAATCGGCATCGGCTTCCAGCTTTACCTCTTCCTTGTTCAACTCGAAGCTGGCTTCTACCCCACGAAAATCGAAACGGGTGGCCAGTTCACGATTGGCGTTGTCGACTGCGTTCAACACCTCGTTCATTTTGACTTCAGAGACAATATCGAATGACGGCATAGCCGGAGCTCCTCATGTTGCGTTATCGGGGGGCAAATCTACCAGAAAACGGGCAAATTTGCTGATTTTGATGGGGTTGCTCTGCTAGAATCCCCTGCGCACAGGACGGGTGGACCCGTTAGTGTCCACCAGCGACATCTTCACTTATCCCCGGTAACAGGTTGAGAGGATTGCAACCCTTACCCTGACAGAGTCACACCATGCCAAGCGGATTAAAAAATTCCCGACAGCCCGTTATTCCACCCGTTACTCCGAAGTGGTCACTGTTGGGTTGTGGCGCCCTCGGCGGCGTTTTTGCCTCCCTGCTGACCCAGAGTGGTCAATCCACCCGTGTCTTGTTGCGCGAACATCATAAGTCCACGCTCCATCCTGGGATCGATTTCACCTCGCTGGAGGGGCATGTCCAGCTGCTCAATATCGAGCGCGGATTTGTCAGCAAACCCGGCAAGATCCAGCGTCTGCTGGTGATGACCAAGGCCAGTCAGGTGATTGCCGCACTGATGCCGCTGGTGGGTAAGCTGGATGCCGGCGTGCCGATCGTGCTGCTGCACAACGGGATGGGCATTGCCGAGCAGGTGGTCGAGATGTTCCCGCACAATCCGGTGATTGCCGGTGTCACCAGTCATGGTGCCATGCAGTGCGGCCATTTTGTCTTCCGTCATACTGGCAAGGGGGAAACCTGGCTTGGCCCGATCAACGATGCCGCCAAGGCCCATGCCGCGCTCGCGGACGAGCTGGCGCTGGCACTGGGGCAGGCTGGCTGGGATGAGCAGGTATTGGCGCGCCAGTGGCAAAAGCTGGCCATCAACTGTGCCATCAATCCCCTGACGGCCCTCTACAAGCTGAAAAATGGCGAGCTGGCTGGCCCCCGTTTTGCCGATGCCCTGCAGCAGATCTGCGTGGAGGTGGCGGATGTGATGTGCGCCGAAGGAGTTGCAACAACGGCAGAGGAGTTGCAGCGTCGGGTGATGACAGTGGTGGAACTGACCGCTGACAATTACTCCTCCATGCATCAGGATATGGAGCTGGGACGCGAGACCGAGATTGAGGCCATCACCGGCTTCCTGCTGGTCAAGGCTACCCGGCATGGCATTGCCGTACCGGTCAATCAGGGTCTCTATCAGGCGATTAAAGAGAAGAGTCAGGCCGTCTGATCTTTTACATGGCAGAGCAAGCTGCAAGGAGGCGAACGTGAGTGTACTGGTGCTGGTGGCCCCCGGGTCGGAAGAGATCGAGACGGTTGCGATTGTCGATACCCTGGTGCGCGCCAGCATCGAGGTGGTGCAGGCCTCTTGCTGCCCTGCCGGGTCTCGGCAGGTGAAGGCATCGCGTGGGGTACAGCTGGTGGCCGATTGTCATATCGACGAGCTGACACGTCGGGATTTTGAAGCCATCGTGGTACCCGGCGGTTTGCCCGGCAGCGAAGTGATCCGCGATACCCCACTGGCCATCGATCTGCTCAAAGAGCAGGCCGCTCTTGGTCGCTGGCGTGCTGCCATCTGCGCCGCCCCTGTGGTGGTGTTGCAACATCACGCTCTGCTGGGGGATGCCATCGTCACCTGTCATCCCGGCTTTCAGTCCCGACTACCGACATCGCAGCTGTCACATGAGCGGGTAGTCAGGGATGAGGCTCATCACCTTATCACCAGTCAGGGGCCGGGCAGTGCCATTGAGTTTGCCCTTGAACTGGTTCGGGTGCTGCGCGGGGATGAGGTGGCGGCCACTGTCGCTGGCCCTATGGTGCTGCCTTGAGCGCACTCTGCTGCAGAATCAAGCTGGCCATGCATTTAAAACGGGCCCCGGTCATCTTGATCGGGGCCCGCTTGTTATCTGCCGTTGTCGGTCACGCCATCTTGTCCGGCTCAGTAGTCGTACTGTGAGCACTGTTTTTTGTTGTACTCAGTTTTCCAGCGTGACAACTCTTGCTCTGTGCCGAGCTTGTCCCCTTTCTTGATGGCCTGTTCCAGTATCTCAATCCGGTCGTACAGCCAGCGGCACTCTGCCGTTGGGTTGTTCTTGCCGATGCCGGTCAACGGCAGCAAACAGAGTCCCAGCCAAAGATATTTCATCCCGAACGCTCCTTGTCATTGTGGTAGTAAAGGTCTCCTTGGAGTCTACTATTTTAGCCGCAACGAGAGAGATAGAGCTGCGGTTATCCTTGGGGTAAGATGGTTCCATGTCTGTTTATTTATACAGTGGTATGCGCAAGATCATCCATATCGACATGGACTGCTTTTTTGCCGCGGTGGAGATGCGGGACAATCCGGCGTTGCGGGAGGTGCCGCTTGCCATCGGTGGGTCCTCCGAGCGGCGCGGTGTCATCTCGACCTGCAACTATGTGGCGCGCCGGTTCGGTGTGCGCTCCGCCATGCCGAGCGCACTGGCGAAAAAACTCTGCCCGCCGTTGGTACTGATCCCGGGGCGAATGGCGGTGTACAAGGATATCTCCCGTCAGCTCAGGGCCATTTTCCTGCGCTATACCGATCAGGTTGAACCACTGTCGCTGGACGAGGCTTACCTCGATGTGACCCACAGTCGCTGTTGTGGCGGTAGCGCCACCCTGATGGCACAAGAGATCCGGCAAGCCATTGTTACCGAACTGGGATTGACCGCTTCGGCCGGAGTGGCCCCCAACAAGTTTCTCGCCAAGCTCGCCTCGGAGCAGCGCAAGCCTGATGGTCTGTTTGTCATTCGTCCCGATGAAGTGGCCGAATTTGTCTGCCAGTTGCCCCTCGGCAAACTGCCCGGGGTGGGGCGCAAGACTGCCGAGCGGCTGGAGGCGCAGGGGCTTTACACCTGTGAGGATGCGCGGGCCTTGTCGGCACAAGAGCTGTGCAGCCGTTTTGGCAAGCTGGGGGAGATGCTGACGACCCGGATCTGGGGGCTGGATGAACAGCCGGTGCAGGCGCACCGGATCCGCAAAACCATCGGGGTGGAGACCACCCTGGCGAACGATGTTTGTGACGAAGCCGCTTGCCTGACGGTATTGCAGCAACTGTTGCCGGAGCTGGAGCGGCGATTTCAGCTGGCGTGTCCTGCCGAGCAGGTGATGGGGCAGGGGATTAAACTCAAGTTTGCCGACTTCCACCAGACCACCGTCTATCGCAGTCAGGGTGGCTATCAGCCAGCCCTGTTCGTTCCTCTACTCAAAGAGGGGCTACAGCGGGCGCAAGGGCGTTCGGTTCGTCTGCTGGGCTTGGTGGTGGGTTTGCCAAAAGAGGGTGAAGTTAATCAACTCTCGCTGGATTTGCTGTGAGAGAGTTAAGTTTTTGTTTATAAAGTCGATAATCTATCCATATCTATATGACGTAGGAATATTGGCATGAGCGCTCTTTCTGTCCAGGGTCGGATTACCCTGATCGCCGGTTGCTGTCTGTTGGTGACAGCCGCCGCTCTGGTTGCCTCCTCGATTTACAACGCGAACAAGATGCAACAGCAGGTGCGGCAAGCCACCATGCACGAGGCGCAGCAGTCTGCCGAGAACTGGATGAAGGCGATGGGGTCGGAGCAGGCGGCCAAGGTGACCAGCTATCTCGACGAAGCCTATTTCCGCGCCAGTTTGCTGGCGGAGAGCGTGTTGTTCCAGCGCAAGAATGCGGCTGAGAACTTTGTCCATTCGGAGGCGCTGCGCAGCGCCGTCAATCAGCAACTGCACGATGCCGTTGCCTCATCGACCAATCTGCTTGGTGTCTATGCGGTGTTCGAGCCTGACCAGCTGGATGGGGAAGACAGCAACTATCAGGGCTCAACGGCGCTAGGTTCCAACGACAAGGGGCGTTTTTCCAGTTACTGGGCCTACGACAACGGCAAGATTGAGCCGGAAGTGCAGAATGAGGATGTACTGGCCGATGAGAGCCCGACCGAGGCTGGTGGAATCGAAAACGAGTGGTATCGCTGCAGTATTCGCACCCGTGCCCTCTGCCTGCTGGAGCCCTATCTGGACGATGTGGGCGATAAACAGATATTGATGACCTCGGTGACGGTCCCGCTGCTGGAGCAGGAGACCCTGTTGGGGATGGTCGGGGTCGATATCTCGCTGGCCACTTTGCAGAGTCTGGTCAGTGCCATGGACAAGGAGCTCTATGACGGCAAGGGCAGAATCTTGCTGGTCAGTCACGAGGGGCGTGTGGCGGGAGCCGATGAGTTCGATGTGACCATGGGGCGCGGGCTGGATCAGAAGTATCAGGGGCTGGCCAGCGAGCTGAAAAGCTGGCTCAGTCAGGGTCAGGAGCTGACTCGCTGGAGCAGCGATGGCGCCCTGTTGCAGACCTTTGTCCCGGTATCCATGCGTGGCACCGACCGTAAATGGGGCATCTACATTGAATTGCCACGGGCCGTAGTGCTGGCCTCGGCCCAGCAACTGCAAGATGAGCTGGCCAGTGAGGCCAATCGCAGCGTGGTCTCGCAGCTGTCAATCGGGGTGCTGATCTCGCTGGTGGCCCTGAGTTTTATCTGGTTGATGGCGCGCCAGATTGTGGCGCCCATCCGCGCCGTTGTTGCCCGTCTCAAGGATATCGCCAGCGGCGAGGGGGATTTGACCCAGCGTATCGAGATCCAGCGGCAAGACGAGATCGGCGAGCTGGCCAAGTGGTTCAACAGCTTCCTCAACAAGTTGCAATCCACCATCAGTCAGGTGATTGATACCGTCTCCGGTACGCGCAACAGTGCCGAGCGAGCCGCGCAAGTGGCCGAGCGCACCAGCAGTGGCATGCAGGCCCAGTATCAGGAGATCGATCTGGTGGCGACGGCATTTGAGGAGCTGAGCGCCACGGCGTTGCAGGTCTCCGGTAATGCCGGCTCGGCGGTGGCGGCTGCCAACACCACTGACGCTGCAGCGCAAGAGGGCAAATATGTCGTTGCCGACACCCAGGAGGCGATGCGCAAGCTGATGACCATCATCAACGATGCTCAGCCGGTGGTGGAGCGGCTCTCGGCTAACAGCGACAACATTAATGACATTCTTATCGTGATCCAGGGGATTGCCGAGCAGACCAACTTGCTGGCGCTGAATGCGGCTATTGAAGCGGCGCGGGCCGGTGAGCAGGGCCGTGGCTTTGCCGTGGTGGCTGATGAGGTGCGCAATCTGGCGGGTCGCACCCAGAATGCCATCGTCGAGATACAGACCCTGATCAGCCAACTGCAATCCGGTACCGGCGCCGTGGTCAAGGCGATCCGCGATGGTCATGGTCAGGCTGACGAGACGCTCGCCAAGGTGGATCTCTCGGTGCAGGTGCTGGAGCAGATTATCCAGTCGGTCTCCACCATCCATCAGATGAACGAGCAGATTGCCCGGGCGGCACAGGAGCAGAGCCGGGTGGCGGACGAGATCAACCGCAACGTCAGCAACATTCGCGATGTGAGCCACACCATACGGGCCGAGGCGGCGACCTCCGCCGAAAATGGTCGCGAGCTCTCTGCGCTGGCTGACAAACAGCAGCAGCTGGTGGGGCAGTTCAAGGTATAGAAGAGATGAAAAAAGGCGCCATCCAGCTGGAGGCGCCAAACACATTCAGATGACAGACTGGGTCAAACCGGTGAGATTTGAGCCCCTCTTCCCGCAGAGGAAGAAACACAACACCACAATCGCAGTCGAAAGACTCACTAAAAACACATGTAAACCAACACGTAGTAGAAAATGTGAGCCATATGACGACTGATTGCTGGGCGAATTATGTTTATTCACTGGTCGACCCGCAACCGACAAATTATAATGCGCCCCATTAGAAAAACTCATCGTCGGCTGGTGTCATGTCTCGTCGTTTACCCCCGCTCAATGCCCTCAAGGCCTTTGAAGCAGCGGCTCGTCACTTAAGCTTTACCCGCGCAGCAGAAGAGTTGTTTGTGACTCAGGCTGCCATCAGTCACCAGATCAAGGCGCTGGAGGAGTATCTTGGCATCAAGCTGTTCCGCCGCAAAAATCGCTCCTTGTTGCTGACCGAAGAGGGGCAGGGCTATTTCCTGGATATCAAGGACATCTTTGCCTCCATCTCTGAGGCGACCGACAAGCTGCTGGCCCGCAGTGCCAAGGGGGCGTTGACTGTCAGTTTGCAGCCGAGTTTCGCCATCCAGTGGCTGGTGCCGCGGCTGGTCAAGTTCAGCGAGCGCCACCCCGATATCGACGTGCGGATCAAGGCGGTCGACCTCGATGAAGGGTCGCTTACCGACGATGTGGATGTCGCCATCTACTACGGCCGCGGCAACTGGCCGGGTCTGCGCTCGGACAAGCTCCATACCGAATACCTGATCCCGGTCTGTTCCCCCTTGCTGCTGACCGGGCCCAAACCGTTGCGTACGCCGCAAGATTTGACTCTTCATACCCTGCTGCACGATACCTCCCGCCGCGACTGGAAGGCCTGGTTCCGCCAGCTCGATATCGATGCACCCAACGTCAATCAGGGGCCCATCTTCAGCCACTCCACCATGGTGATCCAGGCGGCGATCCACGGCCAGGGGGTGGCGCTTGGCCACAGCGTGCTGGCACAACCCGAGATTGAGGCCGGCCGCCTTATCTGCCCATTCGAGCAGGTGCTGGTGAGCAAAAATGCTTTCTATCTGGTGTGTCAGGAGCAGCAGTCTGATCAGGGCAAGATCGTTGCCTTCCGCGACTGGATGCTGGAGCTGGTGGAGCAGGAAGAGGCGCGTCGCAGGGCAAGGCTCGCCGATGTCTGATGTAATCCGCGAGGGGGCAATTGATGCCCCCGTTCGCATTTTGCTGGCCCACGGGGCAGGCGCGGGGATGGATCATGCCTTTCTTACCGAGTTGTCACGTCTGCTGGCTGGCCCCGACATCGAAGTGGTGCGCTTCAACTTTCCCTACATGACAAAGCGTGCACAGGATGGCAAGCGCCGCCCGCCGGACAGAGCACCTGTGCTGCTAGCCCATTGGCGCGACATGATCCGCGAGTTTGCCCATCCACGGCTGTTTCTGGCGGGCAAGTCGATGGGCGGGCGGATGGCGGCGGAACTGTACAGCGAAGGCGAGGGTGAGATGAATGCTGCAGGATTGCTCATTCTCGGGTATCCTTTCTACCCTCCGGCCAAGCCCGACAGCTGGCGAGGCGAGGTACTCAAGCATATTGCAGTACCAACCCTGCTGTTGCAGGGGGAGCGCGATACCTTCGGTAGTAGCGCCGAACTGGCCGATTTCCCCTTCTCACCCGCCGTATCGGTCCATTGGTTGACCGATGGTGATCATGGTTTCAAACCGCATAAAGCCAGTGGCGTGAGTGAGCAGGAGAATATGCAGCATGCAGCGGCGGCCATCAGCCATTTTGTGGCCCGGCATGGATAGCACGAGAGGGTTGGCTTTATTGCCAGCCGCGATGAGAGAGGGAGAGTGAGGATGCAGATCCATCGACATTGGCTGATACTGGCCGGTCTCTTCGGGTTGACGGCCACCATGCTGGGGGCTTATGGCGCCCATGGATTGGCGGCGACCGGCATTACGCCTGAGCGTCTGGCGGCATTCAATACCGCCGTGCAATATCAGTTTTTTCACGCATTGGCCCTGCTGGTTCTGGGCTGGTGTGGTGTGCGCAGCAAGGTGATCCACCTGGCTGGCACCGCTTTTGTGCTGGGGATCATCGGATTTTCCGGCAGTATTTACGCCATGGTGCTGCTTGACAGCAAGGGGCTGGGGTTGATTACCCCGGCCGGTGGCCTCTGTTTTATGTTGGGATGGACGGCCCTGATCTGGGCTGGCTGTCGTCTTGGAGGAAAAAATGAATAATCTGCTGCTTTATTGCCGCCCCGGTTTTGAGAAAGAGGCGGCTGCAGAGATCACCGAGCGTGCCGGTAACATGCAGTGCTACGGTTTCGCCCGGGTCAAGGACGACAGCGGTTATGTGATCTTCGAACTGTATGACGAGGAGCAGGCGGACCTGCTGGCTCGCAAGCTACCATTCCGGGAGCTCATCTTCATCCGCCAGATGCTGGTGGTCACCCATGAGCTGAAGGATCTGGATGTCGCGGACAGGATCTCCCCCATCCTTGAGGCGGTGAGTGACTACACCATTTGCGGCGATTTGCGTGTCGAAACCGCGGACACCAACGAAGCGAAAGAGCTGTCGGCCTTCTGCCGCAAGTTCACCGTGCCGCTTCGTCAGGCGCTGCGCAGCAACGAGATCCTGACCAAGAAGGAGACGCCAAACCGTCCGGTGTTCCACGCCTTCTTCATGGCCAATGATCATGTCTTGCTGGGCTACTCCTATTCGTTCAACAACTCCGGATTCCACATGGGGATCCCGCGCCTGCGCTTCCCGGCCGATGCACCGAGCCGCTCCAGCCTCAAGCTGGAGGAGGCGTTTTACGTGTTCGTGCCGCGGGAAGAGTGGGATGTGCGTCTCTGCTCAGGCATGAAGGCAGTGGATCTGGGGGCCTGCCCGGGTGGCTGGACCTATCAGCTGGTGCGCCGTGGCATGATGGTGACGGCGGTCGACAACGGCATGATGGCCCAATCCCTGATGGATACCGGTCAGGTCAAGCATATCCGGGATGACGGTTTCGTCTGGCGTCCGAGCAAGAAGAACACCTACTGGCTGGTGTGCGACATGGTCGATAAACCGGCGCGGGTCGTTCACATGATTGCGGACTGGTTCCGTGAGGGTGACTGCCAGGAGGCGATGTTCAACCTCAAGTTGCCGATGAAGAAGCGTTATGCTGAATCGGTACACAATATCGAAGTGCTGCGCGAGATGCTCAAGGAGATCGACAACGCGTTCGTGATCCAGGCCAAGCAGCTCTATCACGATCGAGAAGAGATCACTGTGCATGTTTACAACAAGTACTGGGTCTCCAAACTCGAGCCCAAGGCGTGATGTAGCAGTTCTGCCCGTACGATAAATACCAAGGCCGACAGGGAAACCTGTCGGCCTTTTGCTATTCGGCTGCCGGAAAATATCAGAAACGGTAATCGAGGCGCAGGGAGGATTCGTCGTCGGTCACCTTGATCTCTATCTGCAGCGGGATGGTTTTGTCGACCGGATTGAATTGCATCTTTATCCCGTCTCCTCTCAGCCTGAGGGCGGTGTTCATTCCGCCAGCCTTAAACTTGACCTTGGGTCTGAAGCGTTCGACCGACAGACTGACGCTCTTTGCCGGGGTCAGATTAAGCTGCGGGTAGGAGGTGATCTTTTGATTACCAAAGTTGTCGGTGGAGACTTCAATACCAAACGACAGGGGTTTGGGTGCCTTGAGCAGGTCGTTGGTATCCAGGCTTGAACGCCATACCTCGGTGGCAGTCCGTTTTTCCTGCTGCGGCAGTTTGGCGGTTTGGGTTGATTGAGCATGTTCGAAGGCACTTGCAGCACCACAAACCAGCATCAAACCCGAAACCAGATAGCACCCGTATCCCTTCATGAAAAACACTCCCTGTTCTTCTTCTCTATTGAACATAGTTGCTGTTTGGGGAGTGGCAAAGGATTCGGAAACATAAAAAAGGGAGCCGAAGCTCCCTTTTGAAATCAATGAATTAACTCACAGGCGATCGATGATTGCCTGGGTGAATTCGCTGGTGGAGGCCGTGCCACCCAGATCTCGTGTGACCCGATCACCGGATTCGATGGTGGCTCGTACTGCCTCGCGGATCCGCTCGGCCTTATCCTGCATGCCGAGGTACTCCAGCATCTGGATAGAGGCGAGGATCACCGAGGTCGGGTTGGCGATATTCTTGCCAGCTATGTCAGGCGCAGAGCCGTGGACCGCTTCGAAGATGGCCGCGCCATCGCCGATGTTGGCACCCGGCGCCATGCCCAGCCCGCCGACCAGACCTGCGCAGAGATCCGAGAGGATGTCGCCGAACAGGTTGGTGGTGACCATGACATCGAAACGCTCCGGGTACATCACCAGGTTCATGCAGGCGGCATCGACGATCATCTCTTCGCTCGGGATATCCGGGTAGTGACTGGCGATTTCACGTGCCACTTCGAGGAACAGGCCGGAGGTCGACTTGAGGATGTTCGCCTTGTGGATGATGGTGACCTTCTTGCGCCCTTCCTGACGGGCCAGCTCGAAGGCGAACTTGACGATGCGCTCGGCCCCTTCGCGAGTGATGATGCTCATCGCCTCGGCACTCTTGTTGTCATCGCTGCGCTTCTGACCTGCTCCCGAGTACATCCCTTCGGTGTTTTCACGCACTGTGATGATGTCGATGTTGTCGTAACGGCTTCTGGTGCCCTTGAAGGAGATGACCGGACGCACGTTGGCGTAGAGGTTGAATTTCTTGCGCAGGGAGACGTTGATGGAGGTAAAACCGCCGCCGACCGGTGTGGTCAATGGCCCTTTCAGGCTCACCTTGTTCTTCTCAATCAGATTCAGGGTAGCCTGGGGCAGCAGCTCGCCATGCTTCTCGAGGGCAACCAGACCCGCATCAGCGTATTCGTACTCAAAATCACAGCCCGCATGAGTCAGGATCTGGATGGCTGATTCAATGATGCTGGGGCCGATGCCGTCGCCGGGGATCACGGTAATTTTTCTTTTGGACATGAGAGGGTTCCACTTCCAGGGTATAGGGGAGGATGGGGCTGCTTTATAGCATTTACTCAGCAAACCAACCACATTCCTTTACATTCTACTCACTTTTATCAACAGCGAGGGTGAGTCTCGTCATGGTTCACGCCCTTGTCTGCATTTTTGTTCGGCACTTTAGTCCGGCTGGGGCGGGTAGCGGATGTCCCGCAGGTTGAATCCCAGCGGAATATCCCGCTGCAAGCGCACCAGCCGCTGGGCCAGCAGGGCCTCATCCTGATGTTGGCGCAGCTTGATCAGGGGCTTGGCGGCGTCCTCTTGCTGGCAGGCTTCGAGCATGGCTGCCAGATTGCCATATTGCTGCAACAGCTGGGTGGCGGTCTTGGGGCCGATCCCCGGAACCCCCTTGATATTGGAGCCCCCGATACCGGTAAGCGCCCAGAAATCGACCAGCTGAGCAGGGACTACCCCATATTGCTGCTGGACGAAGGCGGCATCCAGCCAGCGCTTGTTGAAGTAGTCGCGCACCCGGATCTGCGGGCAGATCAGTTGGCAGAACCCCTTGTCGGTGGAGATGATGGTCGCCTGATGGCCATGGCTGGCGATGCCGCTGGCGAGGGTGGCGATGAGATCATCCGCTTCATCGGTCTCGGAGAGCAGGGCATCGACCCCGCACTCCCAAAAGGCATCCTGCAGGGTTGCCAACCCCTCACGCAGTTCGGGGGGCATGGGGGTTCGCCCCGCCTTGTAGGCCGCATAGACCTCTTTGCGCCAGCTATGCACCTCGCCATCAAACACGGCAATGACATGGGTCGGCTCGCTATTGGCCAGCAGCTTGCGGCAGGTATTGATAAGGTTGGCGCGGGTTGCAACCAGCGCCTGGGCAGGTGTCAATGCCTGCTGGGCCTGTACCGCGTGCAGACGGCGAATGAGGTTGAGGGCATCGATGATGAGCAGGTGTGGCCGGATAGTTGACATGGGGCACTCTTGGCGGTCGGGACACCCCATTGTAACAAACCGCTCGCCTTATGGGAGATTGATGGCGGTCGGGAAGGTATAGCGCCAATAAAGAGGGGCGCCGATGCGCCCCTCTGTCGATGATGTGGCTGTCGTACCCTAGCGGACGATTTCGTAGCAGGGCACATACTGGCTGCCCGGCAGCTTCATCCGCTGCTGCTTGACGAAGCTCTCCAGCAGTTTGTCCATCAGGTGCATCAGCTCCTTGTCGCCATGCAGCTTGAAGGGGCCCTTCTTCTCGATGGCGCGAATGCCCCCTTCCTTGACGTTGCCGGCGACGATGCCGGAGAAGGCACGACGCAGGTTGGCGGCCAGCAACTGGGGCGGCTGGTTGCGGTGCAGATCCAGACTGGCCATGCTGGCGTGATCCGGCTCGAAGGGGAGCTGGAACTCCGGCTCAATCTTGAGGGACCAGTTGAAAGAGTAGGCATCGCCGACAGATTTGCGGTATTCGCGGATTTTCGGCATCGCCTCTTTCATCACCCGGGCCACTTCCGGTGCATCGCCGACAATGATCCGGTAGAGCTTGGTCGCCGGTTCACCGAGGGTCGCCTTGATGAAGTCGTCGATGGCACGGAAGTAGTCGGCACTCTCTTTCGGGCCGGTCAGGATGATGGGCATCGGCTGCCGCTCGTTGGCCGGATGCATCATGATGCCGAGCAGATAGAGCAGCTCTTCGGCGGTGCCGACCCCACCCGGGAAGATGATGATGCCGTGTCCGAGGCGTACGAAGGCTTCCAGCCGTTTCTCGATATCCGGCAGGATCACCAGCTCGTTGACGATGGGGTTTGGCGGTTCGGCCGCGATGATGGAAGGCTCGGTCAGGCCGATGTAGCGGCCGTTTCTTACCCGCTGTTTAGCATGGCCGACGGCGGCCCCCTTCATCGGGCCCTCCATGGCGCCAGGGCCACAGCCGGTACAGATGTTCAGCTCACGCAAGCCCAGTTCGCTGCCCACGGCGCGGGTGTACTGGTACTCGATCTCGTTGATGGAGTGGCCACCCCAGCAGACGATCAGGTTGGGATCGGCGCCGGGCAGGATCACCTTGGCGTTGCGCAGGATGGCGAACACCACGTTGGAGATATGAGTCGAATTGGTGAGGTTGACCAGCCGGTTCGATTCGAGCTGATTGGAGACATAGAGAATGTCGCGCAGCACCGAGAAGAGGTGCTCCTGAATGCCGCGAATGATCTCGCCATCGACAAAGGCGTGCTCGGGGGCATTGAACAGTTCCAGCTTGACCCCGCGCTCGCGCCGGATCACATGAATATCGAACGATTTGAAGCGCTCCAGTATCTCCTTGGAGCTGTCGGTATGGCTACCGGAATTGAGCACTGCCAGCGAGCAGTTGCGAAACAGTTGATAGATATCGCTGGAGGCAGTCTGCTTGAGGCGATCCACCTCAAGCTGTGACAGCAAATCCATGCTGCCGACGGGATTGATGTGCGTAATCATAGGTTCCCCTTTACTCACTTGTTATCGTTGTGTTTTTCCCTGGGGAGAAAAGGGGACGCTATGTTGCATCCCCTGAGATCGATAGTAGTGGTAACAGAGGGTGGAGGGAAATAGGGCGACGACTGTTCGCTGTTTTTTTAGCCGCTTGTCAGGCCAGTGTCACTTGATCCCGACCGGTGTGCTTGGAGTGGTAGAGCGCCTTGTCCGCCCGTTCAAAGACATCTGACGGGTTGTCCCCATCCTTGAACAGGGTTGCGCCGATGGAGATGGTGATCTCCACCTTGGCATCGCGAAAACGGAACGGGATACTCTTGATGGTCTGGCGCAGGGTCTCCAGCGGCTTCTGGAACTTGTCCGGGTTGATGTTGGGCAGCAACACCACGAACTCTTCCCCACCAAAACGGGCGATGAAGTCGGTGTCACGCAGCGCGCTCTGCAGCGCTTTGGCGACCACTTTCAGTGCCTTGTCACCCGCCATATGGCCGTAGTTGTCATTGATGTTCTTGAAGTGATCGATGTCGATGATCGCCATGCAGAGCGGAGTGCGGTAACGAAGCCAACGTTTGTACTCCTGCTCCAGCCGTTCATCGAGGGCTGCCCGGTTGTGTACCTGGGTCAGGCTGTCGAGGAACAGCTTGTGTTTTTGAATGGTCAGCCGCTTCTTGTACTCGGCGGTCTCCTCCTTCATCAAGCGCAGCTTGGACTCCATGGTGGAGAGGCGGGTAAGCAGGTGACGCTCCCGCGCCGCCGTGCTGTCACGCTCTTGCAGCAGCAGGTTGATGGCGCCCATATGGCCGGAGATGGCGCGCTTGAGCGCATCGATGGAGTTATGGCTGGCCAGGGAGTGATCGATCGCCTGCAACTCGTTGACCAGCGCTTCGCGGGTCTCTCGGGTTTCGTTTTGCAGTGCACGCCCCTCATCGAGGGATTCGGTAAACCCGACATGTACCGCGGACAGGCTCTCGTTGAGGGAGCTGAGGAAGGCGCGGGAGGCTTTGCGCTCCTCACGGGTGCCTTCGATGATGAGCTCGATCACCTGCAGGCAGGTTTCCGCCAGCAGGGCAGGGTTGATCCCGATCAGCAGTTGGCGGCGAATATCGCTCAGGCTCTCGCCGATGGCGCCGGCAAAGTCGAGTTCGGTGATAAGCCGCTGCAGCTCATCGGCGATACGGGCGTGATCCTTGAGATCAAACGGGTCGACATCGGGCTGGCCATCGTTGCTGGCAGTATCGCTTTCTTGTTGAGTTGCACCTGAAGGTGCCAACAGGGGCTGACTTGGCAGCAGCTGGATCTTGATCGCCTGCTGGTAGAACTCCAGCAGCTTGATAACCTTCTTCTGGTGATCGGCAATGCCGTAACCGGCGGGACTTGCCAGAAATTCCTTGAGGGACTTGCGGGTCTCTTCCGGGAAGCCCTTGATGTTTTTCAGCTGTTTGGAACCAAGTTCAATAGCGGTCTGGGTCAGGGTGATCGACTCTTCCAGCACATTGCTGTGCTGCTGCAGCAATTTTTCAATGGCCAGCAGATCCTCGTCTAGCGCGGTAAATGCGGGATTGTTATCCAGTTTCTGCTTGAGCTTGGCGAAGCGATTGTCCAGCTCGCGGTCGAAGCCACGGCAGGAGAGCATCAACTTGTTGATAAACTGGATACCACGGGCACGCTCTGCATCGGAAAACGACAGTACGCCGTCGAGTTCCAGCTGTTTCTGCTGGAGGGATTCCCTGAGTCTTGCCAATTGTCCTGCTACGGCAGCGATGTCATTCATTATCAGGTCGCCCTGTTGTCATTATTGTTTTTGGTGTTGGATAGCAACAGTGGTCGAACCTGGTTTCGATCCTCGCCTGTTATCTACATTATTTCCTGGTGGTTATCGGCTGCCGGCTTCCTTGCAAGGCTGGGCCAATTAACCCATTGCTTTTCATGAGAAGAATTGACTTTTACCAGTCCCTTGTCAATTGCCATCAGGCCGCATTGCCACACATCTCCATTAAAAAATGCCGCTTGTTGGCAATCGATCGCCGCGAGCTCCAACCAGGCGTTTTGCTGGCATTTTTCACTGAGCTGAATGGCTCCCGACAGGGCGAGATAGCAGAGGTCAAACAGGCCATTGTGATCGAGCGCGGTTGCCGCTTTCGGCAGGAAGGGGTGACTGACAATCCCGAGGCTGATCCGGCGATCCAGCGGATAGTTGCAAGGGAAGGCGGCGATGGCGGTCAGCAGGTCTCCCGCCAGTTGATGCAGGTTGGTGACGTGGCGCTGTGGCACCACATAGAGCATGTGTCCTTCACGCAAGTCATAGATACGGCCATCTTGCGGGGTCAGGGTGTCCATATAGGCACCGAAGGCCTGCTCGATTTCTCTGCTGGCCTGATAGCCGTGGCGCTCCAGGGTGTTGACCAGGAAAGGCACCCGGAACAGCAGATAGTGCAGCTTGTCATCGAACTCGCTGGATGGCTGTTCGCTGAGGTACCAGCGATCCGATTTCAGCTGGCGCTTTGCCATCTCCCGCGGCCAACGGTTCATTAGCCGCTGCCAGTTGGCCAGCCCCGAGCGTGGCTCGATCAGCAGGGCCTCATTGGTCCGTTTCAGTTGCAGGCGGGCAGTACGCAGCTTGAGCCAGAGGGTGAAGAAGAGGTAGATAAAGAGCGCCAGCAGCAGGCTGGTGGTGATGCTCGACCAGAGATAGCGCTCTTGCTGATGCTGGCTGTTGTTAAGCCGCTGCTCCAGCTCCTTGATATGTTGCACCCGCTCGACCTGAACATAGTTGTCACGGATCGCCGCCTGCTCCATGGCTTGCTCCTGCTGGCGCACCTCCTCGCCAAGACGGTGGAAGCGCTTGTAGCTGTCGAGAGCCTGACGCAGATACCCCTTCTGCTCATAGGCCAGCGATAACAGGCGGAATACCTCGTACTGACGGCGAGTATCGCCGAGCTGATTGGCCAGCGCGCGGGCGTTCTCCAACTGCAGGATGGCGATGGCGGCCTCCTGCTTCTTCAGATAGAGCTCGCCGAGCAGCAACAGGGTATCGATCAGCGGCTCTTTGGCATCGCTCAGCTCATGGGACTGACGGGCCGCATTGAGGTAGTTGCTGGCCAGCGAGAGGTTGCCGCTTTGCAGGTAGGTTTTGCCGATTTCGTATTTGAGCAAGGAGGCCTGCGGTCGGTTGCTCCCCTCATCGAGCAGATCCAGCGCATTGAAGAAGTAGACCAGCGCCATATTGAGGTCGCCCTGCTCGCGGTTGAGTCGCGCCAGCACCATCAGGGAGTCACACAGCAGGGAGGGGTTGCCGATGGAGTGGAAGTAGTTGGCCGCCTCATTGGCATACTGCAGCGCTTTCTGGGGCTCCTGCTCCTGCTGGTAGAGTTTTACTATCTGGTTCGACAGCAGGCCAAGAAAGAGCGGGTCGTTGAGGCTTCTGGCCTGTTGCTGGGCATCGATATATTCCCCCAGCGCCAGCTGTGGCTGCTGCAGCGCGCGATAAAGGTCGCCGCTGATGGCGCTGACCCAGGCACTGGCGAGGGGATTGGGGGTCTTGGCGGCCCAGATCCGCGCATCTGCCAGATGGGCCTTGGCATCATCGAAGTGCTGGTTCTCGATGTCGTAGCTGGTGCGTTGCAGGCGGCCATAAATCTGCAGCTGGCTCTGCTTGAGCGTGGGGACGGCCAACTGTTCGTCCAGTTGATCCATCAGGGCGCGGCTGGTGCTCTGGTTATCCGGTTTGAGGGCCTGACTGCGGATCTTGAGATAGAGGCCGTGGGCCTTGAGTTCCGGTTGCCGCTCTTTGTCTGCCAGCACCATTGCCTTGTCGAGCGCTTGCTGGGTGGCCTGATATTGGCCCAGTTGCAGTAGACACTCCCCTTTGAGCAGATGGGCGCCTATGGTCTGGGCCGCCGTGCTGTAACTCAGGATGGGCTCGCGATAACCGAACTCCTGGCGATTGCTGATGATTTGCTGGGGATTATTGGCTGCGCGCGTCAGGAAGGCGGTGGTGATCTGGACGCATCTGGCAGGATCGGTCAGTACCATCGATTGCGCTTGTTGCAGATCGATAGAGAGTTGCTCCTTGTCCAGATCCAGATTCGGAGCTGACAGGGAGGACATCATCATGGCCAGAAAAAACAGTTGATTCATTGGATTAAGGACGGCGCAGAGGTGTTGGCATGTTATCCAAGCCCCCCCCTGCGAGTCCAGCGTTTACTGTGGTTTGCTGGTGGACGGCAAGTGGGTTTCGTCTGGATTTTATTATCCAGCACCCTTATCCCTGCCGCGTAAAGCATCGATTGAAACCTCTTTACCAGTCATGGAGGGCAGTGCGACTGCCCTCTCTGTCGCAACTCGACTTTATTGGCGGATCAGACGCAAGTTGGCGGGCACAGCTTCGAAATCGGAGCGGAACGGGTTGATGTCGAGGCCGCCGCGGCGGGTATAGCGGGCATAGACGGTCAACTGCTCAGGCTGGCAATAGTGCTTGAGGTCGATAAAGATCCGCTCGATGCACTGCTCGTGGAACTCGTTGTGCTGGCGAAACGAGATGAGATAGCGCAGCAGCTTCTCCCGATCGAGTTTCGGCCCCTTGTAGCGGATCACTACAGAGCCCCAGTCCGGCTGGCTGGTGACCAGACAGTTGGATTTGAGCAGGTGGCTGTGCAGGGTCTCTTCTACCTGATCGCTACTGGCTGCCCCTTGCAGCAGGGACGCATCAAACTCGTAATTGTCTACCTCGATATCCTGCTCGTCGATGCACTCGCCGGGCAGCTGGGCAATCTGGTGCGGCGCCTTGTCGAGGGGGAACAGGGTCACCTTGACGGTCTCACCCGCACAGGCACTGAGATCCTTGGTCAGCATGGCGGCGACTGCCTCGATAGAGTCGCAACGGGTCTGGTTGAAGGAGTTGAGGTAGAGCTTGAAGGATTTGGATTCGATCAGGTTCGCACTGGTGGCCGGAATGGCCACTTCACCCACCGCCACCATCGGCTTGCCCTTGGCATTGAGCCAGGAGAGCTCATAGAGGGTCCAGACATCGCAACCGCTAAAGGGCAGATCATCGCCCAGCTTGAGATCATTCCGGTTCAGGCTACGTGGAACCGGCTGCAGCAGGGAGGGGGTGTACTGGCTGATGTAATCGGATTGCTGGCCCAGACTCAGGCCGGTCAGGGCGCTGGCCCCGGCGTATCTATCTTGTTTGCTCACAGGGTTGCTCACGTAATGTGCTCATGATGAGTGGAATGAAACGGGCCATTGCAGGGCCGGATAGTTGCAGCCGTTTGGCTTGGGCGTCGGCCTCTCTGTATCCCGTGTTCTGTATCCCGGGTCGCAAGGTCGGCTGGCAACCTTGTCTGTGACCGGGTTTGGTGGTGCAATAGCGGACTTTGCCAGCAATTGTGGGGATTTTCGATGTCGGATCAAGTTTTGTCTGCCCTGGAGCACTTTTTTGCCCGCTGGCAACGGGATGGCGAGGCCAGACGAGGCCTGCCCCTGTGCGAGTGGGAGGCGGACTGGCGTTCCCCCTGCCAACTTGGTGAGCCCGCCGATGGTCGGGTGGCCTGGCGCCCTCACCAGCGCCCCGAACCCGCCGATTTTACGGCTATGGCCGATGCTCTTGAGCTGACAATTCATCCCGGCGCCATTGCCCTGTTCGGGCACTGGTTCAGCCGCCCCATCCCCTGCCTCTTCAAGGGGCTGCGCCTTGAACTGATCTTGCCGTGGAACGAGGCAGATCTCGACCTGCTCAAGGAGAACCTCATCGGCCACCTGCTGATGCTGCGCAAGCTAAAACGAACCCCCTCCATCTTTATTGCCACCACCCGCAACGAGATGACGCTCATCTCGCTGGATAACGAGAGTGGTCAGGTGTGGCTGGAGTGGCTCGATTCAGGCCGCCGTTTGACGCTGGCGCCCTCTTTGCCGGCGTTTCTGGAACGGCTGGAGACGTTGCCGCAATAGCGCCGCTTCGAGCCAAGGTTACCTATCGGAACGAAAAGAGCCTTGCCATGCGGCAAGGCTCTTTTTTATGGCATCGCGTACAGGGAACGCGCTTAATCCTTGAAATCCCAGGAGAGGTTGGAGACCAGACGGCAGCTGTCGCACTTGAAGTCGAAGATCTCGTGCAGCGGCTCTGCCAGCGCCCACTCACCGCCACAGCTGGGGCAGGGGCGCGCCTTCTCCTCGGCAGCGCTCAACCCGCCCACCCGGTAGAGGTGGTAGTAGGTGGGGATGCCGCTCAGCACTTCCAACCGTTTGGCCAGATCGCTGCCGCGCCGGTAGAGGCGGCTGCCCACTTCGCCGATTTCGTGCAGCGCCGCATGTTCGGCGATGGAGCCGTTCATCTGCAACTGATCGCACGCCTCCCAATCCTCCTGCCACTTGATGATCTGCTTCTGATCGCCGTTGGCGACCGCGGGCAGTTGGTAGAGTGGAATGGGGGCGAAGTGGTCGCCACAGCGCAGCGGCGAGCAGGTGTGCAAAAAGCTGGTGTAGAGCATCATCCAGCTCGGCCGCTCGCCCTGCTTGCCGCAAGGATCTGTGCTGTCGGAGAGCAGATCCGCCCCTTGCAGTTGGAGTTTCGGCGCCAGCAGCCCGGCCTGATTGAGCTGCTGTTCGGCCAGTTTGACCTGATCGCTCTGGTTGTCGGGGTGCAGGCTATCCTGCTCCGGGCAGACCACCCGACTGACGAAATAGCCGTCGTGCATGCTGGTGGGGAACTCCCGCCCGAGGATCTGGCCCTGATAACGCAGCATGTCGAGGTAGTTGACGATGGCCCGCTCGGCTTCGCCAAGGGAGGTATCGCGGTAACACTCAAAGCAGAGTTCGACGATATACATGGTTCAGCCTTGCCCCTGCTGGAGGAGCAGGTCGGTCAGGCGATCCACCTTCTGTTCGATGCGCGCGAGCTGTTCGGCGAGTTGCTGCAGGGTGAGCTCCGGTGCTGGCTGAGGCACAGCCTCTGGCAGGATCTCGCTCTCGGCGGTCGCAACTGGCTGCTGCTTCCACTGGCTCAGCACTTTCAGCAGCTCGGCCATCGACACAGGCTGGGTGAGGCGGGCCTTGATCATGGCGGTGGTGGGCGTCAGGCCCTTGGCGGCCAGCTCGTTGGCAATTCGGATGATCTCGTGGGCGGACATAAGCATGCTCTGGGTGAGAAGGGGGGATCGATATCGGGGCGGGATCTTAACCAAAGCCGGCAGGGGAGGAAAGGGGCGGGCGGCTTAGCGCGGCTGGCGCAGCATCACATCGAGCTGGTCGATCGCCTCGCACCAGTCGGAGTCGTTCCACAGAGCATCGCGCAGAAAGCTTGCTTGGGCGGCGTTCCAGAAACCGGCCTCCGGCAGCAGGGTCTCATTGTCGAGGTGATGGTCGTGCACAAAGCGGTGCAGGCTCAGCTCGTCGTTGGCCATCCCGAGCTGGGCAAACAGGGCTGGCAGATCGTGGACAAGGGGTTCCATCTCGTCTCTCCCTTTGTTTAATCCCTGAGATTATAGACAGGCACAGCCATCGGGCGCAGAGACGAGATTGGGGATCAGGCAGAGGGGATGCGATGGGGTGGCAGATCAACGCCCACGACGTGCAGCCCCTGCATCTTGAGGGTGCCCTGATAGTGGCTCTCGCCATCGCTGGAGAATTCAAACTGATAGTGGGTCAGCAGCCGCAGGGGATTATGCGCCAGCTCCCGCCGATGGCGAGCCAGTGACAGCAGTTGCAGATCATGGTGCTGGCAGTAGCGGCGCATATATTGCCAGGCCACTTCTGCCTGTTGGCGTTGCAGCCAGAACAGGCCGGCAACGGCAATCAGCAACAAAATTCCGAGCATCTCTCCCATAGGCGGGCTTCCTTATCGTGATGTCGATAACCGGGAGTCCTGCTCGGCACTCCCGATCTCCTTTTCTATTTCCCGCCGTGTTGCCTCGTTGCGTGAGGGGGAGGCGAGGGATCAGGCCGAGGCAAACAGACGGCCGATGGCCTTGCCCAGCGCATCGCTGCGCTCGGGGTCGCGCAGTCTGGCCAGCATATCATTGCGCAGGGTCGGTAAAGTGACCAACTCGGCAAAAACCTGATTGAAGAACTGGGTCGGTTGTAGCGCCAGTTGTTCCAGATAGTGGCTGAGCAGATTGGCATCTTTCAGATCGGGCCAGAGCCGGCCCGCAATGGCGAGCAGCAGCGCCGGGCTTGGCTGGGTTTGCAGCAGGGTCAGCAGCTTGTTGGTCCGCAAAGTGCTGCCGGGGCAGGAGGCCATGGCGCGGCAGAGGTAGGCCAGGGTCTCCGGGTTGGGGGCGGCGCACTCCTGCTCCTTGCCGATCCGCTCAAGCAGGGCGCCTTGTACTGCCGGCGGCAGCGGGGCGTTTTCAAGGCTCTGGCAGAGGGCATAGAGCGGCTCTTGCGGCAGTTTGGGCAGCGCCTTGCAGATCAGCGCCAGATTGCGTTCATCATGGAGTCGCTCGGCCAGATCGGCAAAGCCCTGCAGTCCCAGCGTTTGCCAACCGGTGTCGTTGGGGGCGGCCAGATAGTGGCAGAGGGCATCGTAATAGGCGGAAGGGGCCTGCTCCAGCTGGCGCGCCAGCTTGGCGTGCAGACTGGCCATTTTTGCCTCCGCCGGGCGGAAGGTGTAGGGATTGTCGGCCAAGCGCTGGGCTTTCTCTTCATCCAGATCGCCGGTGAGCTTGTAGCCCAGGGTCTCCACCACCTGATCCATGAACAGCTTGGGACCATTTGACATCAGCAGGCCGCGCTCATCGAGGGCAAACTTGAGGAACCAGAGGTAGTGGCGAGACTCGCTCGGCTGGAAGAAGTGCACACCGAGCCAGGCGTGCTGTTGCAGCGGCCAGGGGTAGGGCTCCTGCTGCTGTTCGATGCGCACAAAGGTATCGCTTGCCAGTGACCGCACCTGGCGGCCCATGTCAAACAGCTGGAACTGGGTGCCAGCCTGAGTCAGAAATTCGGTCAAGGTATTGATGGCAGTAGGCGTCGCAGACATGGTGAGATCCGGCTAATGGTGATGCGGGCCGATTATAAGGCCCTTGCCGAGGATAGCCAGTGGCAGCAGACGTGCGCTGCGGCAGATATCAACATGGCAGCCATGCGGGGGGAGGTGTATAGTATCGCCCTTTTTTAACGGCGGCAGGCCGCGCTGGCTGCCGTGTGTGTCGATGAGCCGGCTGAATCGCCGGTGCTGCGCGACCGAATGTATCGGCATCCTGGCTGGCCCTGTCGGATCAGCGGATCAATCTGTGGTTATGAGGAAGAGAGCGAGATGAATCAATATTTGCTGGTAGCTGGCCTGTTGGGGGAACTCACCGCCGAGTTGCAGCGCCTCGAGCGCTGGCAAGCTGACCATCCCGGTGACGAAGCCCTGGCAAGCACCCTGCCTTTTTGTGTCGATACCCTGAGCTTTGATCAGTGGCTGCAGTTCGTGCTGATCCCGCGCATGGAGCAGCTGGTGATGTTGCAGGCGCCGTTGCCCACCAGCGTCTCCCTTTATCCCATGGCCAGCGAAGTCTACAAAGAGGATCTGGCCGAAGCAGAAGCGCTGCTGCGCCTGATCGCCCGCTTCGATCTGCTGCTTTCCGGCAAAGTGATCGAACAATGATGCCAGATCAAACCCGAGAAGAGAGTGACTTGAAGCTGACCCTGCTCTATCAGGATGAGTGGCTGGTGGCGGTCAACAAGCCGTCCGGTCTGCTGGTGCACCGCAGCTGGCTCGACAAGGGTGAGACCCGTTTTGCCATGCAGATGACCCGGGATCTCATCGGTGGTCGCCATGTCTATCCGGTGCATCGCCTCGACCGTCCCACCTCCGGCGTGCTGCTGTTTGCGCTCGATCCGGTGATTGCCCGCGCACTCACCGAAGCCTTTACCCAACGTCAGGTACATAAGGAGTATCTGGCATTGGTGCGGGGCTGGGCACCCGAACAGGGGGTGATCGACTATCCCCTCAAGGAGCAGTTGGACAAGATTGCCGATGCCATGAGCAACCCGGATCGTCCGGCGCAGGATGCCGTCACCACCTTCCGGCGCCTGCATCAGGTCGAGCTGCCCCACGCGGTCTCCAAGAAGCACCCCACCAGTCGCTACAGTCTGGTCAGATTGTTCCCGAAGACCGGCCGCAAGCATCAGCTGCGCCGCCATATGGATCACCTGTTCCATCCCATTGTCGGGGATACCACCCATGGGGATGGTCGTCACAACCGTTTCTTTCGCGAGCACTTTGGCTGCGAACGGCTGCTGCTGGTGGCCCGCACCCTGAGCTTTACCCATCCGGTGCTCAAGGTGCCGATGCGGATCCAGGCGCCACTCGGTCAGGATGTGCTGCGCCTGTTTGCCGAGCTGGGCTGGCCCGCCAGCGAGAGCGACTACTAAGCCCCTGATCCTCAGCCTTGAACCGGTGGCATCTGACGCCAGCTTGCTGATAGAGTTGCTCAAAAGAGTGACTCACGCGGGGAGCGGAGAATGGCGCAGATCGATATCGTGGTAGGAACTGTCTACGGCGCAGCCATGCTGGTGGCCGAGACCTTGGCAGATGAGCTGGAACGCAAGGGGCATCACTGTTCTCTGCACGAAGAAGCACGGCTGGCGGACATTGACCCCGGCCGTTTTTTATTGCTGGTCAGTGCCACTACAGGACAGGGGGACATTCCTCCCAATCTGCAGCCCTTTGCCAGCGAGCTGGCTGACAAGGCGCCCTGGCTCAAGGGGCTGCGGTATGCCCTGATTGCCATGGGCGACAGCAGCTATGACCATTTTTGTGGCGCGGGCCGTCGGCTGGACGGATTGCTGCAAGAGCTGGGCGCCACGCGAGTGATTCCCCCGCTGGAGCTAGATGCTACCGTGCACGATGAACCCGAACAGGTGGCACTCAGCTGGCTGAAAAAGTGGGATATTCAGCCCTGAATATTCTCTGAAATAGAGCCATATCAATCCCCTGATCCTTAACCGGCAGGGGATTGTTATTTGCACAAATGTCATCTCACTCAGCAAGCATATTTCCCACTCTTATTGTCGATAGTGGCGGAGGGATATTTTCCCCTTTTGGCATTCCATCGGCGTAATGGTTTCAAGCGCACCGCAGACCCGTTCTCCAAATAAAAGTTCAATCTTGAAAGCGATCTCAGTCATGTTTTTGTCATTCGAACGTAAAATAATGACTTTGGTTCAGTCGCGAATTAATTGCTGGTAACGCTTTCAGGTTTGCTTTAATTGCTGATTTTGTTGTTTTGTTGGCTACATATTGCCTCTTTGGTCGTTTTTTTACCTGCTTGTGTTGTGGCGATCGTTTGCCGAGCGATTTGTCGCCATTTTGTGAGTCGCTTCATATTTGTCGTGAAATACGCTCCCTATAATCAACCTCGGTTATCACCAACAGGATTACATGGTGATAAGAAGTTGAATATTCAGGATCACACTCCTCACTGCGGGAAATAAGGAATATGACAATGAAAATGAAGTGGCTCCCGATTGCAGCAGCTGTTACTGCCGCCCTGGCTTCCCAAGCCGCCTTTGCCGTAGATTTCCACGGTTACTTCCGTTCCGGTGTCGGTGTTTCCGGCGACGGCGACATGGTTAAATACAACGTCAATAAAGTTGGCCGTCTGGGTAACGAAAATGATACCTACGGTGAAGTGCAACTGGGTCAGGAAGTATTCAACAAAGATGGCAAGACTTTCTATGTTGATTCCATGTTTGCCATGGCTTCCAACGGTTCAAACGACTGGGAAGGTACCGGTACTGTTTGTAACTTCGATGCCAAACAGTGCAATGGTGATTCTGACTTCGCTCTGCGTCAGTTCAACGTACAAGCCAAAGGCTTGCTGAACTTTGCTCCTGAAGCAACCCTGTGGGCTGGTAAGCGTTACTATCAACGCCATGACATCCACATCTCCGACTTCTACTACTGGAACATCTCCGGTGCTGGTGCTGGTATCGAAGGCATCCAGGCTGGTCCGGGTAAAGTCTCTTTCGCATGGGTACGTAACGACCGTAGCGCAAAAGACGTGTTCGGCGAGTACACCAATACCGGAACCAGTGCAGCTCCAAACTACGTGAAGAACGAAGATCTGAACGTAAATACTCTGGATCTGCGTTATGCCGGCATCCCGCTGTGGACCGATGCCTCTCTGGAACTGGGCGTGGATTACGCTCTGGTAAATGAAACCAATGATCAGAAAGCACTGAAGAAAGATCCGCAAGATGGCGTTATGCTGACTGCTGAACTGACCGCAGGCATCCTCGGTGGTTTCAACAAAACCGTGCTGCAATACGGTACCGAAGGTTACTCCAAGACTATGGCTTTCTATGGCGATGGTTCCTGGTACGGTGCTGAAGCCAAAGACGGTGCCGATGGTTTCCGTATCATCAACTGGGGCGTTGTTCCGATGGGCAACTCCTGGGAGATGGGTCATCAGTTGGTCTACGGTGTAGGCAACGAAATGTGGGATGGCAACGACAAGTACGAAACCATGTCCGCTGTTATCCGCCCGATGTACAAGTGGGATGACTTCAACAAGACCATCTTTGAAGGCGGCTACTTCAAGGACAACAACAAGTCTACCAATGGTAGCGAAGACAAAGATGCTGGCTACAAGCTGACCCTGGCACAAGCCTGGTCTGCCGGTTCCAGCTTCTGGGCCCGTCCGGAAATTCGTGTGTTCGCCTCCTATCTGGCTAACGACGAAGACAAGAAAGTCTTCGAAGGCAATACCTCCAAAGACACCTACCAAGTTGGTGTTCAAGCAGAAGCTTGGTGGTAAGCAAAAGTTTAAGTTAAGTTAGTGACTGCCCCCTTATGGGGGCAGTTTTGTTTCGCCGGATCACGGCCACCGGATTATGGAGATAAGAAAAATGAAACGGGTAAAGATGTCTATTGCAGCCGTAATCACTGCGCTATTAACCGGTTGTGCCGGAAACATGGTTGTTCCTCTGCAAGAACACGGCTCTATCTTGAGCGATGCAGATCAAGCCAAGCAAGTGTTGGCCAAAGCCTCCAGCTGCTGTGTGGAGTTTAAAGATTTCAGTTATGCCCCCTTGCCTGAAGGTGAGACCTTGCTGGCCATCGATGGCAAGCAACCCACTTTTCAGTTTGATGAGGGGATGAGTTACTTTGCGGCTTATCGCCTGCCGGCCAACACCGGCAATCTGGCGATCAGCCTAGCATCACAGGTGAGTAAAACCGTGATGGTGCCCAAGGTCATTATGCTGGATGCCGAGTTCAAGGTGACTCGCATACTGGGTGAGTCAGTATTCAGCTATCAGCCTGCTCACTTGCTCGATAACGACCGTATTGAAGGACGTGTTTTTGTTGACCGCAGCATGCCTGGCAACCCGGCCAGCGAAACATACATGATCGTTTATGCGCCCGCGGATAAGCTCTCAGGCAGCACAACAATCCTGCATCCATCAAAAGCATTTGCTCGCGCTAATGGAACCGTTGAGCCTGATATCAAGGATCCGGTGATCCCGCACTCCCCGTGGGGTTTGGTGCAGATCAAAGTCAAAGATATGGCCCGTGGAAGTGGTCTTGAAGCGGTATTCAAACCCGAATATGCCGACAAGGTGGCTATGAGCCAGGGTCAGCAGGTTGCAGCGATAGCGACTACCGCAGCCGTTACCACAACTGCAACAGCTGCGGTCGTAGCCAAACCTGCTCCTGCCATGTTGAGTGAAACTGAAACCTTCTATCAGAGTCAGATCGAAAAAGCGGTCAAGGCGGGGGATATCGACAAGGCGATGAAGCTGGTGAACGAGGCCGAGCGGGCCGGTTCAACCAAGGCAAAAAGCGTGTTTATTGATGCGGTCAAGCGCTCGCAAAAATAGAATAATACGACCATTTACTGGTCAGATATATTTATTGAGGCCTCCCTTGTTGGAGGCCTTTTTAATCGGTAGACTGTAATAAATAAAAGTCACGCCGTTACATTTGGTTACAGTGAGTTGCTTTTTGATGTAAGTGGTATTATTAAAATACAAAGTGAAACTGCTATTTATATGTCTTTGTAATAGAGTGATAATGCAGATTATTAACTTGTATTAGATGCGTTTTTTAGCCGCTAAACAAGTTGTGATCTTCCCTCCAAATTCAATATTCCCCCGCCTTCGAAAGCAGCAATTTATTACCCGCTGGGTTATATTCTGATGGTCAAAATAAACAAGCCCGACTCGAAGATATCTGAATGAATCAGTGCTTATTTCATCCAGATAGATCGTTCAGGGACGACAATCCATTCAGGAGCGCACACAATGTTCAAAAATGCTTTCTCTAATCTGCAAAAGGTTGGTAAGGCGCTGATGCTGCCAGTATCAGTCTTGCCAGTCGCAGGTATTCTGCTGGGGGTGGGTGCTGCCCACTTCAGCTGGATGCCGGAAATTGTCTCCCAGTTGATGGAGCAAGCCGGTGGTTCCGTATTTGGCCAGATGGCCCTGCTGTTCGCAGTGGGTGTTGCTCTGGGCTTTACCAATAACGACGGTGTATCCGGTCTGTCAGCTATCGTTGGCTACGGCATCATGGTCGCAACCCTGAAGGTCATGGCACCTGTGATGGGTGTTGAAACCATCGAAACCGGCGTGCTGGGTGGTATCCTGGCCGGTGGTATCGCTGCCTGGGCGTTCAACCGTTTCTACAAGATCCAGCTGCCAGAGTACTTGGGCTTCTTCGCGGGCAAACGTGCCGTACCCATCATCACCGGTTTCCTCTCCATCGGTCTGGGTGTGATCCTGTCCGTGATTTGGCCGCCAGTGGGTGGCGCCATTGGTGCCTTCTCTGACTGGGCTGCCAACCAGAACCCGGTACTGGCCTTCGGTATCTACGGCGTGGTTGAGCGCTCCCTGATCCCGTTCGGTCTGCACCACATCTGGAACGTACCGTTCTTCTATCAGGCGGGTACCTGCGTCAACGGTGCCGGTGAAACTGTTCACGGTATCATGACCTGCTTCCTGACTGCTGATGACGCTTCCCGAGCTGCCGGTAACGGCTTTGGTCAGCTGGCTGGTGGCTACCTGTTCAAAATGTTCGGTCTGCCTGCTGCTGCGTTCGCCATTGCTCACGCTGCCAAGCCGGAAAACCGTGCCAAGATCGTTGGTATCATGGCCTCTGCAGCCCTGACCTCTTTCCTGACCGGTATCACCGAGCCGATTGAATTCTCCTTCCTGTTCATCGCTCCGGTTCTGTACGCAATTCACGCGGTACTGGCTGGCCTGGCTTATGTGCTGACCAACTCTCTGGGTATCGTACACGGTCACACCTTCTCCAACGGCTTCATCGACTTCGTGGTGCAATCACCGCGTGCCGACAACATGCTGCTGCTGGTTGGTCTGGGTCTGGTTTACGCGGCTATCTACTACGTGGTATTCAGCTTCGTTATCCGTGCCATGAACCTGAAAACCCCGGGTCGTGAAGACGAGACTGCTGAAGAGGCCGTTGGCCAAGGCAAAGACGAGATGTCTGCTGCTCTGGTTGCCGCCTTCGGTGGTAAAGAGAACATCGCTTCTCTGGATGCCTGCATCACCCGTCTGCGTGTTGGTGTGAAAGATGTTGCCAAGGTTGACCAGGCTGGTCTGAAGAAACTGGGTGCTGCCGGTGTGGTAGTGGCTGGTTCCGGCGTTCAAGCCATCTTCGGTACCAAGTCTGACAACCTGAAAACCGACATGGACATCTGGATGAAGAGCAACTAATTCTGTTGCCTGAATATCAGCGTGTTTGAAGAGGGAGGCGAAAGCCTCCCTCTTGCTATTTGTGGTTATGGAGCGTGCGAGTCGCTGTAGATCGATCTCGGCAGGAGTCTCTTTGCCCAAGGGGCGATATATAGCGGGATGCCCCATGTTGGCACAACTGCTGGTGTGCTTCGTTTACCTTACAGCACACCATCACCAGATCAACCTATCGCCAGATAAAGTCATCCAGTAATCAGCCAATAAAAAGAGCGCCATCTGGGCGCTCTTTTGTCGAGTCGAGGGGATTAGAGTTTCTCCAGATCCCGTTCGATTTCGCTGATCTTGTTCTGCACCACTTTTTCCAGATGGCGCAGGTCGCGCAGGATCTTCTGCTTGATGTCCGGGTCGGCCTGCTGATGGACGCCCTGGGTCAGGTTGTCCAGCTCATCCACCACATATTTGAGGTTGGCGTTGATCTCGGTGACATCCTTGTACTCATGGGTACCGGAGTCGACCAGCATGGTCTTGCGCTGGCGGGGATACTTGAATTTGACACTCTTGGCGAAGAACTCGCCTTTCTGCTTCTTGAAGTAGATCTTGAGGATGTCGTGGTTGGCCTCCTGGCGCAGGGTGTAGCTATCGACGGAGGCGGGATCCTGGATCCCCAGGCTCTTCAGATTCTCGTACATCAGGCTTCCTCGGTTTGAAACGATCCTGTCCCATCCATCTTAACCGATGCCTCATGGCTTGCCTGTGACAGGGGCGCCAAAATCAAAAGGGCGCCATCAGGCGCCCTTTTCATCACAGCAATGCTGATTACTCGTCGATGGAGCGCAGCAGGGCGTTGATGCCGACTTTGGCGCGAGTCTTGGCATCAACCTTCTTGACGATCACCGCCGCGTAGAGGCTGTACTTGCCGCATTTGGAGGGCAAGGAGCCGGAGACTACTACAGAGCCAGCCGGTACGCGGCCGTAGTGGATTTCGCCGGTTTCGCGGTCGTAGATGCGGGTGGACTGGCCGATGAAGACGCCCATGGAGATGACGGAACCTTCCTCGACGATGACCCCTTCAACCACTTCGGAGCGGGCACCGATAAAGCAGTTGTCTTCGATGATGGTCGGGTTGGCCTGCAGTGGCTCCAGTACGCCACCGATGCCGACGCCGCCGGAGAGATGCACGTTTTTACCGATCTGGGCGCAAGAGCCGACAGTGGCCCAGGTATCGACCATGGTACCTTCGTCAACGAAGGCGCCGATGTTGACATAGGAGGGCATCAGCACAGTATTGGGGGCGATAAAGGAGCCTTTGCGGGCTGTTGCCGGCGGCACCACGCGCACACCCGCTTCCTTGAACTGCTCGGCGGTGTAGTTGGAGAACTTGAGGGGAACCTTGTCGTAGTACTGGGCATCGTCGCCCTTGATGATGCCATTGTCGTTGATGCGGAAGTAGAGCAATACCGCTTTCTTCAACCACTGATGGACAACCCACTCACCGGCGATCTTCTCGGCAACCCGCGCCTTGCCGGAGTCCAGCAGGTCGATGGCTTGCAGGATGGCGGACTTGGTGGCGCTATCCACGGAGCCCGGAGTAATGGTGTCGCGGCGCTCGAAGGCCGCTTCAATGATCTGTTGCAACTCGGTCATGACAGGTTTCCTTTAAAAAATTCTGTTTGTTGTATCACACTTTTCCGACCCTTTTTAAGGGGTTGACCGGAATTCTTCCGGCCAGCGACCATTTCTTCATCCGATGTGCGCCAACCAGTTGTTTGGCATGGCAAAAAATGCCCGATAATCAGCTTCTTTCGAATCAGGTTTCACTTAATCCAGCACCGACTGCTGGGGGTTGAGTTGGTGTACCAGTCGCTCTTCCAGCTGTTTTTGCTGTTCGGCGGTCAAGGGCTCGCCATCGAGGCTGGTCAGGCTGAAAAAGTCCTCGACCCTCTCACCGAAAGTGGCGATTTTGGCTGCGTGCAGCGACAGCCCGCACTGCTGGAAAACGGCACCGATCCGCGCCAGCAGGCCGGGGGTATCGAGGGCCGTCAGCTCCATCAGGGTGTGACGGCTCTCCCCTTTATGAGGCAGGAAGACTACCCGGGTCGGTACGCTGAACTGGCGGTGGCGCCGCGACAGCGGCTTATTGCGCAGCACCAGCTTGCCAGGCTCCTGCAGCGCCTTCTCCAGCGCTTTCTTGATGGTGGCTGTGCGGTTGGGGCTGATGGGCTCGCCGCTCGGCTCCAGCACCACGAAGGTATCGAGCACATAGTTACTGCGCGAGTTCATGATCTGGGCGTCGTGGATGTTGAGGTTCTTCTGATCCAGTGCCGAGGCGACGGTGGCAAACAGATTCGGGGTATCGCGGCAGTAGATAAATACCTCGCTGCCGCCGCGGGTCGGGTGTTTGCCGATGATCACCAGCGGCGCCGGATTGTCACCATGCTCGATGATGTGGCGGCAGTGCCAGGCGATCTGCTCCGGGCTGTGACGCAGGAAGTAGTCGGCCTTGAAGTCGGCCCAGAGCTGGTTGATCGCTTCTTCCGATACATCCCGTTGCGCAAGCAGTTGCTTGGCCTGACGCTGGTTTTCGCGAATGCGCAGCCGCATGTCGGGCGGGTTCTCCAGCCCCTGGCGCAGCGCCTTCTGGGTCGCGAAGTAGAGCTCCCGCAGCAGGGTGCCCTTCCAGTCGTTCCACAGGGTATCGTTGGTGGCGCAGATATCGGCCACGGTGAGGCAGTAGAGCAGGTCTAGATGCTGCTCGTCGCGCACCTTCTGGGCAAAGTCGGTGACCACGTCGGGATCGTAGATATCGCGGCGCTGGGCGGTGACCGACATCAGCAGATGGTGGCGCACCAGCCAGGCGACCAGTCGGCTCTCGTAGCGATCCAGACCGTGCAGCTGGCAGAACTCCAGCGCATCGACGGCGCCGAGTTCCGAGTGATCGCCGCGCCGCCCCTTGGCGATATCGTGGAACAGGGCGGCGATGCTGAGCAGCTCCGGTTTGCGCAGCCGGGTGAACACCTCGTGGCAGAGCGGGTGGCTCTGGCGACTGGCCGGATTGGGGAACTGGTGGATGTTCTTGAGCAGCCGGTGGGTGTGCTCATCCACCGTGTAGGCGTGGAACATGTCGAACTGCATCTGGCCGACGATGAGGTTCCACTGCGGCAGATAGGCGGCGAGGATGCCGTACTTGTGCATCAGGGTGAGCGGCAGGCCGATGCCGTTGGGGTGGCGCAGCAGCGCCATAAAGAGGCGACGGCAGTCGGGCAAGTCCTGCAACCAGCAGTTGAGTTTGCGGCGTGCCTCGCGCAGTTGGCGCAGGGTGGCCGAGTGGATGCCTGCAATCTCGGGATGCTGGGCCATCTGATAGAAGAGGCGCAGGATAGCGGCCGGTTCACGGCTAAACAGCTCCGCATCCACTGCATCGATGAGACGGCCACGGAGCTGGAACTCGTCGGAGAGGCGGCGCACATCCATGGCGGTGTTGCCGAGGATCGCCTCGTCAAACAACTGCAGCAGCATCTCGTTGAGTTCGGAGACCCGCCGCACCGTCTGGTAGAAGCGCTTCATCATCTGCTCGACCGGGGTGTTGCCTTCCCCTTCGAACCCCAGCATCTGGGCCACGGTGCGCTGGCGATCGAACAGCAGGCGGTTGTCCCCCTTGTTGATGGCCATATGCAGGGCGAAGCGCACCTTCCAGAGAAAATTCTGGCAGTCGAGCAGCTCACGGTACTCGGCACGGTTGAGAAAGCCGTGGCTGGTCATCTCGAACAAGGTGGTGGCGCCAAAGTGGCGGCGGGCGACCCAGGCGAGGGTTTGAATGTCGCGCAGGCCGCCCGGATTGCTCTTGAGATCGGGCTCCAGCTTGTAGGCGGTGCCGAGAAACTGTTGATGACGCTCCGCCTGCTCCTGCCGCTTGGCGCGAAAGAAGGCTTCACTCGGCCAGAAGTGCTGGGGGCCGGTGGCCTCTTTCAGTTGCCGGAAGCCCTCCTGGCGACCTGTGATGTAGCGCGCTTCGATCAGGTTGGTGGCGACCGTGATATCGGCGCGCCCCTGCTCGAGACACTCCGCCACGTTGCGCACCGCCTGACCCACCTCCAGCTTGAGATCCCACAGCAAGGTGATGAACTCGCCGATGCGTAGTCCCAACACCTCGTCCAGCTCGTCGCCATCATAGAGGATCAGCAGGTCGATATCGGAGTGGGGGTGCAGCTCGCCGCGACCATATCCCCCCACCGCGATGAGGGTGAGGTCGCTCTTGTCGAAGCCGAACTTCTGCCACAGCCGGCAGAGCAGCTGATCCATGTACTCGGAGCGGGTGGCAACCAGCTCGATGATGTTGTCACCGGCATCGAAACGGGCGTGCAGCCAGCCGAGAAAGCGGCTCAGGTACTCTTTGCAGTTGTCGCGAGTGAGCTGGTCATCGGGTAACAAATGGGGGGAAAGCAGGCTGGCGTCCATGGCATCTCACACGCAAGTGGCAGGCAAATGGCAGAAACAGAAGTAAAAACCCCGGCGCTTTGGAAGTTCAGGGCCGGGGTTCGATGTTAGCTGTGTTTGATGAAGCGGTCGATAGTGTCATCGGGGCGCAGGGTGAGCACCTCGCAGCCATCCTCGGTCACCAGCAAGGTGTGCTCCCACTGGGCGGAGTCGCCGCCATCCTTGGTGGTCACGGTCCAGCCATCCTTCGGATTGACCTTGCAGTGATACTTCTTGCTGTTGACCATGGGCTCGATGGTGAAGCACATGCCTGCTTTCAGCTCCAGCTTGCCACTGTTGCGGTAGTGGAGGATCTGCGGCTCTTCGTGGAACTCGGCACCGATGCCGTGGCCGCAGTAGTCACGCACCACGGAGAAGCCGGCCTTCTCGACGATGGGCTGAATAACGGCGCCAATCTCGGTGATGCAGGCACCCGGACGCACCTTTTTGATGGCAGCATAGAGGCCCTCTTGCGCCACTTTGCAGAGCTGGCGGCGCAGCGGGGTGGTCTCGCCCACGATGAACATGGCCGAGGTATCACCGTGGTAGCCATCCTTGATGACGGTGATATCCAGGTTGATGATGTCGCCATCGCGCAGCTTCTTGTGATTCGGGATACCGTGGCAGATCACATCGTTCACCGAGGTGCAGATGGATTTGGGGAAGCCGTGGTAGTTGAGCGGAGCTGGAACCGCATGTTGTACGTCGACAATATAGTCGTGGCAGAGGGTGTTCAGTTCGTCAGTGGTGACGCCAGCTTTGACATGGGGCGCAATCATGACCAGCACATCGGCGGCCAATTGGCCGGCAACGCGCATCTTTTCAATCTCTTCCGGTGTCTTGATTTTAATGGACATGGGATCTCTCTTGCGGCCTGCCGCTGGGCCTGCGAGGGCAGACAGGACAGGTAATGAAAAATAGATGCGTTTGCAATCAGGGCAAAATTTTATCCGCAACCCCCGCGTACTTCCAGTGTGATTGTCATCACAACGTCAAATCGGCGTCGCAGCATCCTCTGGCGGGATCCATATTTACACCTGTTTAGGGTGTCGGCCGGTGGTGTCCTGGACAAAGTTATGGTATAAAGCGCGCCGGAATGGGGAACTTGCGTCCCGATTTCATCACCCTTACTTAAACAACACACACACATCGACACATATGCCGGGGTGCCTTAACGGGTCGGTTATATGGGATGTGTGGAGGCCTAACCCCAATACAGAGGTATAAAATGGCTAAAGTTTCTATGCGCGACATGCTGCAAGCCGGCGTTCACTTCGGTCACCAGACTCGTTACTGGAACCCGAAAATGAAATCCTACATCTTCGGTGCCCGCAGCAAAGTTCACATCATCAACCTGGAAAAAACCGTTCCGATGTTTGACGATGCCATGAACTTCATCAGCTCCGTAGCTGCCAAGAAAGGCAAGGTACTGTTCGTTGGTACCAAGCGTGCCGCGTCTGAAGCCGTAAAAGAAGCCGCTGAGCGTTGCGACCAGTTCTATGTAAACCACCGCTGGCTGGGCGGTATGCTGACCAACTGGAAAACCGTTCGTCAGTCTATCAAGCGCCTGAAAGATCTGGAAACCCAGAGCCAGGACGGTACCTTCGACAAGCTGACCAAGAAAGAGGCGCTGATGCGTACTCGCGAAATGGAAAAGCTGGAGAAGAGCCTGGGTGGTATCAAGAACATGGGCGGCCTGCCTGACGTTCTGTTCGTTGTCGATGCCGACCACGAGCATATCGCTATCAAAGAAGCCAATAACCTGGGTATCCCGGTAGTTTCCATCGTTGATACCAACTCCAACCCGGACGGCGTTGACTATGTCATCCCGGGTAACGACGACGCTATCCGTGCCGTACAGCTGTACCTGAATGCTGCTGCTGACACCGTACTGGAAGCTCGCGCTCAGGACATCGTTGTTCAAGCCGAACAAGATGGCTTCGTTGAAGCTGAGTAATTGATAAGGACTGTAAAGCCCTTATTAACCAAGCTGATGTAATTGGTTAGCAGGGGCCCTTGTGGCCCCTGTTTCTTGTCAATTCAAGACCGAGGATACTGGACATGGCTAACGTTACTGCCGCCCTGGTAAAAGAACTGCGCGAGCGCACCGCCGCTGGCATGATGGATTGCAAAAAAGCACTGGAAGAAGCTGCTGGTGATATCGAGCTGGCAATTGAGAACATGCGCAAATCCGGTCAGGCCAAAGCCGCCAAGAAAGCTGGCCGTATCGCCGCTGAAGGCGTTATCTTTGCTCGCACCGAAGGCAACGTTGCCGTCATGATCGAGCTGAACAGCGAAACCGACTTCGTCGCCAAAGATGCCAGCTTCATGGCAATGGGCCAGAAGATCGCTGACATCGCTGCGACCCAGAAAATTGCTGACGTTGACGCGCTGAAAGCCGCTGACTTCGGTAACGGCGAATCCGTCGAGCTGACCATCACCAACCTGATCGCCAAGATCGGTGAGAACATGAACCTGCGTCGCGTGATGCTGGTTGAAGGTGACAACCTGGGTACCTACGTTCACGGTTCCCGCATTGGTGTTATCACCAAGCTGACCGGTGGTTCTGCCGAGCTGGCCAAAGATCTGGCCATGCACGTTGCTGCCAACAGCCCGCAATTCGTCAAGCCTGAAGACGTGTCTGCTGAAGTCGTTGCCAAAGAGCGCGAAATCCAGATCGACATCGCCATCAACTCCGGCAAGCCGAAAGAGATCGCCGAGAAGATGGTTGAAGGCCGCATGAAGAAGTTCACCGGTGAGGTTTCCCTGACTGGTCAACCGTTCGTGAAAGATCCTTCCATGACAGTTGCCGAGCTGCTGAAGAAAGAAGGCGCTGACGTTGTCTCCTTCACCCGTTTCGAAGTGGGCGAAGGCATCGAGAAGCAAGAGACCGATTTCGCTGCTGAAGTTGCAGCCCAAATCGCGGCCGCTCAAAAGGCCTAATCGAACCGGTTTTTCCGTTTCCCCAGACCGCGACTTATGTCGCGGTCTTTATATGACCAGGAATCAGTGACATGAGTACCAATCCCAAACCTGCATACAGACGTGTTCTTCTGAAGTTGAGTGGTGAAGCCCTGCAAGGATCCGAGGGTTTCGGCATTGATCCGGCGGTGCTGGAGCGGATGGCCCAAGAGATCAAAGAACTGGTTGAGTTGGGTGTTCAGGTCGGTCTGGTCATCGGTGGCGGCAACCTGTTCCGTGGTGCCGGTCTTGCCAAAGCGGGCATGAACCGCGTGGTGGGCGACCACATGGGTATGCTGGCAACCGTGATGAACGGTCTGGCCATGCGTGATGCCCTGCATCGTGCTTATGTGAATGCCCGTCTGATGTCTGCCATCTCCCTGCAGGGTGTCTGTGACTCCTACAGCTGGGCCGAGGCAATCAGCCAGCTGCGTGCTGGCAAAGTCGTTATCTTCTCTGCCGGTACCGGCAACCCCTTCTTCACTACCGATTCTGCGGCTTGCCTGCGCGGGATCGAGATCGAAGCTGATGTGGTGCTCAAAGCCACCAAGGTTGATGGTGTATACAACGAAGATCCGGTCAAGAATCCGGATGCCGTGCTGTATCATGAACTGAGTTATGATGAAGTTCTTGAAAAAGAGCTCAAGGTGATGGATCTTGCTGCCTTTACCCTGGCACGTGACCATGATCTGCCGATCCGCGTGTTCAACATGAACAAACCGGGTGCCCTGCGCCGGGTTGTCATGGGTGAACCGGAAGGCACTCTGATCCACCACGTTGGTAAATAAGATAAAAGTGAGCCACCTGGCGCTCTTATCCTATCCATCACGTCAGTAAATAAGATAGACACGGGCCGTGTAGCGGCTCGTTCGCCAAAAGGAAAACCACTGTGATCAACGAGATTAAAAACGACGCCAAGGACCGTATGGGCAAGAGCGTAGAAGCGCTCAAGACTCAAATGTCCAAGATCCGTACCGGCCGCGCTCACCCGAGCCTGCTCGACGGCATCCAGGTTGAGTATTACGGTGCTGCCACTCCGCTGAAACAGTTGGCCAACGTCGTGGCAGAAGATGCTCGCACCCTCTCCATCTCCATTTTTGACCGCTCCATGATCCAGGCGGTAGAGAAGGCGATCCTGACCTCCGATCTGGGCCTGAACCCGTCCAGCAATGGCCAGACCCTGCGCGTGCCGCTGCCGCCGCTGACCGAAGAGCGCCGCCGCGACTTGACCAAGATCGTCCGTGCCGAAGCGGAAAACGCCCGTGTTGCCGTGCGCAACATCCGTCGTGACGCCAACGCTGATCTGAAAGCGCTGCTGAAGGACAAAGAGATCTCCGAAGACGACGACCGTCGCGCCCAGGAAGAGATCCAGAAACTGACCGACTCCTACATCAAGCTGGTCGATGAGGCCCTTGCCGTAAAGGAGAAGGAGCTAATGGAAATCTAACCGTCTGAAAGGTATATTACGAGCGCCGTGTAGTGCCCCTGCACGGCGCTTTTGTCTTTGTGGGAGAATTACATGTCGCTTTTGGCTGCGTTGGGTGATTGTGCCAACTCGTCTTTACCCCGTCACGTCGCCATCATCATGGATGGTAACGGTCGCTGGGCCCAGAACCGAGGCAAGATGCGGGTTTATGGCCACAAGGCGGGCGTCAAGTCAGTGCGCGAGGCCGTTACCTTTGCTGCGCGTGCCAAGATCGAGGCATTGACCCTGTTTGCATTCTCCAGCGAGAACTGGCGCCGCCCGGAAGGGGAGGTCAGTGCCTTGATGGAACTGTTCATCACAGTGCTGGGTCGTGAGGTGCAGAAACTGCACAACAACGGGATCCGGCTCAAGGTGATTGGCGATACTGCTCGCTTTAGTGAGCGGTTGCAGGCCAAAATCGCCAAGGCGGAAGCCTTGACCGCCAATAACAAGGGGTTGACCCTGAACATTGCGGCCAACTATGGCGGCCAGTGGGATATCGCCCAGGCGGCCCGCAAGCTGGCTAAAGCAGTGGCAGCCGGTGAACTGGCCGCTGACGACATTGATGAATCCATGCTGACCCGCGAGGTTTGCATGGCCGATCTGCCACCTGTGGACCTGTTGATCCGTACCGGTGGCGATCATCGCATCAGCAACTTTGTGTTATGGCAGCTCGCCTATGCCGAGCTCTATTTTACCCCGGTATTGTGGCCCGACTTCAACGAGGCCGAGTTCAGTGAGGCGGTCGCCTCTTTCGTTGCCCGCGAGCGTCGCTTCGGTTGCACGGGTGAACAGATACGGGAATTGATCGCCGAGCAGCAGACCGGCTAAACCCCGCTCCCAAGAGAGAGGTTTCTTTTGCTAAAACAACGAATTATTACTGCTTTGATGTTGATCCCCCTGGTGTTGGGGGCGCTCTTCTTTCTGCCATTGAAATTTTTTGCCCTGTTGGCTGCGCTGGTGTTTTTGTTGGCCAGTCGCGAATGGAGTGGGTTTGTCTCTGCTGCTCCGCAGCAATGGTTACCCATCGTATTTTGTCTGTTGCTCGGTGCCAGCCTCTTTTGGCTGCCGGTGGAGCAACTCTGGACGCCTCACCTGCATCCTCTCGTGATGGGCGTGCTCTGGACCGCGGTAAGCTGGTGGTCGCTGGGTCTGCTGCTGGTGCTGCGCTATCCCCAAAGCGCCAAGCTGTGGAAAGAGTCTATCTGGCTCAAGTCGCTGTTTGGTCTGGTGACCCTGGTTCCCTTCTTCTGGTCGCTGGTCGCAATCCGTGGTTACAACTTTTACCATGACCCCATGATGGGGGCCTGGATCCTGTTGTTTGTGATGGGACTGGTCTGGGCGGCAGATTCTGGCGCGTATTTTTTCGGCAAGGCGTTCGGTAAGCACAAGCTGGCACCGGCTGTGAGTCCGGGCAAAACCATCGAAGGGATGTGCGGCGGCCTCTTTACCGCCAGCCTGCTGGCCATCGGCGTTACCTGGTCGATGGGATTTGTTCCTGCCAAGATGATCACCGTGCTGTTTTGCTCTCTGCTGGCGGTGCTAGCCTCCGTACTCGGCGATCTGACCGAAAGCATGTTCAAGCGCGAAGCGGGCATCAAGGATTCCGGCACCCTGCTGCCGGGTCATGGCGGTATTCTCGACCGGATCGACAGCCTGACCGCCGCTCTGCCGGTGTTTCTGCTCAGTTATCTGCTACTCAGTCAGGAGTTTTGATGCACAAGTCACTGGTTATTCTGGGAGCCTCCGGCTCCATTGGTCAGAGTACCTTGAAAGTGCTGCGCCATAACCCGGGCAGTTGGCAAGTGTTGGCGTTGACCGCCGCCCGCAACGTGGATGCCATGTTGCGGGACTGCCTCGAATTCTCCCCCCGTTTTGCCGTGATGGTCGATGAGGAGGCCGCCCGTGAACTGGCTGCCCGTCTGAAAGCACACGGCAGTGCGACCCGGGTCATGTCTGGTGCAGCAGCCCTCTGCGAGGTGGCCGCCCATCCCGATGCCCATAGCGTGATGGCCGCCATTGTGGGGGCGGCCGGACTGGCCCCGACCATGGCCGCGGTACGTGCCGGCAAGCGTATTTTGCTGGCCAACAAGGAGGCGCTGGTGATGTCCGGTGCTTTCTTCATGGAGGCGGTGCGCGAGCATGGCGCCGAGCTGCTGCCCATCGACAGCGAACACAATGCCATCTTCCAGTGTCTGCCGACTGCCGTGCAGCGCCAGCCCGGTTTTTGCGATCTGGCGGCGGCGGGGATCAGCAAGATTTTGCTGACCGGTTCCGGCGGTCCGTTCCGTTACACCGAGATCAGCGAGCTGGCGAAGGTGACGCCGGCGCAGGCCATCGCTCATCCCAACTGGTCGATGGGGGCCAAGATTTCGGTCGACTCCGCCACCATGATCAACAAGGGGCTGGAGTACATCGAGGCGCGCTGGCTGTTCAATGCTGCGCCCGAGCAGATCCAGGTGGTGATCCACCCGCAGTCGGTGATCCACTCCATGGTGCAGTACAAGGATGGCTCCGTGCTGGCTCAGCTTGGCAATCCGGATATGTGTACCCCCATCGCCCATGCGCTGGCTTATCCCAATCGCATCCCCTCCAGTGTGGAACCTTTGGATTTCTTCAGTGTCGGAGAGTTCAGCTTTATCCGGCCTGATTATGATCGCTACCCTTGTCTGGCGCTGGCCATCAATGCCTGCCAGAAGGGACAAGCGGCGACTACTGCGCTTAATGCTGCCAACGAGGAGGCGGTTGCTGCCTTCCTGGCCGGGCGCATCGGCTTTATGGATATTGCCCGGATCAACGAGGCCGTGATGCTGGCGCTGGAGAGCAGTGCAGTCGGCTCGCTCGATGATCTGTTTGCCCTGGACGGTGCGGCAAGAGCCCGTGCTCAGACTTTGATTGAGGAGCTTGGCTGATGGGCGGTGTGTTGTGGAATATCGGTGCCTTTGTTGTTGCGCTGGGCCTGCTGGTCGCGGTGCACGAGTTTGGTCACTTCTGGGTGGCCCGTCGTTGTGGCGTCAAGGTTGAGCGCTTCTCTATCGGTTTTGGCAAGGCGATCTGGCGCCGGATGGGTAAAGATGGCACCGAATATGTGCTGGCGCTGATCCCCCTCGGTGGTTACGTCAAGATGCTCGATGGCCGGGTCGATGAACTCAAGCCCGGTGACGAGCAGTATGCCTTCAACCACAAGAGTGTCTGGGCGCGGATGGCGATTGTCGCCGCGGGTCCTATGGCCAACTTCGTGTTTGCCCTGTTTGCCCTCTGGCTGATGTTTATCATCGGGGTGCCGAGCGTCAAGCCGGTGATCGGTGAAGTGCGTCCGGCATCCATCGTGGCCGAGGCGGGTGTGCTGCCGGGGATGGAGATTGTCGGGGTCGGCGATGAGCAGACCGGTGACTGGGAGAGCGTCACTTACGCCCTTATCAGTCATCTGGGTGATGATGCAGTGACTCTCAAGGTGCAGGCACCCAATACCAGCTATGCCACCGACAAAACCTTGTCGCTGACCGGCTGGACCTTCGATCCGGATAAAGAGTCGCCCATCGGCAGCTTGGGAATTGTCCCCTTGAGTGGCAAAGTGCTGCCAGTCGTGGCTGCCGTGGTGGCCAAGAGTGCCAGTGAAAAGGCGGGGCTGCAGGTCGGTGACCGTATCAAACAGGTCGGCGATCAGCCTATTACCGCGTGGGCCCAGTTTGTCGAGCTGGTGCAGCAGGCTCCGGGCGAACCCCTGCAAGTGGTGGTTGAGCGCAACAACAGTGATCTCAACGTGACCCTGACCCCGGATAGCCGCAAGGTGCAGGGCAAGCTGGTAGGATTCGTCGGTCTCTCACCGCAACTGGTTCCATTACCGGATGAATATCGAATTCTGTTACAGTATGGGCCTTTGCAGGCGCTGTGGCATGGCGCGGACAAGACCTGGAGCCTGATCACGCTCACCTTTGACATGATTGGCAAGTTGATCGGTGGCATCGTGTCGCTGGACAACCTGAGCGGCCCCATCTCCATTGCCAAGGGCGCCGGCAGCAGTGCCGACTATGGTCTGGTCTATTTCTTAAGTTTTCTGGCGCTGATCAGCGTCAACCTGGGGATTATCAATCTGTTCCCCCTGCCGGTGCTCGATGGTGGCCATCTGGTCTATTTCCTGATCGAAGCGGTCACCGGCAAGCCGGTATCAGAGAAAATACAGGAAGTGGGTTTCAGGATCGGCGCCGCCATTCTGATGTTATTGATGGGCATTGCGCTGTTTAACGATTTCGCTCGCCTCTGAGGCCAGAGCATCAACAAGGACACATAAGAACAAAATGGCTGTTAAAAAAGCATTGGTGTTGAGTTGCCTGCTGGGTGCCAGTTTCCTGGCCCAGGCGGCCCCTGCCTCTTTTGTGGTGCAAGATATCCAGGTCGAAGGTCTGCAACGGGTGACCCTGGGTGCCGCACTGTTGAACCTGCCGATCCGGGTCGGTGATACCGTCGACTCCGTGGCTCTGGCCAGCGCCATCAAAAAGCTCTATGCCTCGGGTAACTTCGAGGATGTGAAGGTTTACCGTGACGGCCAGGTGCTGCAGGTGATGGTCAAGGAGCGTCCGACCATCTCCAGCATCGAGTTTGCCGGCAACAAGGATATCAAAGAGGAGCAACTGACCCAGAGTCTGGAGTCCTCCGGTATCCGTGTGGGTGATCCGCTGGATCGCACCGTACTCACTTCCCTTGAGAAGGGACTGGAAGATTTCTACTATGGCGTGGGTAAATACTCCGCCAAGGTCAAGGCCATCGTCACCCCGTTGCCGCGCAACCGGGTCGACCTCAAGTTCACCTTCGTGGAAGGGGAAGCGGCCAAGATCCAGCAGATCAACATCGTCGGCAACAGCGTCTTCCCTGAAGAGAAGCTGATTGCCCAGCTCTCCCTGCGCGACGAAGTGCCCTGGTGGAACTTCACCGCCGATCAGCGCTATCAGAAGCAGAAACTGGCCGGTGATATCGAGACCCTGCGCTCTTACTACATGGACCGCGGCTATATCCGCTTCCAGCAGGAGTCTACCCAGGTCTCCATGACCCCCGACAAGAAGGGCGTCTACGTCACCCTCAACATCAAGGAAGGGGATCAGTACAAGGTCTCCGGTGTCCAGCTCAAGGGTGACCTGATCGACCGCGGTGGCGAGATGAAGGGATTGATCCCGATCGCTGCCGGCAGCATTTACTCTGCCAGTCAGGTGACTCATACCGAAGAGGTGCTCTCCAAGTTCCTCGGCCGTTATGGCTACGCCTATCCGAAAGTGGTCACCTTCCCACAGGTCAATGACAAGACCAAGGAAGTCGAGCTGATCGTCAACGTTGAGCCGGGCCCCCGTGTCTATGTGCGCAATATCAACTTCAGCGGTAATGCCACTACCGAAGATCAGGTACTGCGTCGCGAGATGCGCCAGATGGAGGGCACCTGGCTCTCCTCCGACAACATCGAGCAGTCCAAGAGCCGTCTCAACCGCCTTGGCTACTTCGAGAGCGTCGAAGTGGACACCAAGCGGGTGCCGGGCAACGATGACCTGGTTGACCTCGACTTCAAGGTCAAGGAGCAGCCAGCAGGCTCCATCAACGCCGGTATCGGTTACGGTACCGAATCGGGTCTGAGCCTGCAGGCGGGGATCTCTCAGGACAACTTTATGGGTACCGGTAAAAAGGTCTCCATCAACGCCAGCACCAACGACTATTCCAAGAACGTTGACCTGAGCTACAACGACCCCTACTTCACCGTTGATGGTGTCAGCCTGGGTGGTCGGGTCTACTACAACCAGTTCCGCGCCGATGATGCCGATATCGTCGATTACGAGAACGAAACTATCGGTTTCCGTCTCTCCAGCGGCTTCCCGGTCAACGAGTTCAACCGTCTCGACTTCAGTACCGGTATTGAAAGCTCCAAGCTGAGCCGTCCTACCTTCAATGAATCCAAGTTCAATGAGTGTATCGCCGACAACAAACCATCAGCAGACAATACCTACTGCTACGACCTTTGGAATGACAACCGTCAATCGGTACAGATGGATCAGTTTTGGGATCTCTATGCAAAAGGTGAGGATAGCGTTGAGTTCGTAACTGTCGATCTTACTGCTGGTTGGACTCGTTCTACCCTGAACAAGGGGATGTTCCCGACCGCTGGTGACCGTCAGCGTGTCAACGGCAAAATCACTATTCCTGGCATGGATCTGCAGTATTACAAACTCTCCGCCGAAGATGCCCACTACTTCCCGCTCGATGCGGATCACAGTTGGGTGATGATCGGCAAGGGACGAGTCTCCTATGGGAACGGCTATGGCGATAGCAGCATGCTGCCGTTCTTCGAAAACTACTATGCCGGTGGTTTCGATACGGTACGTGGCTTCAAGAGCAATACTATTGGTCCCAAGGCTATCTATAAGCAGTACAAGAACAATAACTCCAGTGCTCCGACTGAGACTGGGTATTACGAAGGTTCCGATACCTCGGTGGGCGGCAATGCGCTTGCTGTGGCTTCTTTCGAACTGGTCTTCCCGACCCCGTTCGTTTCCGAGACCTATCGTCCGCAGATCCGTTCTACCGCCTTTATCGATGCCGGAACTGTCTGGAGCACCGATTTCGCCAATGGTGCCTACCCTTGTGCCGCTGGGGCAGATTGCAACTACTTGAGCCAGGACTACTCCAGCCCGGGCAATATCCGGGTCTCTGCCGGTGTCTCCCTGCAGTGGCTTTCGCCGATGGGCCCGCTGGTGTTTGCCCTGGCCAAACCGATCAAGAAATACGAAGGGGATCGTACCGAGTTCTTCTCCTTCAACATCGGTCGTACTTTCTAAGTAGAGTTTCGCCCCCACCCATGCGGTGGGGGTCTTCAATGATGGGACGCGCGGTATGCGTGCCTCACCAGGTAACAAGACGGTCCTAACGCCGCTTGCATAATCGGGTAAATCAGGTAGCCCTCGCCATGAGGGAACAAGGAGTAAGTGTGAATAAAGCGTTGAAAGTAGCTGGTTTGAGCTTTGCACTGATGGCTGCCGGCATGGGTTCTGCCTTCGCTGAGACCAAGATCGCCGTGGTTGATATGGGCGAAGTCTTCCAAAAGCTGCCCCAGCGTGAAGCCGTTGCAGCCAAGCTGAAAGGTGAATTCGAGCCGCGTATGCGTGAGCTGCAGAAGCTGGAACAGGAAGGCCAGAAGCTGGTCGAGAAGTTCCGCAAGGATGAGGCCTTCATGAGCGCCGAGCAGAAGAAGCAGAACCAGGAGAAGCTGGCCAAGCTGCAGATGGAGTTCAACCAGAAGCGTCAAGCCTTTGAACAGGACAACGGTCGCCGTCAGTCCGAAGAGCGCAACAAGATCCTGACTAAGGTGCAGGCTGCCATCGATTCCATTGCCAAGAGCAATGGTTACGATCTGGTGCTGGAGCGCAATGCCGCCCCGTATGCCGCCAGCAAGCTGGACATCTCCGGCCAGGTTATTTCTCAGGTAAGCAAGAGCAACTAATTGATGGCATTTACTCTCGCACAGCTGGCCCAGCAACTGGGGGCCCAGGTCCATGGCGACGGAACCCTGGAAATCCGCAAGGTAGCGACACTGGAAAAGGCCGGGGAGGGGGATATCACCTTCCTGTCCAACAAGAAGTACCGGCACTATCTGGAGCAGAGCAAGGCGACCGCCGTGCTCATTACAGAAGCGGATCTGCCATTTTGTCCCACCAATGCCCTGGTGCTCAAAGACCCCTATGTGGGCTTTGCCCGGGTAGCCCAACTGCTGGACACCACCCCGCAGCCGGCCACGGATATTCATCCGAGTGCCGTTATCGCGGCTGACGTGCAACTGGGCGAGAGAGTGGCCATCGGCGCCAATGCAGTGATCGAATCCGGCGTCGTGCTGGGTGACGATGTCCGCATTGGCCCGGGTTGTTTCGTTGGCAAGAATACCCGGCTGGGAGCTCGCTCCCGGCTGTGGGCCAACGTCACCCTCTATCACAATGTGACCATGGGCACCGACTGTCTGGTTCAATCCGGTACAGTGATCGGGGCCGATGGTTTCGGTTACGCCAACGAGCGTGGCGAGTGGATCAAGATCCCCCAGCTCGGCGGTGTGACCATTGGCAACCGGGTCGAGATCGGTGCCTGTACCACCATTGACCGCGGTGCGCTGGAAGATACCCGCATCGCAGACAACGTCATCATCGACAACCAGTGCCAGATCGCCCACAACGTGGAGATCGGTTACGGCACCGCCGTGGCGGGCTCTACCGTGATGGCTGGTAGTCTCAAGGTCGGCAAATACTGTATCATTGGCGGCGCTTCCGTCTTTAACGGGCATATGGAGATCTGCGACCAGGCCACCGTTACCGGTATGGCCATGGTGATGCGACCCATTACCGAGCCCGGTGTCTACTCTTCCGGCATCCCTCTGCAAACCAATAAAGAGTGGCGCAAGACCGCCGCCCGGGTGATGCGTATCGAAGAGATGCACAAGCGGTTAAGCAAGCTTGAGAAGAAGCTGGATCAAGAATAATCACGATTGGTATAGGGTACTGTTTTGACTACTGAAAAGAAGAGCCTGGGCATCCAGGAAATCATGGATCTGCTGCCCCACCGTTATCCGTTTCTGATGGTGGATCGTGTAGACGACTACGAGATCAGCGATGAACGCAAAACTCTGCGCGCCATCAAGAACGTCTCGTTCAACGAGCCGATCTTCCAGGGGCACTTCCCGGCCAAGCCGGTGTTCCCGGGCGTACTGATCCTGGAAGCGATGGCACAGGCCACCGGTATCCTGGCCTTTACCATGGTGGGCAAGCCGTCTCCCAACGAACTCTACTATTTTGCCTCAATCGACAACGCTCGCTTCAAGCGTCCGGTCGGCCCCGGTGACCAACTGGTGCTGGACGTGGAGTTCCTGAAAGAGCGTCGCGGTATTGCCAAGTTCACCGGTGTCGCCACCGTCGACGGTGAAGTGGTCTGTACCGCCGAGCTGATGTGCGCCAAACGCGAGGTTTAACACACGTGATCGACCAGACTGCCATCATTCACGATACTGCCATCGTCCATGAGTCTGCCGTGATCGGTAAAGGGGTTGAAATCGGCCCCTTTTCTGTCATCGGCGCCGAGGTGGAAATCGGTGACAACACCTGGGTAGGTTCCCATGTGGTGATTAAGGGCCCGACCAAGATTGGTCGCGGCAACAAGATCTTCCAGCACACCTCCATCGGTGAGGATTGCCAGGATAAGAAGTACGCCGGTGAGCGCACCTTCCTCGAGATTGGCGACAACAACGTCATTCGCGAGAACTGCACCTTCCACCGTGGCACCATTCAGGATCAATCCCTGACCAAGGTGGGCAGCGGCAACCTGTTCATGGTCAACGTTCACGTTGCCCACGATTGCATCATCGGTGACAACTGCATCTTCGCCAACAACGCGACCCTGGCGGGCCACGTGGTGATCGGTGACTTCGTGATCTTTGGTGGTCTCTCCGCCATTCACCAGTTCGGCCGCGTCGGCTCCCACGCCTTCGTCGGTGGCTGCGCCGCTCTGAACAAGGACGTGCCGCCTTACGTGATGGCCGCCGGCAACTACGCCAAGCCGTTCGGGGTCAACTCCGAAGGTTTGCGTCGCCGCGGTTTCAGCGCCGAGGCCATCTCCGCCGTCAAGCGTGCCTACAAAGAGATCTTCCGCTCCGGCAAGACCATCGAAGAGGTGCTGCCGGTGCTGATCGAGATGGCGCAAGCCGAGCCGGCCGTCCAGCTCTATGTGAACTTCCTCAAAGATAACGAGCGCGGGATCATCCGTGCCTGATCCGGTTCGTATCGGTATCGTCGCCGGAGAAGTCTCCGGCGACATTCTGGCTGCCGGTCTGGTGCGCGAGCTGCAGGCCCGCTACCCGGATGCGCAGTTTGAAGGGATCGCCGGGCCGCGGATGCAGGCCCTCGGCGTCAAGGCGCTGTTCGAGATGGAAGAGCTCTCCGTCATGGGGATCACCGAGGTGCTGGGCCGTCTGCCGCGCATTCTCAAGGTCCGTCGCGAACTGTTGCGCCACTTTATTGCCAATCCGCCCGATATCTTCATCGGCGTGGATGCACCGGATTTCAATATCGGAGTGGAGCTGAAACTGCGCCGCGCCGGTATCAAGACGGTTCACTATGTCAGCCCCTCGGTGTGGGCCTGGCGCCAGAACCGCATTCACAAGATCAAGGCCGCTACCGACATGGTGCTCGCCTTCCTGCCGTTCGAGAAAGCCTTTTACGACCGCTTCGACGCCCCTTGCCGTTTTGTCGGTCACACCATGGCGGATGATATTCCATTGGTGCCGGATCAGGCTGCCGTGCGTCGCAACCTCGGTATCGATGCCAATCGCCGCTGGCTGGCGGTGCTGCCGGGCAGCCGCACCGCAGAAGTGGGCTTTATGTCCCCCCTGTTTCTCGAAGCGTGTAAACACCTGACGGTGCGCTATCCGGATCTCGGCTTTATCGTGCCGCTGGTCAACCAGAAACGGCGCGAGCAGTTCATGGCCATCAAGGCCGAGGTAGCGCCGGGTCTCGACATGGTGCTGCTGGAAGGGCAGGGCCGCGAGGCGATGATCGCCGCCGACGTGGTGATGCTGGCCTCCGGCACAGCGGCGCTCGAGGCCATGCTGGTGAAAAAGCCGATGGTGGTGGGTTACAAGCTCAAGCCCTTCAGCTACTGGCTGGCCCAGCGACTGGTGAAGACCGAATTTGTCTCTCTGCCCAACCTGCTCGCCGGTCGCATGCTGGTGCCGGAACTCATCCAGCACGAGTGCACCCCGGAGAATCTGGTGGAAGAGGTGAGCAAGTACTTCGAGCACGACAACAGTGCGCTGGTCAACACCTTCACCGAGCTGCACCAGCTGATCCGCTGCAATGCCGACTCGCAGGCCGCCGATGCGGTGGCGGATCTGCTCGGCAGATAACGCTATTTCGGACCGTCGATTGCGCCGCGCAGCCCGTTAATCCGTTTTCCGAGCGGTGATGTCGCGCCAGTCGACCCCTGTCAGGCCCCACGGGGCCTGTTTTGATTCAAGGCTACAAGATGATGATCGATATTCCTGACGACAAGCTGGTTGCCGGTGTGGACGAAGTGGGCCGTGGCCCCCTGGTGGGTGACGTGGTCACCGCTGCGGTCATTCTCGATCCCGCTAATCCGATCGCGGGGCTCAACGACTCCAAAAAGCTCTCCGAGAAGAAGCGGCTGGCGCTGTTTGACGAGATCAAAGAGAAAGCGCTCGCCTGGTCCATCGGTCGCGCCACTCCGGAGGAGATGGACGAGCTCAACATCCTGCATGCCACCATGCTGGCGATGCAGCGAGCCGTGGCGGGGTTGAAGGTCACCCCCGAGCTGGTCTTTATCGATGGCAACCGCTGCCCTGCATTGCCGATGGAAGCGCGTGCCGTGGTCAAGGGCGATAGCCTGGTGGCCGCCATCAGCGCCGCCTCTATCCTCGCCAAGGTGACCCGAGATGCGGAGATGACCGAGCTGGACAGCCGTCATCCCGAGTACGGCTTTGCCCGCCACAAGGGTTATCCGACTGCGGAGCACCTCGCCATTCTGGCCGAGCGTGGCCCGTTGCCCGAATATCGCAAGAGCTTCAAGCCGGTGCGTCGCGCACTGGGGATCGAGTAGACCATGCCATTTAGTTTGAGCAGCGAGAGGAGATGACGATGGCTGACCCCCGTTTTATCCACCTGCGAGTCCACTCCGACTTCTCCATGGTCGATGGCCTGCAGAAGATCAACCCCATCGTCGGGGCGGCGGCGGCCAACAACATGCCGGCGCTGGCGCTGACCGATCAGATGAACATGTGTGGTCTGGTGCGCTTCTATGGCGCAGCCCACGGCAAGGGGATCAAACCCATCGTCGGTGCCGACTTCTGGGTGCAGAGCGATGAGCTCGGCGACGAGCAGTTCCGTCTCACCCTGCTCGCCATGGATAACGACGGCTACCAGAACATCACCCTGCTTATTTCCCGCGGTTACCAGCGCGGCCACGTGCAGGGGCGTCCGGTTATCGACAAGAGCTGGCTCGCCGAGCATGCCAAGGGGGTGATCGTCCTCTCCGGCGGGCGCGAGGGGGATGTGGGCAAGTTCCTGCTCAAGGGCAACCGGCAGATGACCGAGCAGTGCGTCGCCTTCTATCAGACCCACTTCCCCGATGCCTACTACCTCGAACTGCTGCGTACCGGTCGACCCGACGAAGAGGTCTACCTGCACATGGCGGTGGCCATCGCCACCGAGTTCGAGCTGCCTGTGGTCGCCACCAACGAGGTGGTGTTCCTCAACGCCGATGACTTCGACGCCCACGAGATCCGGGTTGCCATCCACGATGGCTATACCTTGATGGACAAACGCCGCCCCCGTCGCTACAGCCCCCAGCAGTACCTGCGCAGCCAGGAGGAGATGGCGGAGCTGTTTGCCGACATTCCCGAGGCGCTGGAAAACACGGTGGAGATCGCCAAGCGCTGCAACGTGACGGTGCGTCTTGGCGAGTACTTCCTGCCCAACTTCCCGACCGGCGACATGACCACAGAAGATTTTCTGGTGGCCAAATCGAAAGAGGGTCTGGAGGAGCGTCTCGAGTTCCTGTTCCCGGATCCGCAAGTGCGGGCCGAGCGTCGTCCCGAGTATGACGAGCGTCTCGACATCGAGCTGAAAGTGATTAACCAGATGGGCTTCCCGGGTTACTTCCTCATCGTGATGGAGTTTATCCAGTGGTCCAAGGACAACGGCATTCCCGTTGGCCCTGGCCGGGGCTCGGGGGCGGGCTCTCTGGTGGCCTACGCCCTCAAGATCACTGACCTCGACCCGCTGGAATTTGACCTGCTGTTCGAACGTTTCCTGAACCCCGAGCGGGTATCCATGCCCGACTTCGACGTCGACTTCTGCATGGACCGACGCGACGAGGTGATCGAGCACGTCTCCGACATGTATGGCCGGGATGCGGTCTCCCAGATCATCACCTTCGGTAGCATGGCGGCCAAGGCGGTGGTGCGGGATGTGGGCCGGGTGCTGGGCCATGCCTACGGCTTTGTGGATCGCATCTCCAAGCTGATCCCGCCGGATCCGGGCATGACGCTGGCCAAGGCATTTGAGGCCGAGCCCAAGCTGCCCGAGCTCTACGAGCAGGATGAGGAGGTCAAAGACCTCATCGACATGGCCCGCCGCCTGGAAGGGGTGGTGCGCAACGCCGGTAAACATGCCGGTGGCGTGGTGATCGCACCCACCAAGATCACCGACTTTGCGCCGCTCTACTGCGATGACGAAGGCCATCACCCGGTCACCCAGTTCGACAAGAACGACGTGGAATACGCCGGCCTGGTGAAGTTCGACTTCCTGGGTCTGCGAACGCTCACCATCATCGACTGGGCGCTCGGCATGATAAACCCGCGTCTTGCCAAAGAGGGCAAGCCGCCGGTCGATATCGCCGCCATCCCTATCGATGACAAGAAGTCGTTTGACCTGCTGCAGCGCTACGAGACCACCGCGGTATTCCAGCTGGAATCCCGCGGCATGAAGGATCTCATCAAGCGGCTGCGCCCCGACTGCTTCGAAGACATGATCGCACTGGTGGCCCTGTTCCGACCGGGCCCGCTCCAGTCAGGCATGGTGGATAACTTCATCGACCGCAAGCACGGTAATGAAGCGATCTCCTATCCGGACGAGAAGTGGCAGCACGAGAGCCTGAAACCGATTCTGGAACCGACCTACGGCATCATCCTCTATCAGGAGCAGGTGATGCAGATCGCCCAGACCCTGGCTGGCTACACGCTCGGTGGCGCAGACATGCTGCGCCGGGCGATGGGTAAGAAAAAGCCCGAGGAGATGGCCAAGCAGCGAGCCGGTTTCGAGGAGGGCGCCGTCAAAAATGGCGTCGACGGCGAACTGGCGATGAAGATCTTCGATCTGGTGGAGAAGTTTGCGGGCTACGGCTTTAACAAATCCCACTCCGCCGCCTATGCGTTGGTCTCCTACCAGACCCTCTGGCTCAAGACACACTTCCCGGCCGAGTTCATGGCGGCGGTTATGACCGCCGATATGGACAACACCGACAAGATCGTGACTCTGGTGGACGAGTGTCAGCGGATGGGGCTCACCGTGATCCCGCCGGATGTGAACACTGGCCGCTATCGCTTCTCGGTCAACGAAGATGGCCATATCGTCTACGGGATCGGGGCGGTGAAAGGGGTGGGTGAAGGCCCCATCGATGCGATCTTGAGCGCACGGGATCAGGACGGCCCATTCCGCGATCTGTTCGACTTCTGCAACCGGGTCGACATCAAGAAGCTCAACAAGCGGGTGATGGAGAAGCTGATCCTCTCCGGCGCCATGGATCGGCTCGGCCCCCACCGCGCCGCCCTGATGGCGACCCTGGAGGAGGCGATGCGGGCCGCCGAGCAGCACGCCAAGGCGCAGGCAGTGGGGCAGGTCGACATGTTCGGCGTGCTCACCGAAGAGATTGACGACGTCAAAAAGGCGTTTGCCAACGTGCCGCACTGGCCTGACAAGGTGTGGCTGGAAGGGGAGCGCGAGACCCTCGGGCTCTATCTCACCGGCCACCCCATCAACCAGTACAGCAGCGAATTGCGTCGTTATACCTCGGGTCGCCTGTGCGATCTGCATCCCACCTCCCGCGATACCGTGACCACGGCGGCGGGGCTGGTGATCGCGGCCCGCAGCATGGTAACCAAGCGTGGCAACAAGATGGGGATCTTCACCCTGGACGACCGTTCCGGTCGCCTCGATGTGACCCTGTTCAGTGAAGCACTGGAAAAATATGAAGAATTGATGCAAAAAGACCGCATTTTGGTGGTTTCTGGACAGGTCAGCTTTGATGACTTCTCCGGTGGCCTTAAAATGTTGGCTCGAGAATTACTGGATATCAACGATGCGAGGGAGCGTTTTGCCAGAGCAATCCGCATCTCCCTCGATGAACAGCGGATTGATGATCGCTTTTTCCCGCGTTTGTGCGAGATTTTGGAGCCCGCCCGTGCCGGAGTCTGTCCGGTTCAGGTAAACTATCGTCGCCCCGGCTCCCGGGTGCGATTGACGCTCGGTACCGAGTGGCGGGTGACGCCCACCGATCAACTGATAGATGACTTGCGAGTCCTGCTTGGACGAGAGCGGGTTGAATTGGTTTTTGATTAGAGGTTCTAAGGCCCTATGAGTCTTTTTCTGGATTTTGAACAGCCGATTGCCGAGTTGCAGGCGCAGATTGATGAACTCAAACATGTGAGTGAAGGCAATCACGCCGTGGATCTGAAAGACGAGATCCGCCGGCTGGAGAAGAAAAACGAAGAGCTGACCAAGAAGATCTTCGGTGATCTGGGTGCCTGGCAGGTATCCCAGATGGCGCGTCATCCCCAGCGCCCCTACACCTTTGACTATATCGAGCATATCTTCACCGATTTCGACGAGTTGGCTGGCGATCGCGCCTATGCCGATGACAAGGCTATCGTCGGCGGCATCGCCCGTCTCGACGGTGAGCCGGTGATGGTGATTGGTCATCAGAAGGGTCGCGAGACCAAAGAGAAGATCAAGCGCAACTTCGGCATGCCGCGTCCGGAAGGGTACCGCAAGGCCCTGCGTCTGATGGAGATGGCCGAGCGCTTCAAGATGCCGATCATCACCTTTATTGACACCCCGGGCGCTTACCCCGGCGTCGGTGCCGAAGAGCGTGGCCAGTCCGAAGCGATTGCCCGCAACCTGAAAGTGATGGCCGGTCTGACCGTGCCGGTGGTCTGCACCGTGATCGGTGAGGGTGGCTCCGGTGGTGCGCTTGCCATTGGCGTGGGTGACCGCGTCAACATGCTGCAGTACTCCACCTACTCCGTCATCTCGCCGGAAGGGTGTGCCTCCATCCTGTGGAAGAGCGCTGACAAGGCCTCCGTGGCTGCCGAAGCGATGGGGATCACTGCCCAGCGTCTGAAAGAGCTCAAGCTGATCGACCACGTGATCGACGAGCCCCTCGGCGGTGCCCATCGCGATGTGGAGAAGATGGCCAAAAACCTCAAGGCCCGCATCAAGCAGGATCTGGACGCACTGCGTCCGCTCGATACCGAGCAACTGCTGGAGCAGCGTTACCAGCGTCTGCTGGGCTACGGCTACTGCTAAGCGCAGCCGTCAGCCCCGAGTATTCAGGCCCCCGTCAGCGACGGGGGCTTTTTATTGCGGTTGTTCTGTAATTCAGGTGAGTGCCCCAACGTGCCCTGAAACGGCACAGCTCAGTCTTCGCGGGTGAGGGGCAGGGTTGGTATGCCATGTTATTGGTGATGGCTGTCATTAGCCTGCAGCATCCTTTGGCATTGCTAGCGGTGGCATGACAAGCCGCTTGATCATCCGATTGCGGCATAAAAAAGCGCCCCGGCTGTGCGGAGCGCTTTTACAGGTGTCTGGCAGTATTACAGTTCAATCTCGTCTGTAAGACCTTCATAGGCGATATCGATGGATTGCAGCTCCTTCTGCAGGCGATGTTTGTCTTTCAACGCCTCGATTTCACGCCATTTACGTTTTTTTCCCGTTGTCCCGCGGCTACGCGAACCGAGTTCAACCACTTCGTCATAATCGAAGTTGAACATTTCCATGGCTCCCTCCTTGGTTTTTATCGTTTTCACCACCCGTATAACATAACGAATCTGAAATTAAAACGTTTTCGTGACGACTCTATGACAGCGCTAAAAAAGCCCATGAAAAAAAACCGGGCCCCTTGGTAGGGGCCCGGTTTTTATCAGAAAAAAGAACCGATTACAGGCGGCTTGCCAACATGGTTTCCAGCTTGCCTTGGTCGATGGCAAACATGCGGATGCCTTCGCCCAGCTTCTCGTGAGCCATGGCGTCCTGGTTCAGTTCCCAGCGGAATTCGGCTTCGGTCATCGGAGTCGGTTTGGCCTTGCGCTCACCGGTGTAGTCCAGTCTGCGTACCACGGTTCCTTCGGTCTTGCTCAGCTCTTCCAGCAGGGCCGGGCCAATGGTCAGGCGGTCGCAACCGGCCAGTTCCAGGATCTCGCCGGTGTTGCGGAAGCTGGCGCCCATCACCACTGTCGGGTAGTCGTGCTGCTTGTAGTAGTTGTAGATGGAGGTGACGGAGACCACGCCCGGATCTTCGCTGGCGGTATAATCACGGCCATTTTTGGCCTTGTACCAGTCGAGGATGCGGCCTACGAACGGGGAGATCAGGAAGGCACCGGCTTCTGCACAGGCACGAGCCTGGGCGAAGGAGAACAGCAGGGTCAGGTTGCACTGGATACCCTCTTTCTCCAGTACCTCGGCGGCACGGATCCCTTCCCAGGTGGAGGCCAACTTGATCAGAATGCGGTCGTTGCTGATACCCGCTTCGTTGTAGAGACGGATCAGCTTGCGGGCCTTGGCGATGCTGGCTTCGGTATCGAAGGAGAGACGGGCATCCACTTCGGTAGAGATGCGGCCCGGAACGATCTTCAGCACTTCCAGACCGATGTTGACGGCCAGCTTGTCGCCCGCGTCGATGATTTGCTGTGCCTTGTCCTGGCTCTGGGCTTTGGCCCAGTTGATGGCGTCTTCGATCAGCGGAGCGTACTCGGGGATCTCGGAGGCCTTCAGAACCAGAGAGGGGTTGGTGGTGGCATCGATGGGCTGATAGCGTTTGATGGCTTCGATATCACCGGTGTCGGCAACAACAGTGGTCAGGGCTTTCAGCTGGGTTAATTTATCGGCCATAGCGAATATCATCTCTTAATGAGGGAGTAATCCCTGGGTTGCGGGCTTGAGACGGTGGTTCTGAAATAAAATTACAGGATCTTGGTGCCTCAGGCTCAGAAAAGCGCGATGGGGGCGGCCCATCGTCATTGCCTGCCTAATTAATACTGATGTGCTGCATCCTGCAATAGGGGCGCTTGGTTGTTAAACATTCAGGCTGTTGAGTTATCCCGTTTTACGGCCTGAAACTATATGATTAGTAAGGTTTTTTACATTTCCTCCCGACCTCGATCCGGTTTGCTTTCAGTTGAACTTTTTTAGCCAATATCCATATTTGTGTCGTCGATCACATAAATTATCTCGCTACGTACTTGAAATTTAATTACAGCGAAAACGTTTGGCGAAATATCTCCGTTTGAAAGCCATTTCATGCAAGCGTTTGCGTTTTCGGATAGCTCATCAGGGATATATCAAAATGGTTCTCTTATGGGGCTTAATGGTGGCCTGTCTGATTGAATTATTGAGTTTGTTGAAAGTTTGCGATTTAAATGGAGCTTTATGGGCTTTTACCGTTCGTTTTTTGTGTCTCGCGTGACCGGGATCACTATTCCGGGCTCTCCCGCTGTGCTAGATTCCGCCCCTTTAGCGAAACGCTAATTAAACGACAGACAGAAAACGGTCAGCGCAGACTGGCCATGGATGTGAATAACAACGAGAGAATTATGGACACCTTGATTGCGATGCTAAACGACCTGATGTGGGGAGCCGTGCTCATCTACCTGCTCATCGGGGTCGGTATCTTTTTCACCTTCCGCCTGGGTTTTATCCAGATCCGTCACTTTGGCCACATGTTTTCCGTGCTGAAAAACAGCCGTAAATCGGACAACGCGGGCATCTCCTCTTTCCAGGCCCTCTGTACCAGCCTTGCCGCCCGTGTCGGCACCGGCAACCTGGCCGGTGTGGCTGTCGCCATCTATCTGGGTGGCCCCGGTGCCATCTTCTGGATGTGGCTGATTGCCTTTATCGGCATGGCGACCGCCTTCGTCGAAAGCACCCTGGCCCAGCTCTACAAGGTCAAGGATGAGGATGGCAACTACCGTGGTGGCCCGGCCTACTACATGGAGAAAGGCCTTGGCATGCGCTGGATGGGGGTGGTCTTCTCGCTCTGCCTGATCCTGGCATTTGGTCTGGTGTTCAACGCGGTGCAGGCCAACTCCATCAGTCTGGCGATGAAGGTGGCGTTTGGCATTCCTGACTGGGTCAGCGGTCTGGCGCTGGTGGCGCTCTCTGGCCTGATTATCTTCGGCGGCATTCGTGGCATCGCCCGTTTTGCCGAGCTGGTGGTGCCCTTTATGGCACTGGCTTATATCCTGCTGGCGCTGGTGATCGTGGCGATGAACATCACCGAGTTGCCCCATGTCTTCATGCTGATCATCAAGTCTGCCTTTGGGATTGAGCAGGCAGGCTCTGGTGCGCTGGGTTATGCCATCTCCCAGGCGATGATCAACGGTATCAAGCGCGGTCTCTTCTCCAACGAAGCGGGGATGGGCTCTGCGCCCAACGCGGCAGCGACTGCCACGCCCTATCCGCCGCACCCGGCCTCCCAGGGGTATGTGCAGATGCTGGGGGTCTTTATGGACACTATCGTCATCTGCAGTTGTACCGCCGCCATCATCCTGATGTCCGGTCAGTTTGAGCCGGGATCCGGCGTGACCGGTGTCGAGCTGACCCAGCGGGCGCTCTCCTCCCAGATTGGCAGCGGTGGCAACATCTTCATTGCGGCGGCCATCTTCTTCTTTGCCTTCACCTCTATCGTGGCGAACTACTCCTATGCCGAGACCAATCTGGTGTTCCTCGAGCACAACCACAAGGGCGGCCTGATGCTGTTCCGGGTGTTCGTGCTGGGGATGGTGATGTTCGGTGCCGTGGGTGAGTTGCCGATTGTGTGGGCGATGGCGGATGTCTCCATGGGACTGATGGCCATCGTCAACCTGGTGGCGATCCTGCTGCTCTCCAGCGTCGCCATCAAGCTGGCGAAGGATTACAACGACCAGCTCCGGCTGGGCAAGGTACCCACCTTCGATGCCAACAAATACCCCGAGATCCGCTCCCAGCTGGAAGAGGGGATCTGGGACAATCCGACCAAAAAGTAACAAGCGGTGAATCAAACCTCTTGATTAAAACCTGAAGGGGGAGGCGGTGGCTCCCCCTTCTTTTATGGTGCACTCGTTGGCTGTTGATCCCAGCGCCGAACGAGTTGCCTGATACGCCGTCGCAACTGGTGCCAGCAGCGCCCTTGTTGCCGTTCGCTGAGGGGGGCATAACGCCAGAGTCGATAGAGCCACGCACTCTTTAGCAGGGAGTGGGCAAGGTCGGGACGCAGCCGTGCCAGCCGCTCGCACCATGCCCCCATGCTCTCGGCGGGCTGGGGTAGGTAGCCGCTGCGTTTACCCCGTTTGAGCAGGGGCTGCCAGATGCGCCGCTCTGGCGGCAGGCGGGCGGGCAACAGCAGGGGCAGGCTCACCAGCAGAGCGACCAGCATCAGGCTGGCGAGGATCAACCAGGGAGTGTGCCTCGCCAGTGCGGGCCAGCGTAGGCCGATTTGTTGCCAGAGTTGGCCCGCATCGTAACCAATCACCCAGCGACTCCACTGGTAGTCGATATTGTTGCCCCACCAGCGCAGCTGATTGAGCAGGGCCCAGTTGTGATAACGCTGCAAAGCGAGGGGGTCGGCAGCGGTAAACTCGTCGCTTAGCGCCTCCCTCACGCCGCCTTCAATGCGCTCCGGTGCCACTGCCGCCGTGGGGTCGATTCGCCGCCATGTTCCTCCTTCATCGAGATACTCCACCCAGGCATGAGCATCGAACTGGTGTACCGCCAGATAGTTGCCCGTGGGATTCCACTCGCCGCCGAGATAACCGGTGACCAGCCGTGCCGGAATACCGGCAGCGCGCAGCACGAAAGTGGTCGCCATGGCGTAGTGGCCGCAAAAGCCCTGCTTGGTATCGAACAGGAACTCATCTACCCCTTCACTGCCAAGTTGTGGCGGGGTCAGGGTGTAGTAATAGGATTGGCTGCGAAACTGCGCGAGCAGAGCGGCGACCAGCGCTGCGCGATCCGGATGGCGCGCAGCCAGCGCCTGGCCGTGGGCACGCGCTCTCGGGTTGCCCCCGGCTGGCAGTTGCAGGTTGTGCTGGGCGGCTTGGCTGTCATCCTCGGGCTGCGCTTCGCCGCGGCCAATGCGATAGCGGATCGCCACTTCGCCGCTTCCCTGCCGATAGAGGGTGTCGAGAGGGGTAAGCAGCACCGGGCCCGCCAGCAGGCGGGGGGCACTCAGGGCAAAGGCCCAGCGGTGACGCTGGGGCTCGGCGATCACCTCGTAGCTCCCGGCGGGTAACGGGCTATCTGCCTGTTGAGTGTTGGCCTGAGAAGAGGATGCCAGAAGGGTGAGCCCGGTTTGCACCGGCACTGTCTGCTGCCATGCTTTGACCTCGGGGCTCAGCAACCAGCGCTGACCATCGAAAACTTCTTGGCGCATCACCGGAAAATAGCGCTCGCGGGCAGGGGGTGGGCCATCGGCAAAGGTGACCCGAAACGCCAGTTCCGAGGAGTTGACCAGTTCGCTGATCTCGCCGGGGGCCAGCTCTTCCGAGAGGCCCGACAGGGCGCGGCTGGTGGTGGGCATCTGCCAGAGGGGCGGCAGCCTTGGCAGCAGCAAAAACAGGGTGATGAGCAGGGGAAGCGCCAGCAGCAGGGCGCCACCCGCGCTGCGCCAAGGCCGTTTCTGTTCGGGGGCGACGGCGGCCACCAGCGCGGTCACTGCCAGCCAGAGCGCTATTGTCATTCCGGCCGTCCAGCCGATGCTCTGTCGCTGCACCAGCGCCAGCGCGATCAGAAAGAAGGCGAGCAGCAGCACCTGCTCGATATCCCGCTCGCGCCGTACCTCGATCATCTTGAGGCTATAGCCGAGCCAGAGCAGATTGATAAGGGTAGGCAGGGTGCCCAAGCCACGCCACTGTAGTCCCAGCAACAGCACAGTTGTGATGGCCAGCAGCGCTAACCAGCGGGCAGGCAGGGGCTGCCAGCCGCGCCACAGCATAATGGCCCGGAGGCCGAGGGTGATGGCGCCCACTGCCACTACCCAGAGTTGCAGTTGGGGCCAGAGCGCCGCGACCAGCAGCAGCTGTTGCAGGGCGATGAGTGGCAACAGGCGGCGGTTATCGAGCAGCATCGGGCGTGCTCTTCGGTGGTGTGGCATCGAACTGGGCCAGTGCCAGCAGGCAGCGCTGCACAAAGGCGGCGCCACTATCGGGCCCCAGCGTCTGGTTTGCCAGCGTCAGGGTGAAGGGGATACCCCGCTTGCCGTAATCGGCGCACCACCAGGCCAGCACCGCCAGCCGCTGCTCCAGATCCCCGCCCGCGACCCGCTGCAAGGTGAGGTGAGTGTCATCCTGCTGCGGTTCATGGAACTGCTTGGTCAGCAGGCCGCGCCCCTGGGCAAGTTGCTTCCAGGCGACCCGGCTCAGTGGTTCACCGGCCTGATGTGTCCGCAGGGTATCAAAGTCACCGAGAGTGGCTGGAGCGGGCTGGCCTTGATGTCCCTCGCTTTCGGTCGCATGTTCCCCTCTTAGCGCCCCGAACATCGGTTTGGGGGCGAGCCAGCCCTCCAGTTGCAAGTCCAGCAGGGACCAGCAGCGAAACAGGCCGAGAGGGTAGCGGCTCTCGACCCGCAATCGACCAAGGTGCAGTGGCCCACGGCGCGAGCCCGATACTGGCAGGATAACTGTGCTGGGCACAGCGTCGGCCTGTGCCAGCCAGAGGGTGCCTTCGTTGAGGCTAAACCGGAGCGCCTGCACCGGGCGCGTGCTCTGCACCAAGATACGGATAGGTAGCTGGCTACCCGCTTCCCCCAGCACCAGCGGCCCACCCAGCAGTTCCAGCCCCAACAGGTTGCGGTGTGTAAGCCACATGGCGGCCATAAACAGGCTGCCGAGGCAGTAGGCCAGCAGCAGCACCAGATTGTTCTGGTAGTTGGTGCCGAGCAGATAGATGACGAGCAGCACCAGCAGATAGAGCAGCCCCATGCGGGTGGGGAGAATAAAGAGGGTTCTCGGTCCCAGCGTTATCTGGCGGGCCGGAGGAATGCGGCGGTCGAGCCAGCGCCGCTGCCAGCGGGCTCGCCACTGCTGCCAACGGTTTAGCAATTTGCTCATCAGGGATTGTCCGGATCGACCCGGGCCAGCAATCGCTGGCTAAGGGGACAGGCTTCACCGTGCTGTACGCCAAAGCTGCCCCGCAGCCGATGCTCGGCCACATAGGGGAAGACTGCCTGCACATCCTCCACCGTGACGAAGCGCCGTCCCGCTACCAGCGCCCAGGCCCGGCTCACCGCCAGCAAGGTCTGGGCTGCACGGGGGGAGAGGGGCTGTGGCAGATCCCCATCAAAGCGGCTCTGGTGCACCAGCGCCAGCAGGTAGTCGAGGGTGGCATCGGAAACATGGATAGCATCACCTTCCGCTTGCAGGGCAGTCAGCTCGGCGGCATTCAGCATGGCGGGCAACGGGCCAGTCGGCTGGTTGCCGCGCAGCAACTGGCGCTCCGCCTCTCGCGGCGGAAAACCCAGCGAGAGTCGCACGGCGAAGCGGTCGAGTTGGGACTCCGGCAGTGGATAGGTGCCCGCCTGATCCGCCGGGTTCTGGGTGGCGATGACGAAAAACGGATCGGGGAGGGGATGCGTATTCCCCTCAATGCTCACCTTGCCCTCTGCCATCGCCTCCAGCAGGGCGCTTTGTACTTTGGGGCTGGCGCGGTTGAGCTCGTCCGCCAGCAGTACCTTGGTGAAGATGGGGCCGGGGTGAAAGCGAAATGTTTGCTGCTGGGGGTCAAAGATCTGCAACCCCAGCAGGTCGGCGGGGAGCAGATCGGCGGTGAACTGCATCCGCCGGCATGCCAGCCCCAGTACCTGTGCCAGCGCGTGGGCCAGGGTGGTTTTGCCCATACCGGGCAGATCCTCGATCAGCAGATGACCGCGCGCCAGCAGGGTGACCAGTGCAACCTTGAGCTGCAGCGGTTTACCCAGAATCACCTGTTCCAGCGCCGTCAGCACCGCCGTGATCTGTTCCTGTGATTTCACTATTCCTCCCGCTTTCGGCTTGTCCGTATCTTGCTTCTCTATTTTGGCTCCTACAGCTTATACGCCAGTCGCTCAGGGCGGGCTCAGTACGCCGTAAAACCATAGAAATGGCCCGTTTTTTCAATGACTTCACACCGACTTCACAGTTGTTCACGCTCAGCTCACCAAGCGTCCTTATGATGCACTTTTCAACTCACCACAAGACAGATGTCATGAAACAACCAACAACTCTCTCGCTGCTGACGCTGGGTTCCCTGCTGATTTCTTCATTCGCTTCTGCTGCACAGGATGCTCCTCTCACCGCCATCGTGGACGGCGCCATTCAACCCGTGCTCAAGGAGTACCGGATCCCGGGAATGGCGGTTGCCGTACTGAAAGATGGCAAGGCCCACTACTTCAACTATGGCGTTGCCAACCGGGAGAGTGGTCAGCGCGTCAGCGAGCAGACCCTGTTTGAAATCGGCTCTGTCAGCAAGACCCTGACCGCGACCCTCGGCGCCTACGCTGTGCTCAAGGGGGGCTTCAAGCTGGATGACAAGGTGAGCCAGCACGCAGCCTGGCTGAAAGGCTCTGCCTTTGATGGTGTGACCATGGCCGATCTTGCCACCTACAGTGCTGGCGGCTTGCCCCTGCAGTTCCCCGATGCGGTCGACTCGGCAGAGAAGATGCAAGCCTACTACCGCCAGTGGACGCCGCTCTTTGCCGCCGGTACCCAGCGGGAGTACTCCAACCCCAGCATAGGTCTGTTCGGCTATCTGGCTGCGAGCTCTCTGGGCCAACCCTTCGAGCAGCTGATGAGCCAGACCCTGTTGCCGGGGCTCGGCCTTGTCCACACCTACCTCAAGGTGCCTGCGGCAGCCATGGGCGATTACGCCTACGGCTATGCCAAAGAGGAGAAACCGATCCGGGTCAATCCGGGAGTGCTGGCTGACGAGGCTTATGGCATCAAGACCAGCTCGGCAGATTTCATCAAGTTTGTCGAGGCCAACATGACTAGGCGCGGTGACGCAACCATGCAGCAGGCCATTGCCATGACTCACACCGGTTTCTTCTCGGTAGGAGAGATGACCCAGGGGTTGGGTTGGGAGAGTTATGCCTATCCCGTCACCGAGCAGGCGCTGCTGGCGGGCAACTCGCCGGCGGTGAGCTACAAGGCCAATCCGGTAGAACGCTTTGCCGCGCCCAAAGATATGGGGGAGCAGCGGCTCTACAACAAGACGGGATCGACCAACGGCTTTGGTGCCTATGCTGCCTTTGTCCCGGCCAAGGGGATTGGCATCGTCATGCTGGCCAACCGCAACTATCCCAACGATGCCCGGGTCAAGGCGGCCTACGCCATTTTGAGCAAGCTGGCTGACTAATCACGGGGGCAGCGTTTTATCGCAAGCAAGTGCGCCGGGATTGCCCGGCGCACTTTTTATCGCGTTTATTTTTACTCAGCTCACGGTGCTCTTCTGCCCGGCGGCTTGTCCATCAAGTTGCCTTAATCACACATCGGCAGAAACAATATTTCCAATTTGGAATGTATCGATCGCTATCTCTTCACTAGGTGTGGTGGTAGCCCCCCCCTATAGTGCTCCACATAGTCACCCGCTTGCCTGCTGTTTGCCGCGCTTTTGGCCGAACAAGGGCCAGATTTTTGCTACGGAGCCTCCATGAGAACTTTTCTGCTGTGCACTTTTCTGATGATCATCCTCTATCCGGTCGGGATCGATCTCTATCTGGTCGCTGTGCCCCAGATTGCCGATGCCCTGCAGGCGAGCGAGGCGCAGATCCACACCGCCTTCTCTATCTATCTGTTCGGTATGGCGGCCACCGTGCTGCTGGGGGGGATGATTGCCGATCGCTACGGGCGGCGCTGGGTGGTGCTCGGGGGCGCGCTGATTTTTGTCCTTGCCTCGCTGGTGGCAGGCAATGCGGAGGGGATTGGCCAGTTCTATTTCGGCCGTTTCTGGCAGGGAGTCGGGGCGGGGGCGCTCTATATTATGACCTTTACCGTGCTGCGGGATGTGCTGAGTCAGGAGCGGTTGGCGATGGCGCTCTCGATGATTAACGGGGTGATCTGCGTGATCCCGGTGCTGGCGCCTGTGCTCGGTTACCTCATCCTGTCCCATTTTGACTGGCGCGGGATCTTCATGACGATGGCGCTGGTGGCTGTCGTCAGCGGTCTGGTCAATCTGCTGCTGCTCAAGGAAACCCGTCCAGCCCGGCAACCGGGCAGTGGCGCAGCGCTGCCCTTTGCCCTGCTGTGTTCGCCGCGTTTTATGCTGCTCTCCTTGCTGACCAGTGCCAGCGTGACCTCTATTCTGGTCTATGTCAGCGTCTCGCCGCTGATCCTGATGAAGGATCTTGGCTTCACCACCGAGCAGTATTCCATCGTGATGATGGTGATGGCCGGCGTGAGTATGTCCACCTCCTTCCTGACGCCCCTGCTGTTGCGCTGGCTGGGCAAACAGAAGGTGCTGGCGGTGTCTCATCTCTCCTATCTGCTGGCAGCGTGCTCACTGCTCGGCAGCTGGCAGGCGGGGGGCGATATCCATCTGTTGCTGCCGGGGTTTGCGCTGGTCTGTGTCGGCTTCTCCTGTGGCTTCGGGGTGGCGATGGGGGAGGCTCTCGACGGTTGTCAGCATAATGTGGCCTTTGCCAGCGCCGTGCTCTGCATCATGCAGATCAGCCTCTCCGGCCTCTATATCTGGCTGCTGGGTCAACTTGGCTTTGCCCCGACCGAGATGCTGATCTATGCCTTGCTGCTGGCACTGCTCAGTTATCTGGCCGTCAAAGGGCTGGTACCATGGCTCGCGCTTCGTGAAGCGCGGTCGCAGGGCGATGGAAGATGAGAGGGAATATGCGCAATCTGGGTGAACTCGATTTGAACCTGCTGGTGGTGTTCAAGTACCTGATGCAGGAGCGCAGTGTGGCAGGGGCGGCCAAAAAGCTCTGTGTCACTCCGTCGGCGGTGAGCAAGTCTCTGGCCAAATTGCGGGAGTGGTTTGACGATCCCCTGTTTGTGCGGGTGCGGCAGGGGTTGCAGCCGACCAACCTCTCCCTGACTCTGGAGGAGGAGCTGAAGGTCTGGTTCCAGCTCACCGACAGCATCACCTCGCTCAATAGCGAGGCGATCCCCGACGGTGCCCACTTCACGCTGGTGATGGAGTCCCCCTTCTACATCAGCTTCCTGAGCGATCTGCCCATGACCATCTACCAGAAGTACCCCAACTCGGTGGTCAGGATGCTGGGGTGGGATCACCACTCCCTCAACGACATCGTCAATGGCGATGCAGATCTCGGCTTTTGTGCCCGCGAGACCCATGGCCGCTCTCTGGCCAAGGTCAACCGCTTGCCTTATTACATCGATCATGAGGTGCTGTTCACCGATCGCCCGGTGGTTTTTCTGCGCAAGGATCACCCCTTGCTCGAGCAGAAGTGGTCGCTGGAGAACTTTCTGGCCTGCCCCCAGATCAGCATGGTGTGGGAAGCGAACGATACCTGGGCTCTCGACAGTCTGCTGGAAGATGAGGGGTTGAAGCGGGAGGTGCCCATCATGGTCTCCAGCTTCGAGCAGGCGCTGCATATTGCCTCCCAGTCGAGCCACGAACTGATTGCGGTGGCTCCTTCCTACTGCGGGGGGTATGCGGCCAAGCACCATGCCAACCTCATTGCCATGCCCTTGCCACTGCCGGAGAAACTCTATCAGCAGTTGGAGATCGCATTTATCCTGCTGTGGCACAAGCGGCACAATCAGGATGCCAAGGTGATGTGGCTGCGCAACGAGATCCGGCGACTCTACAACGACGAATCGCCACGCTAATGTGAGCGTGACGGTGCGCATCGATCAGCCGGAGCCATCTGCTCCGGCTTTTTGTTGTCGCATCGCTCGGATGAGCGGGCTTTGTCACGACTGAAGTGCCAAGCGCGGGTTCACGGGTTCATATGGTGTTTCATTCAACTCTCTTTATGCACAGATTGGCCTTGGTTGCACGTCTCGAGTGAAGCTATTTTCACGAAAAAAATTCATGTGGTTTCATTAGAAAACTTCACTGATGGTCACTTTTAAAGTGTGATCGACCATTAAGTTCCTGTATTTGCAGTGATATAGCATGACACCCCTTGGAATGGCGGGGTTAGATAGCGCCTGCGTAGGGTGACTGCCAGTAGAGCGCGGCGTGAGCCAGCCCCACAGGTCGTCTGTGACCGTGCCATGCCCCGGCTATCTGGCCACCAGCCATGAGTGACGGAGCAGAGGGGAATAAGCATCAAGGTTGATAAACCGGCTTGAGTAAAGGGATGCAGCAAAGGTAGAACCCGGAGCCGGTAACTGTACTGGGAGACGCCACTCACCATCCCCCGATAACCCGTAATTGAAACCGGCTAGATGAAAAACACCTTTCATCGAACGGGGCTCGTGCACCCGAAAATAGCCAGATTGGCAGGCTGACTGTGCTTTCCGTTATAGCAATGGCGGGCAAAAAAATAGTGCGGTAGCCACCACCAGATTAATAAAAATAAATCTCAGCAAAGGCAGGTTGATATGCGTCCAGCAACAGCACCGACCGGGTTGTTACAACAGCCCAAACCCTTCTTTATGATATTTTTCGTCGAACTCTGGGAGCGCTTCGGTTATTACGGCGTGCAGGGGATATTGGCGGTTTTCTTTGTGCAGCAACTGGGATTTTCCCAAGAGCAATCCTTTATTACCTTCGGTGCCTTCTCGGCGCTGGTATATGGCCTGATCTCGGTTGGTGGCTATGTCGGTGACCATGTGCTCGGCACCAAGCGCACCATGGTGCTGGGGGCCGTGGTGCTGGTGATAGGCTACTTTATGACCGGCCTCTCCATCTACAATCCCGACCTGATTTTCTATGCGCTGGGCACCATTGCAGTTGGTAACTGTCTGTTCAAGGCCAACCCGGCCAGCCTGCTGTCAAAATGCTACCAGCCAAAAGATCCGAGGCTGGATGGGGCGTTTACCCTGTTCTATATGTCGATCAATATCGGCTCCCTTATTTCCCTCTCGCTCGCGCCGGTGATTGCCGATCACTACGGCTACACCGTGACCTATAACCTGTGCGGGGTGGGGCTGATTATTGCGCTGCTCACCTTCTTTGCCTGCCGCAATATGGTGAAGGATATTGGCTCCGAGCCGGATCACCTGCCGCTCGATTACAGCAAGCTGCTGCTGGTTATATTGGGGTCGGTAGCCATGGTCTTCTTCTGTGCCTGGCTGATGCACCACGTGGTGATCGCCAACATGGTGTTGATGACGGTGACCATCGCCGTGGTGATCTTCTTCTTCCGCGAGGCATTCAGGCTCGACACAGTGGGCCGCAACAAGATGTATGTGGCCTTCGTGCTGATGCTAGAGGCGGTGCTCTTCTATGTGCTGTATGCCCAGATGCCGACCTCGCTTAACTTCTTTGCCATCAACAACATGCACCACGAAATGCTGGGCATGAGCGTCAACCCCATCAGCTTCCAGGCGCTCAACCCCTTCTGGGTGGTGCTGGGTAGCCCGGTACTCGCGATGATCTATACCCGGATGGGCAGCAAGGGGCGGGATCTCACCATGCCGCTCAAGTTCACCCTCGGGATGTTCTTTTGCTCGCTGGGCTTTCTGACGGCGGCGGCATCCGGCTGGTGGTTTGCCGATGAGCAGGGGCTTACCTCCCCCTGGTTTATGGTGCTTATCTACCTGTTCCAGAGTCTGGGCGAGCTGATGATCAGTGCGCTGGGGCTGGCTATGGTCGCCGCGCTGGTGCCGCAACGCCTGATGGGCTTCATTCTCGGAATGTGGTTCCTGACTCAGGCGATGGCGTCCCTGCTGGGTGGCTATGTGGCGACCTTTACCGCCGTGCCGCAAGGGATGACGGATCCGCTGCAAACTTTGCCCATTTACACCGGCGTGTTTGGCAAGATCGGGATGGCGACCTTGCTGATTGCGGTAGTGATGGGGCTGATGGTGCCCTGGCTCAACCGGATGATGAATGCGACGCCGACAGAGGCCGAGGGGCTGGTCGCGGGTCAATCACAGGCGTAATGAGGGGAGGATAGTGCGAGACAAGGCAAGGGCTGTGACCCTTGCCTTGCTGTTGATGGCTTAGTTGTACTGCTCTTCCATCCAGGCTTCGACGATCAGCTGCGCCGATACCCCGTCCACACTGCCTTTCTCCAGTGCGCGATAGCCGCCTCGCTCAAACAGGCGGGCGCGGGCATCTGTGGTGGTGAGTCGCTCATCTTTGAACTCCACCGGCTTGCCGAAACGGCCATGCAGCCGGTTGCCGAATTTGCGGGCCCGTACCGTGATCTCCTGATCGGTGCCATCCATGTTCAGCGGCAGGCCGACCACCAGCAGGTCCGGTTGCCACTCCTTGAGCAGCTTCTCAATCTCGTCCCAGTTGGGGATGCCGTCGTTGGCCTTGAGGGCGCGCAGAGGCTGGGCTGTGCCAGTCAGCTCCTGACCGATGGCGACGCCAATGCTCTTGGTGCCATAGTCAAAGCCCATGATGCTGCGTGATGACATAACTGATAAATCCTCTAAATAGAGAGCGGAGCGGGCCAGCCGATCAGCTGTGGCCGATATCGCTGGAGAGGTGAACCGGGTTCACCCCTATGCTGGCGGCAGCTTGCTGCCAACGTTTGTGAATGGGGGTCTTGAACACCAGAGCCGGATTGGGGGGGATCACCAGCCAGGCGCCATCCACCAGCTCCTGCTCCAGCTGCCCGGCGCTCCAGCCGGCATAGCCAAGGGCCACCAGCCAATGGGCAGGGGCCTCGCTCGTACCCAGGGTTTCCAGAATATCCTTGGAGGTGGTCACCATCATCTCATCCCCCACCTGCAGGGTGGAGTTGAAGCCGGGGCGGAAGCTGTGCAGCACGAAGCCGCGATCGGCGTGAACCGGCCCCCCTTGCAGCACCGGCTGCTTGAGTTCCGGGTTGTTGGGCGGGTTGAGCTTGAGCTGGGTCAGCATGGTTTCCAGCGACATCTCGACCGGAATGTTGACGACCAAGCCCATGGCGCCCTCTTCGTTGTGCTCGCACAGATAGACCAGCGAGCGCTCGAAGTAGGGATCCGTCAGGCTTGGCATGGCAAGCAGGAAGTGATTTTGCAGTGTTTGCATAGAGGCCAAATAGTGCAAAGGTATTTGAGGTCAATTATGGCAGTTGATCCCCATGGGAAAAACCGCTTTTTGGGCTGGACGAGATCCCGCCCCTTTCCGGATTGCCTTGAAACAGAAAGGGTGGCGCCGGGCCACCCTCTCTTTTTCCGGGCTTGTCAGGGACGGGTTACCCCTGAACAGGCCGGTTAGCCTGCCTGGCGATTATTTGCCCAGCCGACGCTCGATGGCATCCATCAGCATGCCGGTGATGTGCACATCGAAGGCCGCTTCAATCTCGCGAATGCAGGTCGGGCTGGTGACGTTAATCTCGGTCAGCCGATCGCCGATGATGTCGAGACCGACGAAGATGAGGCCTTTCTCTTTCAACGTCGGGCCCACCGCACGGGCGATGGCCCAGTCGGCTTCGCTCAGGGGGCGCGCTTCACCACGGCCACCGGCCGCCAGATTGCCACGGGTCTCCCCCTGCGCCGGAATACGGGCGAGGCAGTAGGGAACAGGTTCACCGTCCACTACCAGTACCCGCTTGTCGCCATCCTTGATGGCGGGCAGATAGGTCTGCGCCATGCAGTACTGGCTGCCGTGGGCGGTCAGGGTCTCGATAATCACGCCGACGTTGGCGTCATCTTCCTTCATGCGGAAGATGGAAGCGCCGCCCATGCCGTCCAGCGGCTTGAGGATCACGTCTTTGTGCTTGGCGTGGAAGGCGCGCAGCTTGTCGGCGCGGCGGGTGACCAGCGTGGTCGGGGTGTGCTCGGCAAACCAGGCGGTGTAGAGCTTCTCGTTGGCGTCACGCAGGCTCTGCGGCTTGTTGACGATAAGGCAACCCTCATCCTCGGCCCGCTCCAGCATGTAGGTGGCGTAGATAAATTCGGTGTCGAACGGCGGATCCTTGCGCATCAGGATCACATCGAGGTTGGAGAGGGGCTGATCCACCACCTCGCCCAGGGTGTACCAGTCGGCATAGTCATATTTGACGGTGAGCGGGCGCATGGTGCCAAAGGCGCGACCAGCTTCCATGTAGAGATCCTTCATCTCCAGATAGAAGAGCTCATAGCCGCGCTTTTGCGCCTCTTCGAGCATGGCAAAGCTGGAATCTTTCTTGATGTTGATGGCCGAGATGGGGTCCATCACGATGCCGAGTTTAATGGTCATCCGCTGTTCCTTTTTAATGGCTCGATAGGGTTGTAGGGTCGATTAGCGCAGCGTAATCGGCCGCTTGCGGCTGCGTCGATGCAGCCATGGGGCTGATTGATGCGGCCGATAGTATCAAGCGAGATCGCCAAAGCGGCACTGCAGCGCAGTAATCGCAGTCAGGGCGGCGGTTTCGGTGCGCAGCACCCGCGGCCCCAGCAGCATCTCTTTGAAATCTTCCTGCACGGTACGGGCGATCTCGTCGCTCGACAATCCCCCCTCCGGGCCAATCAGCAGGCGCACGCCGTGCTCGGGAACGGGCAGGGTGTTGATGCTGTACTCAGCGCGCGGGTGCAGGTTGAGCTTGAGCTCCTTGGTCTCTTCCGCCAGCCAGGCGTCCAGCTCCATCGGCATGCGCACCTCTGGCACCACGTTGCGGCCGCACTGTTCGCAGGCGCTGATCACCACCTTCTGCCACTGTTCGCGCTTCTTCTCCAGCCGATCGGCCGGCAGCTTGACGCCGCAGCGCTCGGAGAAGAGTGGGGTGATGCAGGTGACGCCCAGCTCCACCGATTTCTGGATGGTGAAGTCCATCTTGTCGCCACGGCTGATCACCTGACCGAGGTGGATGGCCAGCGGTGACTCCACTGATTGGACGTCGCAGCTGTCGATGGTCACTTCCACCGACTTTTTGCCGACGCTGGTGATGGTGGCGGGGTATTGATTGCCATCGCCGTTGAACAGCTCGAGCTGCTGGCCCGGCTGCATGCGCAGTACCCGGCCGATATGGTTGGCGCCGTCTTCCGACAGGGCGATGGTCTGGCCAACTTGCAGAGTGGCCGGTTCATAGATACGTGGAATGCGCATGGCTGCTTGTCAGTCTCTTGCTTGGAAACCCTTTATATCCTGCGGCGAGCAAGGCGCACGCGGCAGTGGGTAAGGGTTTCATGGTAGGAGGGGCGATCCCCCTCCCTGCTCAAATGGGGTTATTGGCACTGTTTTTCAATAAAGGGATTGGTATTGCCCTGCAGCTTGCCGATGCGGCGATTGCGCTCGCACTCCCAGCCCTCTGCCGGGTACTGGCGATCCCAAGCTTCAAACAGTTTACGCTGTTGCGCTGCCAGACGCAGCCCATACTGCTGGCTCATGTAGAGGTAGGCGCGGGCAATCTGGCCCCGTACCGGCCCCTTGGGCGGCTGCACCCGACGAGCCTTGAAATCCACCAGCATCTGGCACTGGCCGTACTGATCCGGCTTGCCATTCCAGTCGGAGAAGCGGTAGTTGGCCCGATCGCCGTTCACCTCGCCAATGGCGGGGAAGAGGTTGTGCATGTCCCCCTCCATCTTGTTGAACTCGGGGCTCGCTTTTTCGCAGTTCTTGCGACCGCCATCCTGCCAGCATTGCAGCTGGTGGCCGAACTCCCAGGCGGGGACCACGTGTTCCCACTCGATGCGGGCGGCGCGCTTGGCCTGCTTGCGCGGCTCATAGCCGCAACTGGCGAGATCCGGGCTCATTTTCTTGCCCTGATAGTCGATGTCGCAGCCGCAGTAGAAGGTGGTGACCGCAGGCTGGCTGCGATAGAGCTTCACCAGATCCTGCTTGGCTTCACGAAAGGTCTGGGCGTGCAGGGGGGGGCTGAGCAGCGGCAAACCGGCCAGCAGGGTCAGGGCGAGGGAGGAGATGAAACGCATGGGATTCCTTGCAAACGGGGTGATTGACGAACGATGGCGGGCACCCTACCACAGGGGCGCGACACAAGCTGGCTTACTGCTCTGGCTCCGGCCGTTCCCGCTCCAGCGGTTGCTTGCAGCGGCGGCAGTGGTAGCGGGCCTCGCCGCGCACCACCTTGTTGTGGCGGCGTATCGACAGTTGATGCTGCTGGCAGTGACAGCGATAGGGCACGGTGCGCTGGGCCAGTACCGCCAGATCGAAGCTGTGGGTGGTTCTGGGCTCAAGGCCGAATACCTCCCGCATTACCGATTGCCACTGGCGGCCGTGGGGCAAGACCCGGCTTTTGCCACGTCCTTCTCCCCACAGGGCGTGTACCAGCAGATGGGCCACCTCGTGGGGCACCACCTCATCCAGAAACGCCTGCTGGTTGGCCTGATAGAGGGCAGGGTTGAAGCGCAGCTCCCAGGTTTGCAGCCGCGCCGATCCTGCCGCCCGGCCCCGCATATTGCAGTAGATCCGCGGGCGGGGGAAGGTGCGGCCAAGGCGCGCCTCGGCCTGCACAAAACAGGCTTCTACGCGTTGTTGCAGCAGGGCGACAAGCTGGGCAGGGGTGGCAGACATCAACATCTCGTCAGATAGCGGATAAGCAAAAGGGGAGCCAGGCTCCCCTTTTATCACAACAGCGAGCCTTACAGGCCAGCGGCGGAACGCAGCAGTTCGGCCTTGTCGGTCTGCTCCCACGGGAACTCGTCGCGACCGAAGTGACCGTAGGCAGCGGTAGCCTGGTAGATCGGGCGCTTCAGATCCAGCATTTCGATCAGACCATACGGGCGCAGTTCGAAGTGCTCGCGCACCAGCTTGACCAGCAACTCCTCGGCGACCTTGGCAGTACCGAAGGTCTCGACGCTGATGGAGGTCGGCTCAGCCACGCCGATGGCGTAGGAGATCTGGATTTCACAGCGATCGGCCAGACCGGCGGCAACGATGTTTTTGGCAACGTAACGGGCGGCGTAAGCAGCGGAGCGGTCAACCTTGGACGGATCCTTACCGGAGAAGGCGCCACCACCGTGACGGGCCATGCCGCCGTAGGTGTCGACGATGATTTTGCGACCGGTCAGACCGCAGTCACCCATCGGGCCGCCGATAACGAAACGGCCGGTCGGGTTGATGAAGTATTTGGTGTCCTTGTTGACCCACTCGGCCGGCAGCACCGGCTTGATGATCTCTTCGCGTACCGCCTCAACCAGATCCTTGTGGCTGATGGATTCGGCGTGCTGGGTAGACAGAACAACGGCATCCACACCGATGATCTTGCCTGCGTCGTCGTAGGCGAAGGTCAGCTGGCTCTTGGCATCCGGACGCAGCCACGGCAGGGTGCCGTTCTTGCGCACTTCAGCCTGACGTTTCACCAGCAGGTGAGAGTAGGTGATGGGGGCCGGCATCAGCACGTCGGTTTCGTTGGTGGCGTAGCCGAACATCAGGCCCTGGTCGCCAGCGCCCTGCTCCAGCGGATCGCTGCGGTCAACGCCCTGGTTGATGTCCGGGGACTGCTTGCCGATGGCGTTCAGCACTGCGCAGGAGTCAGCATCGAAGCCCATGTCGGAGTGGGTGTAGCCGATTTCACGCACGGTATCACGCACGATCTCTTCGATATCTACCCAGGCAGAGGTGGTTACTTCACCGGCCACCATGACCATACCGGTCTTGACCAGGGTCTCGCAGGCAACACGGGCCTTGGTATCTTGCTTGAGGATGGCGTCCAGTACCGCATCGGAGATCTGGTCCGCAATCTTGTCGGGATGGCCTTCGGAGACCGACTCGGAAGTAAACAGCTTTGCCATGATAAGAGTCTCAGCTTGTCTGGGTTATCGCCACGGCAATAACCGGATGAATGGGATGGTGTAGAGGTATCTACATCTGGACGTCTATTTTAATTAGCGCCCCCCCCGATTGCCAGCACTATTTTGTCGCGCAGTGTCCAATGGGTCACAAGCGGTGCTCTCCTATCCCGAAAGGGATGGAAATCAAACGTTTTTCTCTGGTTGCTTTGGTCAATAGAGGGCAAGAAAAGCGATTGTCCTCCCAAAGCCACTTTATTCATCCAGATAATATTTGCACGCCGCGCGCCCTGCTGGGACAATAACGCGCCTTAATCTTGGCCATCAAATGAAGCAATCGCAGGAGATTCAGATGCCTTCTCGTAAAGAGCTTGCCAATGCCATTCGTGCATTGAGTATGGATGCCGTTCAAAAAGCCAACTCCGGTCACCCGGGCGCCCCCATGGGAATGGCGGATATCGCCGAAGTGCTGTGGCGTAGCCACCTCAGACATAACCCGAACAACCCCAAGTGGGCCGACCGCGACCGTTTCATTCTCTCCAACGGCCACGGCTCCATGCTGCTGTACTCCCTGCTGCACCTCTCCGGTTATGACCTCTCCATCGACGATCTGAAAAACTTCCGCCAACTGCACTCTCGCACCCCGGGTCACCCGGAGTACGGCTATGCACCGGGCGTGGAAACCACCACTGGCCCGCTGGGTCAGGGCATCACCAACGCCGTTGGTATGGCGATTGCCGAAAAAGCCATGGCTGAGCAGTTCAACCAGCCGGGCCACGACATCGTTGACCACTACACCTACGCCTTTATGGGCGACGGCTGCCTGATGGAAGGTATCTCCCACGAGGCTTGCTCTCTGGCCGGTACCCTGCAACTGGGCAAACTGATCGCGTTCTGGGATGACAACGGTATCTCCATCGACGGTCACGTTGAAGGTTGGTTCACCGACGACACCGTCAAGCGTTTCGAAGCCTACGGCTGGCACGTAATCCCGGCTGTTGACGGTCACAGCCCGGAAGCTATTAATGCCGCCATCGAAGCCGCCAAGGCCGAGACCGGCAAGCCGACCCTGATCTGCTGCCGCACCATTATCGGTTACGGTTCTCCGAACAAATCCGGTTCTCACGACTGCCACGGTTCACCGCTGGGCAACGACGAGATCGCCGCGGCTCGCGCCTTCCTGAAGTGGGACCACGCTCCGTTCGTTATCCCGGCCGACATCGCTGCCGAGTGGAACGGTCAGGAGAAGGGCGCCAAACTGGAAGCCGACTGGGCTGCCAAGTTCGCCGCCTATGAAGCCGCTCACCCGACTCTGGCTGCCGAATTCAAGCGCCGCACCGCAGGCGACTTGCCGGCCAACTGGGCTGCTGAATCCGCCAAGATCATCGAAACCCTGCAAGCCAACCCGGCCAAGATCGCAACCCGTAAAGCGTCCCAAAACGCACTGGAAGCGTTCGGCAAGCTGCTGCCGGAATTCATGGGTGGCTCCGCTGACCTGGCTCCGTCCAACCTGACCATGTGGTCCGGTTCCAAGTCCCTGACCAATGACGATGCCTCCGGCAACTACATCCACTACGGTGTCCGCGAGTTCGGCATGTCCGCCATCATGAACGGTATCGCCCTGCACGGTGGTTTCATCCCCTACGGCGCCACCTTCCTGATGTTCATGGAGTATGCCCGCAACGCCCTGCGCATGGCCGCCCTGATGAAGCAGCGTTCCATCTTCGTTTATACCCACGACTCCATCGGTCTGGGTGAAGATGGCCCGACTCACCAGCCGGTTGAGCAGATCGCCTCCCTGCGTCTGACTCCGAACATGAGCACTTGGCGTCCGTGTGACCAGGTTGAATCTGCCATCGCCTGGAAACACGCCATCGAGCGTACCGACGGCCCGACCTCGCTGATCTTCTCTCGTCAGAACCTGGCCCAGATGGATCGTACTGCTCAGCAGCTGGCCGACACCGCCAAGGGTGGTTACGTGCTGAAGGATTGCGCCGGTACTCCGGAGCTGATCCTGATCGCCACCGGTTCCGAAGTGGAACTGGCCGTTGCCGCCTATGAGCAGCTGACTGCCAAGGGCCGTGCCGTGCGCGTGGTCTCTCTGCCGTCTACCGACGTGTTCGACGCCCAGTCTGCCGAGTACAAAGAGTCCGTTCTGCCGTCCTCCGTCACCAAGCGTGTGGCCATCGAAGCGGGCATCGCCGACTACTGGTACAAGTACGTCGGTTTCGGCGGCAAGATCATCGGTATGACCACCTTCGGTGAGTCTGCTCCGGCCGAGCTGCTGTTCAAGGAATTTGGCTTTACCGTGGAAAACGTGGTTGCGACCGCAGAGTCCCTGTAATAGCTGACCATTGGGCCACCCTGGCCCAATAGCCGGAAAATAAAACGCCCTCCATCGAAAGATGGGGGGCGTTTTTATTGGCACAGGAAAATAGTAAATTAAAAATATATTTCAATGCCTGAGAGTTGATAGTACTTTTTCTTGATAATTGATCTTCATTGTCTTAATAAAGGCTAAGCTATGGTTATAAGAGGTTGGGTTATTATAGTTGTTGTTTTTGTACTTTTATTTTCCCCTGTTGCTTTATATGTAAATACATTTGGCGGAGATTTGTCACAAGACCACTCTCGATGGGCCGAATTTGGCTCGGCAATTGGAGGTATCTATGCACCAATACTCGGATTTATTACGTTAGTAGTTTTGATTCGTCAGCTTTCTTTACAGAAACAGATGAATGACCAGTATTATTTGCAGCAAGCACGAGAAGATATCGAGTTTTATGCATCGCAGTTATCTAATATTCTTGATGAATCACTGGTCGGTAATGTGCCGTTGAGGGCTGTACTTCACGAAAAGTTTATGTTTTGTAGCCCTGAACATCTATGTTCAATGGATATGAAGAATATTGCCATTGATATTCATAGGGTAATGCCACAGGCACTTGATATATGGGCAGCCATATACCCTGTATTAATAGGGCTATCTGCGGTTGATGACTCATTATTTAAAATGACATTGGCCTCTTCAAATCAAAAACTAGTTGCATTACTCAGTTTTGAAATATGTGTGGCTTTGGATAATTTGCATTTTTGTCGTACTGATGGGAAAAGCGGTTTTACATATACTTTTAACCAAAAATTGCAGTAGAGCTATCTAAATAGCTCGTAGGTTCGATTAGCGAAGCGTAATCGGACGTTCGCGTTCTTTAAGACGATGCCATAAAAATAATGCCCCTTCCTGTTACCTAAAAAGAGACCGGCATATAGCCGGTCTCTTTTTTATTTCCGCAACCCTTACGCCTGCGGCGGGAGACTTTCCGCGTTGGATATCACCGCATCCACCTCGGCCTGCTTCACGATGGGCTTTATCAATCTGACGACAACGGCACCATGGTTAATACCAGCTTGCCGATATGGCGGCCTGAATCCAGCAAATGGTGGGCGGCGGCGGCCTCATGCAGCGGGAAGGTCTGGTAAACCTGAGGTTTTACATCGCCGCGTTCGATAAATGGCCAGACATGAGTTTGCAGCTGGGCAATCAGCTCGGCTTTTTCCTGCGGAGTACGCGAGCGCAGGGTAGAGCCGATATGGGTCAGCCGCTTTTGCAGCATGGGAAACAGATCCAGATTGGGGGCTGCGCCCGCAATAATGCCGATCTGGACTATGCGGCCATTGATGGCGGCCGCCGCATAGTTGCGCGCGACATACTCCCCGCCAATGATATCGAGAATGATGTCGGCGCCATGGCCATCGGTGGCTGCATGCACTGCCTCGACAAAATCCTCCTCCTTGTAGAGCACGGCCACATCCGCGCCCAGCTTGATGCTGGCGGCCTGCTGCTCGGGTGAGCCGACCGTGGTGATGATTTTTGCGGCGCCAAATGCCTTGGCCAGCATGGTGGCGGTCGTGCCGATGCCGGAGGCGCCGCCATGGATCAAGATAATGTCCCCTTTTTTGAACTGACCCCGTTCAAACATATTTGACCAGACCGTCATAAAGGTTTCCGGCAGTGCCGCGGCTTCGACAAAGCTCAATCCGGGCGGCAGGGGCAGGACATTGCTCTGGTGGGCGACGCTGTACTCGGCATAGCCGCCACCCGAAATCAGCGCGGCGACCTTGTCGCCAATCTTGAGATGGGTCACCTGCTCCCCCTTGGCGACCACGACCCCGGCGACCTCCAGCCCGGGAATATCCGATGCTCCTGCCGGAGGCGGGTAGAGCCCTTTGCGCTGCATCACATCCGGCCCATTGATGCCGGTTGCATAGTGCCGGATCAAGACCTCATCCGGCTTGGGCTTGGGTGTGGCGCGGGTGGTCAGTTGCAAGACATCGGGGCCACCTGGCTGGGTAATCTCTACCGCGCTCATGGTGGCGGGAATGGAATAGGCGTTATGCATCAGCGGCTCCTTGTAACGAGGTGATATGAGGTTCCCCGAGTGGGATGAGCACCAAGATAGTGGAGATTGCTGATGAATAAACGCAGTATTATCCCTCACCTGTAATGCAAAAATGCATTTCAACCGGGAGTCGTGATGAACTGGGATGATGCGAAAATTTTTCTGGCGTTGCATCGGGAAGGGAGCCTGAGGGGCGCCGCCCGTGTGGTCGGGGTCGATCAGGCCACCATTGGCAGACGGATTGCCGCACTGGAGCATCGTCTGGCGGCCACGCTGTTTCTCCGCACATCCAAAGGGTATGTGCTGACCCATGTCGGGGAGATCGTGCTGGCCAGCGCCCAGCAGATGGAGCTGGCGGCCATTGATTTTGTGCGGGCGGCGCAAGGGGTCGACAACCGTCTGGTTGGGGAGGTCAGCGTGGCGACCACAGACACCCTGGGGATGGATTTCCTGATACCGGCTCTGACCGAGCTGCATCAGCGTTATCCCGATATCAGGGTCATCCTCAATACCTCGACCCAGGTGGTCAATCTGTCTCTGCGGGAAGCGGATATCGCGATCCGGACGGTGAAGCCGGACAATCCCGACCTGATTATTCGCAAGCTGGCCTCCTGGCCGGTCGGGTTGTATGCCTCCGCCGACTATCTGGCTCGCCATGGCATTCCCGAAGCGGGCACCGGTTTTGCGGGCCATTCGCTGGTGGTGTATGAGCCCCACTGGCAGAGCGCGCGATCCCCCATGATGCTCGAAGAGGCGGCCGAGGGAGCCACGGTCGCCGCGGGGGTCAATACCAGCCTGATGCTGCGTCAGGCCCTGTTGATGGGGTTGGGGCTTGGCGAGGTGGCGGTTCCGCTGGCCGAGCAAGCCGGGTTGATGCGGGTCTGGCCCGAGCGGCAGTTACAGCAATCCTACGATGTCTGGCTGGTGACCCATCAGGATGTGCAACATGCCGCGCGGGTCAGAGCGGTCATGGATGTCATCGTCAGGGCATTTGCCGCAGTGGCCTAAGTCTGGCGGGCGCTCTGTTCAGGTTTTGTCGCAGCGCTGTCACATCCCTTGCCATAGTCATGGCGGTTGAGGGAAAACCCTCATTTACTTGGTCTCTGACAGTCAATACTGTGAGACCGAGTCCACCACTACTGGAGCCTGACCCATGACCGATATGCTTGTTGACGATAAACAACCGACCCCGGATCCGGCAGAGCAGAATGCCTTCTTCCCGTCGCCCTACTCCCTGAGCCAGTTCACCTCGCGCAAATCTGACCTTGCCGGGGCTGACTATCCCGCTCCCTATCGGGAGGGGCGCTGGAAGATCCTGCTGATCGGGGCCGATGAGCGTTATCTGCCCACCGACAACGGCACCCTGTTTTCCACCGGCAACCATCCGGTCGAAACCCTGCTGCCCATGTATCACCTCGACAGGGCGGGTTTTGCCTTTGATGTGGCCACCCTCTCCGGCAATCCGGTCAAGTTCGAGTGGTGGGCCATGCCCGGCGAAGACGAAGAGGTGCTGGGGCTCTATGGCAAATATCAGGCGCAGTTCCGCCAACCGGCCAAGCTGGCCGATCTGCTGAAAGAGGCGCTGGCCGCCGACTCGGACTATATCGGCGTCTTTATTCCCGGCGGGCACGGCGCCCTGATGGGGCTGCCGCAGAGTGCCGAGGTGAAAGCGCTGCTGGAGTGGGCGATGGCCAACGATCGCTTCATCATCTCCCTCTGTCACGGGCCTGCTGCGCTGCTGGCGGTGGCCAATCCAGAGACCTTCGCGGGCTACAAGATCTGCGCTTTCCCCGATGAGCTGGATGCCCAGACCCCGGCAATTGGCTATATGCCGGGCCACCTCACCTGGAAGTTTGGCGAGAAGCTCAAAGAGATTGGCTTTGAGATCGTCAACAACGGCATCTCGGGAGAAGTGTGCCGGGATCGCAATCTGCTGACCGGTGACAGCCCGCTGGCGGGCAATAACCTCGGCAAGCTGGCCGCAACCACCTTGCTGGAGGCGGTTGCCAAACGATGAGGTTGTCGTCATCGCCAGCCAGTGCGCTGCAGGTCGCGGTGGCGCTGGAAGGGGGCCAGCGGCTGGAGGAGATCCAGCAACTGGTGCGCGCCTTCGCCACCCCGCTGGGATATCACCGCTTTGCGCTCTTCTCCATCAGTGCCAGCGAAGAGGGGGTGGTCGAGCACCTCTACTGGTTGGAGGGGGAGTGGCTGGAGAGCGGCGAGGCGGTCGACCTGCATGCCTATATGCGCGAGTGCCCGATGGCGATGCATATCAGAGAGCGAGACCAGCCCTTCTTCTGGAGCAAAACGGTTGGCACTGCTGGCGAGCAGTACCGTATCGTTCGCCATCCTGAGGGGCCGGGCCGACATGGCTTGCAGGTACCCGTCTATGGGCCGTTGGGACTGGAGGGGGCGATGAGCTTCGGCGGCGATCAGATCGATGCCAGCGCTCCCGCTCGGGTTGGCCTTGCGCTGATCGCGGTGGCAGCTTTTCATGCAGCTCGTCGCCTGATGGAGATGCCGGTAGCGGGCCACGAGCGCGGCCTCACTGGTCGTGAGCGCGAAGTGCTGGAGTGGGTCTCCCGGGGTTGGCGCCATGCCGACATCGCCACCACCCTGAAGCTCTCGGTGCGCACGGTCGAGAACCATCTGCGCAGTGCCCGCCGTCGGCTGGGGGTGGCCACCACGGCAGAGGCGGTCAGAGTGGCGATCAGGAACCGCGATATCGAGGGCTGAGGGGCTACCTCTTTGTCTGACATGTAAAAAGAGACCGGCATATAGCCGGTCTCTTTTTTATTTCCACAACCCTTACGCTTGCGGCGGGGTGCTTTCTGCGTTGGACATCACTGCATCCATCTGGATTCGCGCGCCAGCGGGCAGCTCGCGCACCGCGATCACGGTGCGGGCCGGCAGGTAGGCCGGGAAGTATTTGGTATAGATGGCATCCACCTCGGCCAGATCCGCGATATTGGCGAGCTGGATATTGACCTTGACGATATCGTCCATCACATGGCCGATGCTCTCCACAATCGCCTTGATATGGCTGAGGCACTGGGCGGTCTGCTCCCGCACGCAACCGGTCAGGATCTTGCCGGTGGCCAGGTCAATCGGTAACTGCGCAGAGAGATGGTTGTAGTGGGAGAAGGCGACGGTTTGGCAATGGATCGGGCTGCGCGGTGCCTTGTCGGTATTGCGGGCACGGATCACCAGATTGTGACGATCTTCCACCAGTTGCGGCGGGGTGCCGTCACCGTGGGAGATGACCGCATCCATCTGCACCAGCGCCCCCATGGGCAGAGCGGCGGCACTGACTACCGAGCGGGCAGGCAGATAGGCGACGGCGCGGGCAATGGCGGAGTCGGGGAAGAAGGTGGTGTAGACCTCGTTGACGGCCTCCAGATCGGCCAGATCGGTCAGATAGACGGTAACCTTGACGATATCGTCAAACGGCACGTCGATGCTCTCCAGCACCGCCTTGATATTGCGCAGGCACTGGCCCGCCTGCTCCTTGATGCCACCGGCAACCAGCTGGCCAGAGGCTGCATCCACCGGCAGCTGGGCGCCGATATTGTTGTAGTGGGAGAAGGCCACGGTATGGGTGGAGAACGGATTGTGCGGCGCCTTGTCACTGTTGCGGGCGATCTTCACCAGCGGGCAAGGATCTTGCGGGAAGGTACCTTCGCCGTTGGAGATGAGCGCATCCATCTGTACTTTGGCATGCAGCGGCAGAGCCGCTACGGCCAGTACGGTGCGTGTCGGCAGGTTGCGCGGGAAGAACTCGCGATAGACTTCATTGACCGCGTCGAGATCAGCCATCTCTTGCAGGAAGAGGGTCACTTTCACCACATCATCCATCACATGGCCGATGCTCTCGATGATGGCCTTGATATTGGTGAGGCACTGTCTGGCCTGCGCGGTGACATCGCCGCTCACCATCTTGCCGGTAGCGGGATCGACCGGCAGCTGGGCGGAGATATTGTTGTAATGAGAAAACGCCACCGTTTGGGTGCAGGGGCCCAGATCCTGGGGTGCATGGGGGGTATTTCTTGCCGACTTGATGATGGTGCCACTCATAGATATGCCTCTTTTTAATATTTGTTGTTCATTCAGGTACAGGTTTACCCCATCTTGTTGTGCGCCAGCGGCGGCATCCCCGGTTATTATTTGTGATCCACTCAATTACTGAGAGGAATAATGGAAGAGAGGATAGGGTAGATATTTCAGACGCAGCGATTCTATGAGTGGCTATCAGGGGTTGCAAACCGCTGATTGCATTTCTATGAGATGGCTCAATGGGCGCAAATTTAATCATATTGCTATTCAATTCACCCGAAATCGTAGCCAATTCGTGCGCAAATGGTGCCGAACCGGCGGACAGCCTTGCCCTGACTGGGTTTGCTCTCCCCCTCTTCGGGATATTGGCGTGTGAATAAAGGGTTAATATTATGCGCCGATGTGCAAATAATGCATATCATGGTGCATGGATATCTGTTTTAAGCTTTTTTAAGGGGCTATGAAAATTCCCGTGAATATGCATATCCACCTTATTAAAGATACCTCTGGAATATAATTCACGGCTTTTGCATTCCTCTCTGTTAATGATTATTCCGGCATACTCGGTGACGCCTTGCTGGCAGCCGGGATCTGTTATTAACGCCATAAAATTCTATGCCATGAATTTGCACGGCGGATCTGCTCCTGCTGCACAGGAGTGGGGAGCATGGCGTTGGCGTGACGGAGTGCGGGAGCTGTGGTGCTGGATGAGAGGTGGCGTTGGATGAGGGGCTGTGGTGGCAATCCGCTTATCTTCACGCCGGTTGCATCCCCCGATGGGGGGTGTTGCCCCGCGTCGTCGGTTTTTCCACTTTTTGCGGCTTTGTCTGATCTCCCTCTTATCTGTGGCTGGTTGTGATGATTGGGATGGTTTTCAGGGCTCGGGAACAGCTCAGGTGATTTCGCAGGTATAAAGTTCAATATATTGTTTTTAAAAGGAAATCAGCCAAAAAATGGATTTATCGACCGCTTCTTATGGTTTCTTGATGAAACTGTTAGTTAGTGGCGTGATTGCGAGTCAGGTCGCTTTTTTCATTCGCTATTAATCGTATGATTAATAAGGTAATCAAGGAGCCCTGACGGAGAGCATCGAAGCACCGGCAGGCCATTGCCCAGGATTGGCAAGCGAGATCGCATCGCGATCATCATTACCTGACTGTGGAGGATTTATGCTGGGTTTCGTTCTGGGCGATATGTATTGTCAAACATCTGGGCAGCGGTTACCTCCTCGCCTGGGAAAGAGCTTTCCCATTCCTGCCGATTACCGACTGCGCGGCCGGGTATCCGCCGCCATCATGACCATCGAGAGCCTGCTCGATACCCCTTATCCGCAAAAGCAGTTTCGTGATCTGGTCTTTGGCGCCTTTATCGAGCGCCAGCGTCGGCTGTTTGGCGAACATGTGATTGTGGCCCGCATGGAAGGGGAGGAGGGGCTGGAGCTGTCGATTGATCTCTCGTTTGTCAGCACCGCCGTACCTGTGGGCCTGCTGGCCATCTCTGAAGAGCTGGCTCTCGCCACGGCGCCGCGTCCCAAGAAGAGCCATCCCCACTACGAGGCGCTGTGCAAGGCGCTCGACTGCATGGTGATGCTGATGTTTTATGGCAAGGTGATCCGCCAGCGGAATACGGTGTTGGAAAATATCGGCCATCAGTTTGGTTATCAACCCGCGGCGACCCTGACGGCGCGGGTTGGCAAGGGTGGGGAGGATGATTACGACGCCTTCATGGTCAATATCATGACCTGTATTGCCCACTCCAACTCGCTCAAGGAGGCGCTGGAGAACGCCAGCCGGATGGGAATTCAGGAGCCCGCTTTCTTCTGCATCGTCGGTGCGATTGCCAGCACCCTGTGGGGCGTGCCCAGACAGTGGGCGTATCAAGCCTCACAGCTGATCCATCGCTCCCACCACCACTACATCCAGAATCTGCTTCGTTGTGAAACCCGTGCCGGGCGGCGCCATATCAATCTGGAGCCGCCAAAGCCCCCGCTGTTTGCACCGATCCGGCAACAGGTTGTGCGTCTGTTCAAGGGGGCACACTGATCCGCAGCCCCCTTGTCATCACTCAGGCGGGATAAAGCGCCCCCAGCACAGCCGGACGGCTGGCACCGGTGACGGCGGGCAGGTTGCCCGGCTTGCGGTGAACAAAGCACATGGCCAGCCAAGCAAAGGCAGCGCCTTCCACCCAGTCGGGGGCAAGGCCCAGCTCAGCGGTGCTGGCGATGCGCCATGCAGGCAGCAGGCTGGCCAGCTCCTTCAGCAAGGGGGCGTTATGGGCACCGCCGCCGCAGACAAACAGCTCGGCTTTCGGCTGGCTGGCACCGACTGACTCGGGCCGTGCGGGCAGTTGGCGGGCGATGCTGTGGCAGGTGAGCGCCTGCAGGGTGCGCTGCACATCCACGGGGGCGTATGAAGTGCCTGCCAGCTCCCCATCGAGCCAATCGAGGGTAAACATCTCCCGTCCGGTGCTCTTGGGGGCGGGGGCGGCGAAGTAGGGGTGAGCCAGCAGCTTCTCCAGCAGGGCCGGGATGGGCTTGCCACTGGCGGCCCATTTGCCACCGGCGTCATAGCTGCCGCCGTGGGGCTGATGGCGGCGATACCAGCCATCGAGCAGGGTGTTGGCCGGGCCTGTATCAAAACCATATACCCCGCCCGGATTGCCCGGCAGCACCGAGATATTGGCGATGCCGCCGAGGTTCAGTACCACTCGCAGGGCGCCGGGCTTGGCAAACAGCGCCTGATGGAAGGCGGGCACCAGCGGCGCCCCCTGACCGCCGAGGGCCATATCCATGGTGCGAAAATCGGCGATAACGTCGATGCCGGTTAGCGCCGCTAGCAGGGCGGCGTTGCCGATCTGCAGGGTAAAGCCAAGCTGGGGGCGATGGCGGATGGTCTGGCCGTGGCTGCCGATGGCGCGAATATCTTTGGGCTCAAGCTTCGCCTTGGCCAGCAGCGCGTGGGTGGCGGCGGCAAACTCTCGCGCCACCAGATTATCGGCCACCCCCATGCGGTCGATTTCGTTGTCGCCCGGGGTGCAGAGGGCATGCAGCGTGCGGGCGGTCTCTTGCGGCCAGGGGTGACAAAGCGCCGCTTCGACCCGCAGTTCATCCCCGGCGATCATCACCAGCACGGCATCAATGCCGTCCATGCTGGTTCCCGACATCAGACCGATATAGCGCTCAGCCATGGTGTCTCCTTACATTGCTGTTCGAAAATGCGGTGTGCAGAGAGGGTGAAGAGGGGGAACGGCTTTCATCCCATGCCACATGGCGTGGTCTTCGACATCAGACCGATATAACGCTCAACCATGTTGCATCCTCAATGCGGACCGGAAAAAGAGTGAGAGAGACAGGATAGATAAGCCCTTGCTTCCATGCCACATGCCGCTCCCGGTGTTCCATCTCATCTTATGTCTGAAAGAGGACTCATTTCAATCTTATTGCCTGGCGCGGGTTCAATAAAAGGGGCTGGCAGGGCCTTCACCCTGCCAGCCCTGATGGCTTAGTTGCCGCGACTATCCCGCTTGTTCTGGGCCAGCTGCAGCTCGGGGCTGTCGAGCTTGGCCAGTTGCGGCATCGCCAGCTTTTTGAAGTTGGCCAGCTCGCGTCCGCTCAGGGTCTCTGCCTGCGGCAGGGTGAGGGTGCGCGGGTTCTTGTGAATGCCGCCCACCACGAATTCGTAGTGCAGGTGCGGGCCGGTGACGCGACCGGTGCCACCCAGAGTGCCGATGGTCTGCCCCTGCTTCACCCGCTGTCCCTTGTTGACGGTGCGCTTGGAGAGGTGCAGGTACTTGGTCACATAGTTGCCGGCATGCTTGATAAAGACGTAGTTGCCGTTGAACTGGTTGTAACCGGCGGCCACCACGCTGCCGGAGCCCGCCGCCATGATGGGGGTTCCCACCGGCGCCACATAGTCGATGCCGTTGTGGGGGCGGATCTTGCCGGTCACCGGATGGAGGCGGCGCGGGTTGAAGTTGGAGCTGATGTATTTGAAGTTGACCGGCGCACGCAGAAAGCTCTTGCGCATCGCCTTTCCTTCCGGGGTGTAGTAGTTGCCATCTTCATTGAGCACGGCGCGGTAGGCTGTGCCCTGGTTGACGAACTCCGCCGCCAGAATATCGCCGGAGGCGACCCGCTCGTCGTCGCGGAACTTGTCTTCATAGACCACCCGGAAGCTGTCTCCCGGCTGCAAGTCCTGGGCAAAGTCGATGTCCCAGCCGAAGATGGCGGCCAAGTCCATGATCTGATCTTCGGTCATACCCGCATCCACCGCGGCGCCCCAGAAGCTGGAGCGGATCTCGCCCTTGCTCACCTGTTCGCGGGTGTCGAGGGCGATTTTGACGTTGCGGGCGACAAAGGTCTCCTCCTTGCGGCTCACCTTGAGCGCCAGCTCCAGACTGTGGGGGTAATAGAGGCTGTGCAGCTCGCCGTTCTCGGTGAGCTTGAAGGTGAGCTCCTGCCCAGGTTGCAGCATCCGCAGGGGATCGCTGCCCTCGAGCTGATCGATCAGGTGCAGATCCGTGGTGCTCAGGCCAATGCGTTGGAAGATTACTCCCATGTTGTCGCCACGGCGTACCTTCACCTGCTTGGTGATGTAGCGTGGTTTGGGCGGGGTGGCAGGCTGGGCGGCCTCGGCCGGCAGCTCGTCGTTCAGCGCGTTATCGTTAGCCGATTCCCGCAGGGCAATTTCGTTGCCGTTTTCATCGACCCGTGTTGCTACTGCCTGTTCGCTGGGCCAGGCAGCCAGCATCATGATCATGATGCTCAAGATCAGCACCATCTTGCGGTGCCAGTGGGGGAGTGCGTTGAAGGCGTGCCAAATAACCATGAGAAGCAGATGAAGTCGGGCAGAATGGACGGATTTTACAGCCTTTCCAATTGGCCCGCCATTCCAGTAATATGTTTGGCCCTGTGGAATCGTGATGGAGAGTCAAAAAATGTCCCAGCTCGAGGTGGCGCTAGCCGAGATCAAGCGCGGAGCGGAAGAAATTCTGGTTGAAGAAGAACTTGTCGCCAAGTTGAAGGAAGGGCGCCCGCTGCGCATCAAGTTGGGCATGGACCCGACCGCCCCCGACATTCACCTGGGTCATACCGTGATCCTCAACAAGCTGAAGACCTTCCAGGATCTGGGCCATGAAGTGATCCTGCTGATCGGTGACTTCACTGCCATGGTGGGTGACCCCTCCGGCAAGAACGCCACTCGTCCGCCGCTCTCCGAAGAGGCCATCAAGCACAACGCCCTCACCTATGCAGAGCAGGCGTTCAAGATCCTCGACCCGGCAAAGACCCGCATCGAGTACAACTCGACCTGGCTGAGCGAGCTGGGTGCGACCGGCATGATCAAGCTGGCAGCCAAGCAGACCGTGGCCCGCATGATGGAGCGCGACGACTTCAAGAAGCGCTACACCGGCGGCCAATCCATCGCGATTCACGAATTCCTCTATCCGCTGCTGCAAGGCTATGACTCGGTCGCGCTGAAGGCGGACGTCGAGCTCGGCGGTACCGACCAGAAGTTCAACCTGCTGATGGGCCGCGAGCTGCAAAAAGATGCCGGCATGGCGACCCAGTGCGTGCTGATGATGCCGCTGCTGGTGGGTCTGGATGGCGTCAAGAAGATGTCCAAGTCCGCAGGCAACTACATCGGTGTCCATGACGCTCCGGGCGAGATGTTCGGCAAGATCATGTCCATCACCGACGATCTGATGTGGAACTACTACGAGCTGCTCTCCTTCCGTCCGCTGGCCGAAATCGAAGAGTTCAAGGCGGGCATCGCTGCCGGTACTCTCAACCCGCGCGACGTGAAGATCTGGCTGGCCAAAGAGATCATCGCCCGTTATCACGACGAAGCGGCGGCTGAAGCGGCCCACGAAGATTTCACCCAGCGCTTCTCCAAGAACGCCATCCCGGACGAGATGCCGGAAATCGAGCTGGCTCTGGAAGGCGAAGGTCTGGCCATTGCCAACCTGCTGAAAGAGGCCGATCTGGTGGCCACCACCTCCGAAGCGCTGCGGATGATCAAGCAGGGCGCGGTCAAGGTGGATGGCGAGAAGCTGGAAGATGGCAAGGCACTCATCGGTGCCGGTACCGCTGTCTATCAGGTCGGCAAGCGCAAGTTTGCCCGGGTGACTGTCAAATAAGCAGTACCGTCAAATAAGCAGTCGCATCAGGCAAGCTGGCCATCAGGCCGGTTCAAGCTTGTTCAACAGGGCCTCCTTCGGGAGGCCTTGTCGTATCTGGGCGGCACGGATCTGGGCGATAAAGTGCCGCAGCACGGCACTGCTTGGGTGTGGCCGTGTCGCCAGACTGATACTGGTCATCATGCCGTTGCCCTCAATGGGGTGATAACTGACCCCGAGCGGGCGCAGCGCCGCCACTGAGCTGGGCACCAGAGTCACGCCAAAGCCCGCCTGCACCATGCCGACGGTAGAGATCACCTGCGGGCATTCGGGCCCCAGTATCGGCTCGAAGCCCGCCTCCCGACAGAGGCCCACGATGCCGTCATAGAGCCCGGGCCCGATGGCGTGGGGAAACAGAATAAAACTCTCGTCCTTCAGGCTGGCCAGTGACAAGGGGCCCGGCTTGGCCTTGGGGTGGCTGGTCGGCAGGGCGATCAGCAGCGGCTCCTGCTCGATAAGGTGATGGGCAAAGCCCTCGCTACCCCGGCAGGGCAGCCGCAAGATGGCGGCATCCAGCCGATCGTTGCGTAGCGCCTCCACCAGTGCCGGCATGGTGCCCTCCTGCGGGCTGAGGGCTACCTCGGGGTAGTGCTCCCGATAGTCGTGCAGCAGGGTCAGCACCGCGGGGTGGAGCACGGTGGAACCGGCAAAGCCGATCCGCAGCGCCCCCTGCTCGCCCCGGGCAATCCGCTTTACCTTCAGTTTTGCCGCATCGGCCAGCGCCAGGATCTGCGCCGCATCCCGATAGAGGCTCTCGCCCGCCTCGGTCAGTTCGACACTGCGGGTCAAACGGCGCAGCAGCGGGTGCCCAGGGTCTCTTCCAGCTTGCGGATCTGCTGGCTCAGCGGCGGCTGGGCCATGTTGAGTGATTCGGCTGCGCGGGTGAAATTCTGCTTTTCAACAACGGCCATGAAGTAGCGGAGCGTACGAAGTTCCATATCGATTGAGTCTCAAAGTCATGGGATCAGCGTATTGGTGTTGAAATGTGAACCAAGTCACCATTGGATCCGAACGCTAACAGGATTCACGGTGGAGGTGAAACCCGAATGGAACATATTGCAACATCTGACAGTGCCGGGTGCAGCTGTGCCCTCGAAGTGAGCCAGCAGTTTTCCCGCTGGCGCAGGCAGCATGACGGCGGCGAGATCTACCAGAGTTCCCTGATGAGCGCCCTGCTGGCGGGGGTCTACGAAGGGGAGACCACCATGAGCGAGCTGCTGCGCCACGGCGACTTTGGCCTCGGCACCTTCAATCACCTCGATGGTGAGCTGATCGCCTTCGAGCGCCAGATCCACCAGTTGCGCTCCGATGGCTCGGCCCGTCCCGCCCGCGCTGATCAGAAGACCCCCTTCGCGGTGATGACCCATTTTCGCCCCTGTCTGGAGCGTCGCTTCGACCATCCCCTCAGCCGTGACGAGATCCACCAGTGGGTGGATCGGTTGGTGGGATCCGACAACGTCTTCGTCGCCCTGCGCCTCGACGGCCAGTTTGAGACGGCCAAGGTACGTACCGTGCCGCGTCAGGAGCCCCCCTATCGCCCCATGCTGGAAGCCATCGAACAGCAACCGCTGTTCCGCTTTGCCGCGGTGGCGGGAACCCTGGTGGGCTTTCGCTGCCCGCCGTTCGTGCAGGGGGTCAATGTGGCGGGCTTTCACGAACACATGATCACCGCCGATCGCAAGGGGGGCGGTCATCTGCTCGACTACACCATGGCCCACGGCACCCTGCGACTTTCTGTGGTGCGTCACCTCAATCTGGCCCTGCCATCGGATCCCGCTTTCCGGCAGGCCGACCTCAACCCCGCCGATCTCGATCGCGCCATTCAGGCCGCCGAAGGCTGATAGACAAGGAGCAATATCATGGAAAACAGACAGTGGAAGTGCGGTGCCGAGCTGGTGGTTCGTCATCTGGAGGCGCAAGGGGTCAAGCAGGTGTTCGGGATCCCGGGGGCCAAGATTGACCGGGTGTTCGATGCGCTGGAGGACTCTCCCATCGAGACCATAGTGGTGCGCCATGAGGCGAACGCCGCCTTTATGGCGGCCGCGGTGGGGCGCCTCACCGGCAAGGCGGGGGTGGCGCTGGTCACCTCGGGCCCCGGTTGCTCCAACCTCATTACCGGGTTGGCGACGGCCACCTCGGAGGGGGACCCCATGGTGGCGCTGGGCGGCGCCGTGCGCCGTGCCGATGGCCTCAAACTCACCCATCAGAGCATGGATACGGTCAACCTCTGTCGTCCGGTCACCAAGTTCAGTGCTCAGGTCAACAGCGGGGCTGCGATTTCGGAAGTGATGGCCAACGCCTTTCGCGCTGCCGAGCTGGGGCGGCCGGGGGCGGCGTTTGTCAGCCTGCCGATGGATATCATCAACAAGCCGGTACAGGGCAATGTGCTGGTGCCCCGCGAGGTGCCGGAGCCGGGCTGCGCCGATGAGCAGAATATGGAGCAGGCATTGACCCTGCTGCGCAACGCCCAGAATCCGGTGGTGCTGCTCGGCCTGATGGCGAGCCGGCCGGAGAATGCGGAGGCAGTGCGCGCCTTCCTCGACAAGGCGCGGCTGCCGGTGACCGGTACCTATCAGGCTGCCGGGGTGGTGGACAGCTGCCACTTCGATGATTTTGCCGGACGGGTGGGGCTCTTTAACAACCAGCCGGGGGATCAGCTGCTGGCAGGGGCCGATCTGGTGATCTGCATCGGCTACAGCCCCATCGAGTACGACCCCGTGCTGTGGAATGGCGACAGGGAGCGGCGCATCCTCCATATCGACGTGCTACCTGCCGATATCGACAGCAGCTACTGCCCGACCGCCGAGCTGGTGGGGTCGATCCGCGCCAACCTGTTGCAGCTGACCCGCATCATGGGCAATCCGAAAATCCGTCCCCCCGAGGTGGATCGGCTGCTGCAAGGGGTACGCCAGCAGCGACTGCGACTGGCGATGCGGGCCGACGATCTGCACGGCAATCCGGTTCACCCCTTGCGTATCGTGCGCGAGCTGCAGGATCTGGTGCGCGACGACATGACCCTCTGCGTCGACATGGGCAGCTTCCATATCTGGATTGCCCGCTACCTCTACAGCTTCCGTGCCCGTCAGGTGTTGATCTCCAATGGTCAGCAGACCATGGGGGTGGCACTGCCTTGGGCCATCGGTGCGGCGCTGGTGCGGCCGGGTGAGAAGGTGATCTCGGTATCGGGGGATGGCAGCTTTATGCAGTCGAGCATGGAGCTGGAGACGGCGGTGCGGCTCAAGAGCAATATCGTTCACATCATCTGGGTCGATAACGGCTACAACATGGTCGCGATGCAGGAGCAGCAGAAGTATTGCCGCACCTCCGGCGTCTCTTTTGGTCCCATCGACTTCAAACGCTATGCCGAATCGTTCGGGGCGGCCGGTTTCGCGGTGCGCTCGGCCGACGAGCTGCGTGCCACCCTGCGGGCCGCGCTGGCGGTGGAGGGGCCTGCTGTGGTGGCCATTCCGGTCGATTACTCCGACAACCCGGGGCTGATGGCCCAGCTCAGGCCAGAAGTATTGGCATAAGTGTGGGCAGCAGTGCTGGCCTGAATCCCTGTGTAAGGGCAGGCAGACCCGTCCATATAGCAAAAACCGGCATCAGGGGATGCCGGTTTTTTATTGTTTTGCGGGATGGGTGGCCTTAACGGGCCAGCTGGACGGCGGCGCGTGCGCGGGCCGGTTGTGGGCGGTGTTTGGCTTTTGGCGCGCAGGCTATCTTCAGGCGCAGCCACTCGCGCCACAGCAGCCAGCAGAGCGGCAGGGTGAGCAGCAGCACGGTCGCGGGCTGGGCCATCAGCACCCCATCACGCCCCCACAGTTGCGGCAGCAGGAAGATGAGCGGCAGCAGCAACACGGTTTTGGCGATGGAGATGACCAGCGCCTGACGGGTACGCGCCATGGATTGCAGCAGCACGATGCCGAACATGATGATCCCCTCCAGCGGAATGGCGCCGAGGTTGAGGGTCAGGCTGCTGATGGCGGCGGCCAGCAGTTCGGGATCCTTGTCGCCGGTATAGAGCATGGCGACCTGTCCCGGCAGCAGCTGGATGGTGAGCCACACCAGCATGCCGTAGATAAAGGTGAACTTGAGCCCCATCTCCATCAGGTACTTGAGGTTGCGGTGGCGCTTGGCCCCCGCCGCCTTGCTGATGAGCGGCTGAATGCCGAACGCCAGCCCCTGCAGAATGACGATAAAGACCGCCTCGGTGTAACCGGCTACGGTAAAGCCCGCCAGATCCTTCACATTGCCATACACCATCAGCTGGCTGTTGTGCAGCATCAAGAGCAGGCCGAGATTGAACTGGGCAATCAGGCTTGGCAGGCCGGTAAAGAGCAGGTGCGGCATGGCGGGGAGGTTGGGCACCAGATCCCGCCAGCTGAGGCGAAGCCGCGCCCAGGGGGTAAAGAAGTAGCCAAGGCCGATCAGGCTCACCGCACCCTCTGCCATCAGGGTGGCTTGCGCGGTCCCGATCAATCCCAGCTCCAGCCGACCCACCATGATGTAATTGAGGATGATATTGAGCACGGCGCCGCTGCTCACCAGCACCATGGCCAGTTTCGGGCGGCCATCGTTGCGCAGCAGATAGGGCACTGCCAGATTGCTGGCCAGCAGCAGGGTACCGCCGCCAATCCAGGTGAGGTAGTCGCTCGCCTGTTTCCAGGTCTCGGTGCCCTGTTCAATCCCCAGCCCCAGCAGGATATCGGTGTGGGTGTAATAGAGCAGCACCGGCGCAACGCCCCCGAGTCCGGCCAGCAGCCAGAGGGCGTTGACCAGCGCTTGGCGGGCCAGCTTGTCGTTTTTCGCCCCTTGCTGGAAGGAGATGGCGGTGGCGGCCCCCATGCTGATCATGGCGGCCAGACCGATCAGCACCATGATGACCGGATAGACCAGGTTGATCCCGGCGAGGCCAGCGGCACCAACGTAGTGGCCGACGAAGATGCCGTCGATGAGGTAGTAGGCCCCCGAGACCAGCATGGCAAGAATGGAGGGGAGGGCGTAAGCCCAGAAGCGACGGGTCATGGCCCGTTGCCGCAGTGTTAAATAGGCAGACATATCTGTTCTCTCGGGGAGTTCGATTATCGAACAGCTAGTCTAGATTAATACTTATTTGGTGATAATCAGGGTTTCACTTGATGAATTGCTGAGTATTACTCACTAATCCGGGGTTTTGGTAGTGAGCCTTGAGCATGTCGATCAGGATGCGCAGCCCGCTGCCCAGTTGATGCCGACTGGGATAGAAGAGGTAGAAGCCGGCAAAGGTGGGGCACCAGGGCTCCAGCACGGTGAGCAGTTTCCCCTCCGCGACCTTTTGGCTTACCTCCTCTTCCAGACAGTAGGCCAGTCCCAGCCCCGCCTCGGCGGCGCCCAGATAGAGGGCCGGGGTGCTGGTGGTGAGCGGCCCGGTCACTTCGATCTCCAGCATGGTGCCGTCGGCGGCAAAGGCCCAGCGATAGTGGTGGTGCGGAGTGAGGCGATAGCCGATGCAGGCGTGGCGGCTCAGCTCGCTCGGGTGTTCCGGCGTGCCGTGCTCCGCCAGATAGGCCGGGGAGCCCACCACCAGATAGCGCTGGGGCGGGCCGAGGGGGATGCCGATCATCTCCTTGGGCAGCAGATCGCCATAAAAGAGCGCGGCATCGTAACCATCCTCAATCAGCCGGGGCATCAGCTCCTGCTCCACTACCTCCACCTGCATCCGCGGATAACGGGCCAGATAGTCGATCAGCACAGGTGCCAGCAGGCTGTCGATGGCGCCGCGCGGAGCGCAGAGCTTGAGTCGTCCTACCGGCTCGTCGCTGTTGCGGGCCAGCTCGCAAAGCGCCTCTTCCAGGGTATTGAGGGTGGGGAGCAGCTGCTTGAGCAGCCGCTGGCCCGCTTCGGTCGGCACCACGGCGCGGGTGCTGCGGTTGAGCAGTCGTACCCCCAGACGGGCTTCCAGCCCCTTCAGGCTATGGCTGAGGGCGGAGGCGGAGACCCCGAGCTCGAGGGCGGCCTTGCTGAAACTGCGGTGACGGGCGACGGCGGCAAACACTGCCAGTTCGGCGAGATCGGTACGGGTAATAGTCATCATCAATCAACAAAAAGGCGTGAGTCACAAGGGTACGCTAAGGCCGTGCTGCACACAATCCGCGCTAAATGGGTTAACTGTTGCAAATATGTAGCTGCTCGCAGGCCATTGATTCCAGTGAAACTAAGTTGAATTGTTAAAAAAAACTCACAACAAGGCGCTTTGAGTGTGATCTTGGTCGTCCGAAAGGCGACCAAAATCAAACTTTGGTTGATTAATTCAAAAAAACGCTGTGATTAATAAGGGCATTTAATTAAAGTCAGCCCATCAAGAGTGGCGCACGTTAATCGGTTGTTAAGTGAGACGGGCGCCGACCCTCAGGGTCAAAATCTCGCACTGTTGTTTGTTGCAATCCTGTTGTCACAAGGAGTGATGGCCAGGTTGCCGGGGGGCGAGAGGTTAATATCAAGGATGGACAGCAGGCGTTCCAGGGAGATGGAACCGGGCCAAGGCCCGACCAAACAAGAATCCCATTTTCCTAGATGACAGGAACAACGTATGTCTGACATGAATATTGCAGCTGATGGTCGTTTAGCCAGCAACACCTCCCGCGGCGTCAACAAGGCCGATGTGGTCTGGATGCTGGGTCTGTACGGTACCGCGATCGGTGCCGGTGTGCTCTTCCTGCCAATCAACGCCGGTGTAGGTGGCCTGTGGCCGCTGGTTGCCATGTTGATCCTGGCGCTGCCGCTGACTTTCTTTGCTCACCGTGGTCTGACCCGCTTCGTGCTGTCCGGCTCTACCCGTGATGGCGACATCACTGAAGTAGTAGAAGAGCACTTCGGCAAGACCGCAGGCAAATTCATCACCCTGCTCTACTTCTTTGCCATCTACCCGATCGTGCTGATGTATTCAGTCGCCATAACCAACACCGTCGAGAGCGTGATTGTTCACCAGCTGGGCATGTCTGCACCTCCCCGTGCCGTTCTGTCACTGGCCCTGATCCTCGGTCTGATGGCGGTTGTTCGTCTGGGCGGCCAGGTTATCGTCAAAGCGATGAGCGTGCTGGTATTCCCGTTCGTGCTCACCCTGATGGGTCTGGCGTTCTACCTGATCCCGCACTGGAACGGTGCCATCATCACTGAAGCTCCGGCCCTGTCCGACGCCTTCAACGGTGACTTCATCAAGACCCTGTGGCTGGCTATCCCGGTAATGGTGTTCTCCTTCAACCACTCCCCGATCATCTCCTCCTTCGCGGTGGACAACAAAGGTCGTTACGGTGAAGGTGCCGAGAAGAAGTGCAGCAACATCCTGCTGGGCGCCCACGTCATGATGGTGATGACCGTTATGTTCTTCGTATTCAGCTGCGTACTGAGCCTCTCCCCGGCTGACCTGGCTGCTGCCAAAGAACAGAACATCTCCATCCTGTCCTACCTGGCCAACCACTTCGATAACCCGGTTATCGGTACTGTGGCTCCGCTGATCGCCATGGTTGCCATTAGCAAATCCTTCCTGGGTCACTACCTGGGGGCGCAAGAAGGCATGAACGGCCTGATGGCCAAGGCGCTGCGCGAGAAGGGCAAGAACGTTGACACCAAGCAACTGAACAAAGTCACTGCCGTGTTCATGATCCTGACCACCTGGGCCATCGCTACCATCAACCCTAGCATCCTCGGCATGATTGAAGACCTGGGCGGCCCGATCATCGCAATGCTGCTGTTCCTGATGCCGATGTACGCCATCACCAAGGTTCCGGCCATGCGCAAATACGCTGGCAACATCAGCAACGGCTTCGTGACCATCATCGGCCTGATCGCCATGTCCGGTATCATCTACAAGCTGATTGCCTGATAACGCCGGTTACCAAGTTGAATGAAGAAGCCGCCTCGCAAGAGGCGGCTTTTTTTATGGCTGTTTGGGGCGGCGAGCGGATGCGGTATCGCTACTTCATCAGCTTCTTCACCTCGTCACTGGCCAGTGCCTTGTTGAATTTGTCCCGCGCCTCTTTCCCCTTGGCGGAGTTGGTAAAGCAGACGTGGAGAGACTTGTCCTCGAGGATCTTGCCGTTGAAGCCGAGGTTGGCGGCAACGTCCTTGAGTTGGGGATCGCTCTCCAGCAGATAGGTCATCACATTCTGGTCGATGACCGCCAGATCGAGCCGACCGTTGCCGAGCTTGAGCAGGTTCTGGCTGTCCGAGCTGGTGGCGTCAGCCGAGAGCGCCTTGCTGGCCACTTTTTCGTCGAACTCGGTGGTATTCACATAGCCGGTGACGACACCAATTTTCTTGCCCTTGAGGTCATCAAGGCTCTGCCAGGTGACCGGCTGATCGGCTCGCTGGGCAAAGCCGAGAGGGCCGTTACCTATGGGGTCGGAGAAGAGGCAACTACTTTTGGGGTCGAGATACTCGGGGAAATAACCCAGTACCTCGGGGTTGTTGGTCGCCTCGTCCACGGCCCGTTGCCAGGGATAGAACTTGATGGTCAGCGGGTCGCCAGCCAGGGCAAAGGCTGCGGTCACCACCTGACTGCTCTTGCCCTGTTCAGGGAGGCTGGCGCTGGTGTAAGGGGGCCATTCAAGGCTGGTCAACACCGCCGCCTGCGCGGCCGTCATGCCGAACAAGGGAAGAGTGGCCAGGGCGAGGTGCTTCCATTTCAGGCTCATAGAGATAACTCCTTGTGGTCAAACACCCTTAAAGATAGCCCCCGGTGTCGATTGCAGATGCCGGCCATTGCTGACCGGCATCCGTGCCATCTATTTGTTGTCGATATTCTCCGACTGCCAGAGGGCATAGCCCTTGCCAGAGGCAGTGGTGGGCAGATCAATCTGCATCAGGTCGTTGCCGATGACGAAGGGGCCCGTGTAGCGGGCACGCAGATCCTGCGCCAGATCTTTGACTCTGATCTTGCCGTTGAGCCCGATGTGGCTAAACACGGTCAGCGCTGGCTTGGCTTCGTTCATTACCCGGGCAGCCTGCTCTGGGGAGGCGAGGTGACCGGCGATCGCCTTGTAGCCAGGGTTGGCCTTCATCTGTTCGGCAGAGGTCATGGAGACGCAGTGCACCAGCAGATCGGCTCCCTTGGCCTCTTTCACCACCTGCGGGCTGTAGCGGGTATCGCCGGAGAGCACCACGCTGTGGCCGTGGTAGTCGATGCGATAGCCGAATGACGGCTTGATGTTGACCCCGTGGTCGTTGTCAAAGGCGGTTACCTTGACCCCGTCATGGTTGTAGATCACCCCGGCGGTGACCTCGTGGCTGTTGATCTCCACCCCGTCCAGCGGCGTTCCCTCATCCTTGACCCGGGTGGCGATGTCAGTGGCGTAGGCCTGCTGCAAGCCACGGGCGAGGGCGGTGGTGCCTTTGGGGCCGTAGAGTTCCATCGGCGCGTGGCGCTGGCCATAGGCCGGTTGCAGCCAGCCGGTCAGCCAGAGATCCGCCAGCCCGTTGGTGTGGTCGGAGTGAAAGTGGGTGAGGAAGAAGGCGTTGACCCGGCCGATGGGGATATGCAGCTGCCACAGGCGAGTGGCGGAGTTGCGGCCAAAATCGAACACCAGCTTCTGGTTGCCCGCTTCGACCAGGGTGCTGTAACCGCCCCGGCTGATCTGGGGTACCGGAGTGCCGGTGCCGAGCAGGCTGACCCGAAAGATATCGTGCCGGGCTTGAGTTGCTGAGGCTGGGGCGTGGTTGCTGATAAAGCTGCTTTCGGCGGCCTGACTGGCGCCGCTGGCCAGCAGACCGACCAGTAATGCGGCCAGATAGGTGCTTTTCATGGGAATTTATCCTGTGGGGAAGGGACGGCATCACTGTATTGGTAACTAAAAGTTGAATAAATTGGCTAAAATCCATTTCTTACTAAACTTTTGGTTGTGAATCGGGGCTCGGTAGCGGGTCGTGTTACTCAGGAACGAACAAAGGAGCGGTTGTGGACCGATTGACCAGCATGCGTATCTTCACCCGGGTGGTGGATCTCGGCTCCTACAGCGCGGTGGCGAGCGAAGAGGGGATCAGCGCCCAGATGGTGGGCAAGCATGTGCTGGGACTGGAGCAGTGGCTGGGGGGCAAGCTGTTTCACAAGACCACCCGCCAGCAGACTCTCACCGAGCTGGGCCAGCTGTTTTTGGCTCGCTGCCAGCGGGTGCTGGAGGAGCTGGCACTGACCGAGTCGCTCACCCAGAATCTGCTGGCCGAGCCGGCCGGCCGGCTGCGCATCGCCGCTCCCCTCAGCTTTGGCCACCACCGGCTGGTGCCGCTGCTGCCCGCTTTTCTCGACCGCTACCCCAGGCTGGATCTGGATCTGCAGCTCACCCCGCGCTGGGTCGATCTGGTGGAGGAGGGGTTCGACGCCGCCATCCGCACCCTGCGCCCGCAGGATGAGGCGCTGATTGCCCGTCCGCTGCTGACCCAGCACTACCGGCTCTGCGCGGCGCCCGACTACCTCAATCGCCACGGCGTGCCCCGTCATCCGGCCGATCTCGCCCGCCACCAGTGTCTGCACGGCAACTGGGGCGAGCACGAGCGTTGGCAGTTTGTCGGGGGCGATGGCCAGAGCGAGGAGGTGCGGGTCGCATCGCGCCTGCGCATCAACCACTGGCCGGCGTTGCTGACGGCGGCACTGTCCGGGGCCGGCATCACCTTGCAGCCCGCCGAACAGGTGCGTGACCATATCGCTGCAGGGCGTCTGCTGCCGCTGCTTGGCAACTATCAGAGCCCGGCCAAGACCCTCTACTTCATCTATCCGGCGGCGCGGCGGCAGGTGCTCAAAATCACCCTGCTGGGGGATTTTCTGGCCGAATCCCTGCAAGCTGAGCCCGAGCCTGAATAAAAGGCCGCATATTCTCGCCACCGCGCTTAACCATCGTGCTTAACAAAGGGGCGGGGGAGGCCTAACATGGCGGGATGTTTTTCTAGTCGGGACAAAAGGATATGTCTGGGTTGAAAAAGGATCTCGGGCTCTGGCAGGGGATGGGGCTGCTCGCCACCTCGCTGCTCGGCACCGGGATCTTCGTGGTACCGGCGACTGCCGCCTCGCTGGCGGGTGGGGCCTCGCTCTGGGCCTGGTTGCTGCTGATTGCGCTGGTGCTGCCCATCGCCTTTACCTTCGCTCGCCTCGGCCGTCGCTATCCCCATGCGGGCGGCGCGCCGCACCTGATCGGCCTCGCCTTTGGCAACGGCGCCGAGCGCTTCTCCGCCTTCCTGTTTCTGGCGGTGCTGCCGGTGGGGCTGCCTGCCGCCCTGATGATTGCCGCCGGCTTCTGGCACGCCCTGTTCGAGATGGGGGAGTGGACCCTCTGGGCCATCCAGCTGCTGACCCTGCTCGGGGTCTTTCTGCTGGGGCTGCGCGGGGCGCGCTCCTCCGGCAACCTGCAGCTGTTGATAGCTCTGGCTATTCTGGGGCTCACCCTGCTGATCTGGTTCAAGGGGGAGGTGAGCTGGCGCGATGCAGCCCGGCCGCTGCCGAGCGCGGACGAGTGGCCCGCCATGGCTACGGCGCTGGCGGTGATGTTCTGGTGTTTCGTCGGGCTGGAAGCCTTCGCCCACATGGGGGAGGAGTTCAAGCGGCCGGAGCGGGACTACCCCATCGCCCTGCTCGGCGGTGTGCTGCTGGCGGGGCTCATCTACTGGGTACACTCGCTGGTAGTGCTCAAATATGGCCTCTACGGCGATGAGGCGAAAAATGCCACCGCCATCCCCTCCCTGCTGGCGCTGCTGTTTGGCCCCACCGCCAAGTGGCTGGTGGCGGTGCTCGGCTACCTCTCCTGCTTTGCCAGCATCAATATCTACATTCAGGGCTTTGCCCGGCTGATCTGGAGCATGGCGCGGGAAGGCAAGTTGCCCCCCTCGCTGGCCGTGCTCACCGCGCGCGGCGCGCCGCTGCGGGCGCTCACTCTGGTGCTTGCCATCTGTCTGCTCTGTATCACCCTGATCATCTGGCTGCGACTGCCGCTCGATGAGCTGATCCGCTACGCCAACGGCAACTTCGTGCTGGTCTACCTGCTCTGCATGGCGGCGGGCTGGCGTCTGCTCGGCGGGGTGGGCAAGGGGCTGGCGGGGATAAGCGTGCTGCTCTGCGCTCTGGTGCTGGTGGCGCTCGCCACTCAGGTGCTCTATGCGGTGGTGCTCACTCTTGGCTACGGTTGCTTCTCCCTGTGGCGGCGCAGACGCCGGCTGCTGACCTCTGACGATATTTGCGCCATCAAGTAGCTCCCGAAAAAAGCCCCGCAGTGCGGGGCTTTTTGATATGGGCATAATGGATGCTCATATGGGTCATTAGTCAGCGCGCTTTTTGCCAAAATCCCCCTGTTGGATCAACTCATCGGTGATTTGTCGGCAAAAAAAGTGGGATCCGGCTCTCGTTTTGCTTAAAGTGACTCTTTTCCGGCTCAGCCCGGAATGCCCGCAAGGATGCCCTTCAGACGTCAACAGGATGGCCTGGCCAGACTGGCTCACAGAGATGTTACTGCTTCGGTTCTCTTCTCCTCTGTCGCCCTTGCGTGACAGCGCTTCGTTCCGTTCAGTCAGCCCAGGTCCTGCGTCACTCTCATCGAGCATTGTCTCCATCTGCTGCGAGTGAATCATGAGCGAATCGGTTTTTGAGATCCATGACTGGACCCTGAGCGTTGACGACAACACGCTCTGCCGTCCCGACCGCGAGGTCTACCTCGAACCCCGGCTGGTCAACCTGTTGCGGTTTCTGGCCCGCAATGCCGGCACCGTGTTTGGTCGCGATGCCCTGATCAACGAGGTGTGGGACGGCGCCGAGGTGACCGATCAGGTAGTGACCCAGTCCATCTTCGAACTGCGCAAGATCCTCAAAGATGGTCGCACCGACGCGACCGACTATATCGTTACCGTGCCCAAGCGTGGCTACAAGCTGGTAGCGCCGGTACGGCCGCAGCAGGAGCTGGTCGCTGCCGAGGAGCATGCGGTCTCCTCTGCCAATTCCCAGCTTAATCCGACCCTCTCCGATCTCAGTCCGCCCGCTGAGGATGAGCCACTCGCCAATGTGGCCCCTTTTCCCGCCGGGCCCCTGACCCGCGCCATCTCCACCCATGCCAAGGATGCTCGCAGCCGCTGGAAGATGGTGAGTTTCGATATCTTCGTTGCCATCGTGCTGATCGCCATTGTCAGCATGCTCAGCTACCAGCACACCAGCCCCCAGGTGCATGCCATGCTGGATCCCAATCTGCTGGTGTTCCGCTTCCACTCCGGTATGGATGACAACAACGAGAACGTGCGCCTCGCCGATGGCATTACCCGAGCCCTGATGGGGGAAGTGGCGGTGGCTACGCCGCTGCGGGTGCAGTATGGTGCCACCACTCTGATGGGGGGCATCATGCCCGGCAAGGAGCTGAGTGTGCGGGTCACCCGCCAGCCCCGTGGCACCTATCTCGATCTGGAGTATCGCAATATCAACACCAACCGGGTGCTGTTCAGCCATCAGTACCAGCTCAGTCGCCACAGTGTGCACGGCGTGTTGCAGGCCAGCAGCCAGGATCTGCTGCGCGCCCTCGACCAACCCGATGCCGAGCCGGGGATGGGTTGGCCGACAGATGATGCCTCCCTGATGGCGATGATGGAGGCGCAGTACTACATCAACAGCCGGGATCCGGTCGCCCTCAAGCGCGGCATCGATCTGCTGGAGCAGGCGCTGATTGCCCATCCGGATCAGCCGCTGCTGTTGGCGGAGCGCTATCTGGCGGGCGAGGCGTTGGCCACCCTTGCGGGCAAATCCGAGAGCGAGCGGCTGCAGGGGATTGGCACTCATCTCGCCAGCGTGGTGCAAAACAGCGGCGCCCTGCCAGCCCGGGTGTGGGAGGCGTTGACCCTGCAGGCGATCCTCAACGGGCAGCAACAGCAGGCCAACTATCTGCTGGAGAAGGCGGCGAGTCGCGGCCGCTCGGTGCTCTATTACATACTGCAGGGCAAGCTGGCGGAGCTGGATGGTCGCCCCGAGGCGGCGGGTGATGCCTACAGTCAGGCCTTCCTGATGGAGGCGACCGAGCAGACCTATCTGCTCTGCCAGCAGCTCGGTTTCTACAGCAATATGGAGAGCCTCACCCCGGCTCTGTTCAATGCACTGGGCCAGAGCAAGGTGAAGCTCTTCTAACACCGCAGTTTTGGTTTTCCCCCGGTCGGTGCGGTTGCCGACCCTATCCACAGGCTGCCTTCGGGCGGCCTGTGCGGTTTCTGCTTGTTTCAATCCTGCTTGTTTGCCACCGGGGATAGTCGTTCTGGTGCGGCCCGATTTATCCCCCGCAGCTCTCCACTATCCCCATTTGCCTTATCGCGGTATTTGCGGCACTCGCGTTTGTTCAGCTTCACACCGAGCGTGCAGCTTGTGACATCTGCTCATGGTTGGCGACGGGATAAGCTGTCTGTCATGACTCATTTCTCATTGCTTACCGGTTATCGCCGTTGCGCTTTAACTCTGAGTTTGGATTGTGATGAGCCGAGCGAAGGGGAAAGCAGGAGGTGAGCGGCCACTCAGGGTGATGATCCGCAGGGCTTCCAAATGGCCGCAAGGGCAGGGGGCGCAATGGAAGCTGCTTTATCGCGGGTTTATCTGGCCAAAAATATCAAGACGGCGAGATAAGGGGGTTATCAAGGGGCCAAAATGGGGCGGAAGGATATCAAGGTTTTATCAAGGTGGCGGTGTGACCTGATGTCAATTGACTGTTTTTAAATGGTTTTTATCAAAAACAATGAGACAGCGAAAAAAGTTGGCTCATATTTTTATCCGTTAGCTGGTCTTTATGTTTTCCGGGGATGAGAGGCCTAGTCTGTGCCCATTCTTTGGCGGGGCGTTCCGCCAAATGTGTATGTGACGACCCGACCTTTTATAGAACCGGAGATCTTATGTCCCTAGATACGAGCAAGAAGATTGGCCTTATCGCCTGTACAGGTGTGGTGGCCGGCAACATGATGGGGAGTGGTATTGCGCTGCTGCCTTCGGCACTGGCCACCATCGGCTCCATCTCTGTCTTTAGCTGGGCAATCTGTCTGGTAGGCGCCATGGGCCTCGCCTTCGTCTTCGCCCGCCTTGCTACCAAGAACCCGCAAGAGGGTGGCCCCATTGCTTACGCTGGCGAGATCTCTCCGGTGTTCGGTTTCCAGACCGGTGTGCTCTATTACCACGCCAACTGGATCGGTAATTTGGCCATCGCCATTACCGGCGTCTCCTACCTCTCGGTCTTCTTCCCCATTCTCAATAGCCCAATTCCGGCCGCCGCAGCCACCATCGCTGCCGTCTGGATCTTCACCTTCGTCAACCTGCTTGGCGGTAGCTGGGTGAGCCGACTCTGTACCCTGGGTCTGGTGCTGATCCTGCTGCCGGTTGTCGGTACTGCGGTGATGGGTTGGGGTCATTTTGATGCCACCGTCTACAGCCAGAACTGGAACACCACCAGCGGCAGCGACCTGCATGCGGTCATCAGCGCCGTGCTGATCTGCCTCTGGTCCTTCGTCGGTGTTGAATCTGCCGCCGTCTCTTCCGGCATGGTGAAGAACCCCAAGCGCACCGTACCGCTCGCTACCATGCTGGGTACCGGTATCGCCGGTGTTATCTACATCCTCTCTACCCAGGTGATCAGCGGCATGTTCCCGGCCGGTGAAGTGGCTGCCTCCGGCGCCCCGTTTGCCATGGCCTCTTCCGCCATCTTCGGTAGCTGGTCTGCACCCTTCGTCTCTGCCTTCACCGCTCTGGCCTGCTTCACCTCGCTGGGCTCCTGGATGATGCTGGTGGGCGAGGCGGGCAAGCGTGCCGCCAACGACGGCAACTTCCCGAAAATCTACGGTGAAGTGGACAAGAACGGCGTAGCCAAGAAGGGTCTGATCCTGGGCTCCCTCAAGATGACTGCCCTGATGGTTGGCCTGACCGCCTTCACTTCCCAGTCCGCTCACGCTGCCGATCTCTTCAACGTGCTGACCACAGATGCTGTGCTGCTGACCATGCTGCCCTACTTCTACTCCAGCATTAACCTGATCCGCTTTGAAGGCATGACCTCTCGCAGCATCGGCGCCATGATCTTCTCCGGTGTGGCCTGCGTCTTCTGTCTGGTAGCCCTGATGGGTGCCAAGGGTTCCAACCTCACCGCTACCTTCGTGGTGTCGCTCATCATCCTGATGTTCTACGCCAAAAAACTGGGTCTGCGTCAGCACGATGCCCTGCTGAACGAACAACCCAGCAACTGATTTCCCCTTTTATCTTCCGAGCGCTCTTCACTCACCATCCCTGATGGAGAGCGCCCCTTTACGTGTGGAGCATTACGATGAATATCATTGCCATCCTCAACCACCTGGGCGTTTTCTTTAAAGAAGAACCCATTCGCCAGCTGCAAGCCTCCCTCGAGCGCAAGGGTTTCGAGGTTGTTTATCCGGTCGACGTCGCCGACCTGCTGAAACTGATTGAGAAGAACCCCCGCGTTTGCGGTGCCATCTTCGACTGGGACAAATACTCTCTGGGTCTGTGCAAGGAGATCCACGATCGCAACGAGAAGCTGCCGATCTTCGCCTTCGCCAACGACCAGTCCACTTTGGATATTCACCTGACCGACCTGCGTCTGAACGTGCACTTCTTCGAGTACCGTCTCGGCATGGCTGACGACATCGCCCTCAAGATGGGTCAGGCCACTCAGGAGTATCAGGACGCCATCCTGCCGCCGTTCACCAAGGCACTGTTCAAGTACGTGGAAGAGGGTAAATACACCTTCTGTACTCCGGGTCACATGGGCGGTACCGCCTTCCAGATGAGCCCGGCCGGCAGCATCTTCTATGACTTCTACGGCCCGAACGCGTTCAAGGCTGACGTCTCCATCTCCATGCCGGAGCTGGGCTCCCTGCTGGATCACTCAGGTCCGCACAAGGAAGCCGAAGAGTACATCGCCCGTACCTTCAACGCCGATCGCTCCTACATCGTTACCAACGGTACCTCCACTGCCAACAAGATCGTCGGCATGTACTCCGCGCCTGCCGGCAGCACAGTGCTGGTTGACCGTAACTGCCACAAGTCGCTCACTCACCTGATGATGATGAACGACGTGACGCCGATCTACTTCCGTCCGACCCGCAACGCCTACGGCATTCTGGGTGGTATCCCGCAGAGCGAATTCAGCCGCGACACCATAGCTGCCAAGGTTGCCGCGACACCGGGTGCCCAGGCTCCCCGTTACGCCGTCGTTACCAACTCCACCTATGATGGTCTGCTCTACAACACCGGCTTCATCAAGGAAGCGCTGGATACTCCTTACATCCACTTCGACAGTGCCTGGGTGCCTTACACCAACTTCAGCCCGATCTATGAAGGCAAGTGCGGCATGAGCGGTGAAGCGATGCCGGGCAAGGTGTTCTACGAAACCCAGTCCACCCACAAGCTGCTGGCGGCCTTCTCCCAGGCCTCGATGATCCACATCAAGGGGGACGTGGAGGAGGAGACCTTCAACGAAGCATTCATGATGCACACCTCCACCTCGCCGCAATACGGCATCGTGGCCTCTACCGAGATCTCTGCTGCCATGATGCGTGGCAACACCGGCAAGCGTCTGATCAAGGACTCCATCGATCGCGCCATCTCCTTCCGCAAAGAGATCAAGCGTCTGCGTGATCAGAGCGAAGGCTGGTTCTTCGACGTATGGCAGCCGGACAACATCGACACCGTCGAGTGCTGGAAGCTGGATCCGAAAGATGATTGGCACGGCTTCAAGGACATCGATGACAACCACATGTACCTGGATCCGATCAAGGTCACCCTGCTGACCCCGGGTATGGGTCGTGACGGCCAACTGCTGGAGAAGGGCATTCCTGCTTCACTGGTCTCCAAGTTCCTGGACGAGCGCGGCATCGTGGTCGAGAAGACCGGCCCCTACAACATGCTGTTCCTCTTCTCCATCGGTATCGATCAGTCCAAGGCGATGCAGCTGTTGCGCGCCCTGACCGAGTTCAAACGTGGTTATGACCTGAACCTGACCATCAAGAACATACTGCCGAGCCTCTATCGTGAAGACCCGAGCTTCTACGAAGGGATGCGCATTCAGGAGCTGGCGCAGCGCATTCACGAGCTGACCAGCAAGTACCGTCTGCCGGAGCTGATGTTCAAGGCGTTCGACGTACTGCCGGAGATGAAGATGACTCCGCACGCCGCATGGCAGCAAGAGCTGGCCGGCAACGTGGTGGAAGTGCCGCTGCGTGACATGGTTGACCGCATCAGCGCCAACATGATCCTGCCGTACCCGCCGGGAGTTCCGTTGGTACTGCCGGGCGAGATGGTGACCCAGGATTCTCTGCCGGTGCTCGAGTTCCTCGAGATGCTGTGCGAGATCGGTGCCCACTACCCGGGCTTCGAGACCGACATCCACGGCCTCTATCGTCAGGCCGATGGCAGCTACACCGTCAAGGTGCTGCGTTAATCGACAGTGACAACAGTCGAAAGTGACAACAACGGGCCGCAAGGCCCGTTTTTCCCTCCGGAATTCCTGTTCTTATTGCGTGAGTCGCCAATCATGAAGCGAGTGCTCTCCATTCAATCCCACGTAGTCTTTGGCTGTGCCGGCAACAGTGCCGCCGTCTTTCCCATGCGTCGCCTCGGGATCGAGGTGTGGCCGATGAACACTGTGCAGTTCTCCAATCACACCCAATACCGCGAAGGCTGGCAGGGGATGGTGATGCCCGGCGGTCATATCCGTCAGCTGGTAAACGGCCTGGCGGAGATCGGTGTGCTGGCCCAGTGCGATGCGATCTTGAGCGGCTACCTCGGCTCGGCCGAACAGGGGGAGGAGATCCTGGCGGCGGTGGCCCGGCTCAAGGCACTCAATCCGGCCACCCTCTATTTTTGTGATCCCGTGATGGGTCACCCCGACAAGGGGTGCATAGTGGCACCCGGCGTCGCCGATTTTCTGAAACATCGGGCACTGGCTTGCGCCGATATGCTGGCCCCCAATCTGCTGGAGCTGGAACAGCTCACCGGCCGCGATATCCGCAATGTGCCGGAGGCCATCGAGGCGTGCCAGCAGCTGCGCGCGCAAGGGGTCAAGCTGGTGATGGTCAAGCATCTGGGCAAGGCCGGCTTTGCCATGGACCGCTTCGAAATGCTGCTGGTGTGCGAGGAGGGGAATTTTCACCTCTCCCGCCCGCTCTACCCTTTTGCCCGCCACCCCATCGGGGTGGGGGATCTGCTGAGCGCCACCATGCTGGCCAATCTGTTGGCCGGTTGCACCCCGGTAGCGGCGTTCGAACGTACCAACGCCAGCGTCGATGCAGTGCTGGCTCGCACCTGGCTGGCGGGGGCCTACGAGCTGCAACTGGTGGCGGCCCAGCACGAGATGGCGCTGCCGCAGGTCTCCATTCGGGCGACCCGCCTCTAGGCTATTTGCGTCAACAGCAGAAACAACAAAGCCCTGATCATCAGGGCTTTTTATATTTCAGATTCGGGGAGAGGGCTTAGTCTTGCGGGCTTTTGAGCGCCTTGACCACATCCTCTTTGGGCTCCAGCTCCTTGACCTGATTGAAGATCTCCAGCTCCCCCTGCGGGCTGACGGTGTAGGCATCGGCATCCTGATAGCTGCCGCTGCCGGCGCTCTCGATGATGACCACCAGCTCGGGCTGCTTGTCGCCATTCAAATCGACCAGTTTCAGCTCCCGGATAAAGCCGTTGCGGGCCATCACCTTGCCATCCAGAAACTCATCCAGTGGAAATTGGGCGTTCTGACCCGAATAGAGTCGCACGTCATAGCTGCCGATGGAGGCGGGTTCACCGGCCCCCTGCGCTACCCTGAGCACCTGCCCGGAGGGGAGGGTCAGTTGCTTGCTAAATCCCTCTTCGGCTTGTGCTTGCGCCGCCAGCGGCAGGGCCAGCAGCCCTGCCATGATCAATGCTCTGTTCATCTTGCAACCTCTTGCTGTCTGTTGAGGGCGGGCTCCCGGGGAGCCCGCCGTGATGTTGCTACCAGATCTTCACCCGCTTCTGGGGCGGCAGATAGAGCTTGTCCCCCGGCTGGATGTTGAATGCCTCGTAGAAGGCGGGAATGTTCGGCACTACGCCGTTGACCCGGTACTCGGGCGGCGAGTGGGGGTCGGAGCGCAGCAGCATCTGCATCAGCTCTGGGCGATACATCCCCTTCCACACCTGCGCCCAGCCGAGGAAGAAGCGCTGCTCGCCGGTAAAGCCGTCCAGCACCGGCGCCTCCTTGCCATCGAGCGACAGCTCGTAGGCCTTGTGGGCGATGGTGAGGCCGCCCAGATCGCCGATGTTCTCCCCCAGGGTGAACTGGCCGTTGACGAACTGACCGTTGATCGGCTCGAAGCGGTTGTACTGGGCCACCAGACGGCTGGTGCGGAAGCGGAACTCCTTGAGATCCTGCGGTGTCCACCAGTCGCGCATCATGCCGTCGCCGTCGGATTTGGCCCCCTGATCATCAAAACCGTGGCCCATCTCGTGGCCGATCACCCCGCCGATGGCGCCGTAGTTGACCGCATCATCCGCCGTCATGTCGAAGAAGGGGGGCTGCAAAATGGCCGCCGGGAAGACGATCTCGTTGTTGCTCGGGTTGTAGTAGGCGTTCACCGTTTGCGGCGACATGTGCCACTCGTCCCGGTCGACCGGTTTGCCGAGGCGCGCCAGACTGTCTGCGTATTCAAAGGCTTGCGAGCGTTGCAGGTTGCCCACCAGATCATCCGGTTTGATGGCGATGGCGCTGTAATCCTTCCACTTGTCGGGGTAGCCGATCTTGGGGCGGAACTTGGCCAGCTTCTCGAGTGCCTGCGCCTTGGTCTCGGGCGACATCCAGTCGAGCTCCTTGATGCTCTGGCCGTAGGCGGTGCGCAGGTTCTCCACCAGCTGCTCCATCCGCTCCTTGGCCGCAGGCGGGAAGTAGCGGGCCACATAGAGCTGGCCGACCGCTTCACCCAGATGATCGTTCAGCACCCCGAGCGCCCGCTCCCAGCTGGCCCGCTGCTTGGGCGTGCCGCTCAATGTGGTGCCGTAGAAGGCGAAGTTGGCGCGGTCGGTCTCGCTGTCGAGATAGGGGGCGTAGTCGGTCAGCAGTTGCCACTTGAGGTAGGCCTGCCAGTCGGCGATGGGGGTCTGGGCCATCACCTGATCCAGCGCGCTCAGATAGGTCGGCTGACCGATGATGATCTCCGGCTGGCCAGCAATGCCCGCGGCATTGAGATAAGCCTGCCAGTCGAGATGAGGGGCGAGCCGTGCCAGTTCACTGGCGGGGCGCTTGTTGTAGTTCTTCTCCCGATCCCGCAGGGCCACGTTGTCCCACTGGATGGTGGCGAGCCGGGTTTCGAGGGCCAGAATCCGCTTGGCCTTGCCGCTCGGGTCAGATTCCCCGAGGCGGCTCAGCATGGCGGCGATATGCTGCTGGTACTTCTGGCGCAGGGCCTGACTGTCGGGATCCTGCTTGAGGTAGTAGTCCCGATCCGGCAGCCCCAGGCCACCTTGATAGAGGTAGACCGCATAGCGGTCGGGGGACTTGGCATCGGCGTCGATCCAGATGCCAAACGGCGCGCCGCCGCCCATGCGGCCACTTTGGGCAAAGGCGCGGGCCAGCGCGGCCTGATCACCGATCCGGTCGATATCGGCCAGCGCCGGTGCCAGCGGGGTGAGCCCCTTGGCGTCACGGCTAGCCTGATCCAGATAGCTGGCGTAGAGATCGCGGATCTGCTGGGTCGGCGTGCCGGTGGCGGCCTCCTGCTTGGCCAGCCCCTCGACCAGCACCCGCACATCGGCGAGGGATTTGTCCCGCAGCATGTAGAAGGCGCCATCGGCGGGGCGATCGTCGGGGATCTTGGCGGTGGCGAGCCACTTGCCATTGACGTAGCGGAAGAAGTCATCGCCGGGTTTGACCTGGGTGTCCATATTGGCCAGCGCCAGCCCGGAGTGTTTGGGGGAGTCTTGCGGTGCCTGACTGCAGCCAGCCAGCAGGGCCAGTCCAATCAGGCCGGCCAGTAAGCTTTTCTTATTGTTCATCTTGTTTGATTCCAATTCCGATTGTTTGCTTCCCTGCCCATCTTCCTTGCTCCAACCGGTTGTGCGGCCGCCTTGAGGCCAGCTTGGTGGAGAGGGCGGGCGAGCCTCACTCTAGCAGCAGGGTTGCAGCTTGATAAGCCCGACTCTGCTAAGATCGGCCGGTCCGTTTTGGGGAAGCCTATGATTTCTCATCTTTATTCTCGCTTTTGTCTGACTATGCCAGCGCCGGAAGGTTCCACCGGTCTGCTGGTGGCCTTCAGTGGCGGCCTCGACTCCACCCTGCTGCTGGTACTGGCGGCGCAGTATGCCCGCGAGCACGGCCTGCCACTTCGCGCCCTGCACGTGCACCACGGCCTCAGTCCCCATGCCGATGAGTGGGTCGCTCATTGTGAAACCGTGTGTCAGCAATTGGCGGTTGAGCTGCTGGTCGAGTGGGTGACTCTGGCCCGTGGCAATGGCGAGAGTCTGGAGGCGCAGGCGCGCACCGCCCGTTACCAGCGGCTGACCGCCCGGATGCGGGAGGGGGAGTGGCTGCTCACCGCCCACCATCAGGACGATCAGCTGGAGACCCTGCTGCTGGCCCTCAAGCGCGGCGCCGGTCTGCGCGGGCTGGCGGGGATCCTGCCAAGCCAGCCCTTTGCCGGCGGCCTGTTGCTGCGGCCGCTGCTCGATATGAGTCGCGCCGAGCTGGCCGAGGCGGCGGCGAGCCTCCCCTTTGGCTGGGTGGAGGATGAGAGCAATCTGGACGTGAGTTATGACCGCAACTTTTTGCGCCAGACGCTTATCCCCCAGCTCAAGGCGCGCTGGCCCGCCATGGCCCAGACCGCGGCGCGCAGCATGGCCCTGTGCGCCGAGCAGGAGGCGCTGCTGGATGAGCTGGCCGAGAGCGACTGGCAGCTGGCGGGCGAGGGGGAGGCGCTCCATATCGGCCCGCTGCACGCCCTTTCACCCACCCGGCGCAACAACCTGCTGCGCTACTGGATCCGCCGTCAGGGGGGGGAGATGCCATCCCGTGAACAGCTTGCCCGACTGTGGCAGGAGGTAGCGCTGGCGCGCGGCGATGCCAATCCCCAGCTCAACTGGGGGCGCCAGAGCTGCCGCCGTTTTCAGGAGCGGCTCTATCTGGTGAGCCCGGACTTGCAACCCTGCCATCAGCTGTTGCCGCTCACCGTGGGCGAGCCGCTGACCCTGCCGGACGGGCTGGGTGAGCTGGTGGTGCGCATGGTGGAGCACGGAGAGGATCTGTTGCGTTCCCCCCGGCCGGACGAGCCGCTCTCGGTGCGTTTTCAGGTAGCGCCCGGGATCCCCCTCAAACCGGTGGGGCGAAGCGGCAGTCGGCGGATGAAGAAGCTGCTGCAAGAGTATGGTGTTCCCTCGTGGCAACGGGGACGCATTCCCATCCTCTACTATGGCGAGCAGGTGGCGGCGGTGGTGGGGCTCTTTGTCTGCGACGGTTTTATGGCACAGAGTGCCGGGCTGGTCTGTCACTGGCAGGGAAACGGTGCAGCCCCGGTTTTGCCCGAGCAGGATCTTGCCTGAGGTGATCGGTGTGAGCGGGGCCCCCAAAAAAAGAAGCTCCGGTCACATGGTGCGCATGTGCCGGAGCAAAGAAGAGTTCGGGATTATTCGTTAGGGCTGGCCTTGCCTGCTTTCTTGCGGGCGTAGAGGTGACTGTCGGCCGCCTCGTAGAGGCTCGGCACATCGACCCCGGATTGCCAGCTGGCGGCGCCAAGGCTGCATCCGACCGAGAAGGTGCTGAGCTCCTTGTTGGTCATCAACATATGCTGCAGTCGCAGCCAGACCGGGCGCCACGCCTCGGGTTCGGCCGGTTGCAGCAGCAGGGCAAATTCATCTCCCCCGAGCCGGAAGGCTTGATCCGTGCTGCGGATGCACCCCTTGAGCAGCTGGGCGAAGCGGCTCAGCACCAGATCCCCCACCGGATGGCCCCAAGTGTCATTGATCTGCTTGAAGCGATCGAGATCCAGCAGCACCAGCACCAGACCGTGGGGCTCGCGGCTGTGCTGCTCGATGGCGCGGCCGATGGCTTCGTCAAAGTAGGAGCGGTTGCCAAGGCCGGTCAGGTGATCGAGCCGGACCAGCTGATCCAGTTTTTCCAGCCGCAGATAGAGGGGCAGCAGCAGGCAGAGCAGCTGATGGTATTGCATCAGTACCCGTTGCTGGCTGCCGCTCAGCGGATGTTCCAGCTCGTAGTGGAGCTGGCCGAGCAGCTGGCCATGCTGACCGCGCAGCTCGAACGGATAGTTGTGCAGGTTGAGGGTGGCCAGCGGCGGGTGCTGGATCAGCACATGGGGTTGTCCACAATCGAGGTAGAGACCGTGGATCCTGACAATTCTTGCCGCACGATCGGCAAAAGTTGTCAGCAGACCGCCGAGATCGCTCTGCCCCAACAACTGCTCGAGCAACTGGTTGCGTTCAACGCTGGGCAACGGCGTGAGCCGCTCCATCTGGCGAACCCACTGCTCGATGCCATGGCTAAAGCCATTAAGTGACGACGTATTTTCCATGGTCTTCCACCTGTAACACCTGACTACTGTCTCCTCCATGCAATTGGCATGCCCAATATATCTTTCCTGCCCGCCAGATCGGCTGACTAAGCTTAAGTCGATAAAAGGAGAGGAAAATTTGTACACCGACCTGTTGATCCTGCTGTTCGCCGCCGTCCTGCTGGTGGCAACTTTCCGGCGCCTCGGCTTGCCGGTCATCCTTGCTTACCTGATTGCCGGCGTCTTGCTCGGCCCCCACGGGCTAGCGGTGATCACCGGCCAGTCGATCATGCAGACCATTGCCGAGCTGGGGATCGTCTTTCTGATGTTCTCGTTGGGGCTGGAGTTCTCCCTGCCGAAATTGCTGGCGATGCGCCGGTTGGTGCTGGGGGTCGGGATGTTGCAGGTGCTGCTCACGTCACTGCTCTTCTTCGCCATCGGCTGGTGGTGGGGGCTGGGTCTGGCCCAGTCGCTGGTGGTGGCGGGAACGTTGGCACTCTCCTCGACGGCTGTGGTGATCAAGCAGCTCGGCGAGCAGAAGCAGCTCCATACCCGCCGCGCCCAGCTGGGGGTGAGCGTGCTGCTGTTTCAGGATCTGGCGGTGGTGCCCCTGCTGGTGATGATCCCGATCCTCGCCCAGCCGGAAGTGCAGGGCAGCGCCCTGGCCGCCGAGATCGCCTGGGCCACCCTCAAGGGGCTGTTTGCTCTCTTCACTCTGCTGGCGGTGGGCAAGTGGTTGCTGCCGCTGCTGTTTCACGAGGTGGCGCGAGCCCGCTCCGACGAGTTGTTCGTGCTGAGTGCCCTGTTGGTGGCGCTGCTGGCTGCCTACATGACCCATTCGCTCGGGCTGTCGATGGCGCTGGGGGCGTTTCTGGCGGGGATGATGCTGGGGGAGTCCCACTACCGTCATCAGCTTGAGGTAGACATCAAGCCCTTTCGCGATGTGCTGATGGGTCTCTTCTTTATCACCATCGGCATGGCCATGGAGTGGGAGCTGGTGGCGCGGGCTTGGTGGCAGGTGCTGATCTGCGTGGTGTTGCTGGTGCTGTGCAAATCCCTGCTGGTGCTGCTGGCCGGGCGGCTGATGGGGGAGCGCAAGCGCGACAGCATGGCCGCCGGCATCATGCTCAGTCAGGTGGGGGAGTTTGGCTTCGTGCTGCTGGCGCTGGCGCTCCACCACGGCTTGCTGGGTCAACAACTGGTCTCCATGCTGATCGGCATCGGCATCATCTCCATCGCCATGACCCCCTGGCTGGTGACCCAGGCCCATTCGCTGGCCCGCAGCCTGACCGATCCGGCGTTGCTGACCCGCTCCGAAGTCGCCCAGTCGGGTCTGAGCAAAAACCAGCACGTCATCATTGCCGGGTTTGGCCGGGCGGGGCAGACCTGTGCCCGCTTTCTCAAGATCGAGGAGATCCCCTTTCTGGCCCTAGACCTCGACCCCGAGCGGGTGAGCGAGGCCAAGCTGGCGGGGGAGCAGGTGGCCTTCGGCGATGCCAGCCGCCGCGATATTCTGCTGGCCGCCGGGTTGTTGCGGGCGCGGCTGGTGATCATCACCTTCGATGATCGCAAGCGGGTGGAGGCGATGCTGGCACTGATCCGCGAATTGGCGGGGGATCTCAAGGTGCTGGTGCGTACCCGGGATGACAGTTTTCTGGAGCAGTACAAGCAGGCGGGGGCGTTTGAGGTGATCCCCGAATCCCAGGAGGGGGCCCTGATGCTGGTCTCCCACCTGCTGCTCAATTGCGATATCCCCATCGGTCGGGTGATCCGCCGGATGGAGCTGGAGCGCAGCAGTCAGTATCGCTTCCTGCACGGCTTCTACTGGGGGGATCAGAGTGCCAGCAATCTGGAGGCAGATCAGCTGCTTGAACGCCTCCATCCCCTGTTGCTGCACGATCAGGCGTGGGCGGTGGGCCATGAAGTGCGCGAGCTGCCGCTCGATGAGGTGCGGATCAAGGAGGTGCAGCGCGGGGATCAGAGTCTGGAACCCAGACCCGAGCTGGTGCTGGCGGCCGGTGACCGGCTGATCCTGTTTGGTACCGTGGTGGCGATGGAGCAGGCGGAGCAGCGTTTGCTGGAGGGGCGCTGAGTCCCCTCACACTCATCGGCCGTGCTCCTTTACTCCCGCTCTTTTGGTAGCCCTTCGATATCGAGGAAGGCGACGACGCGCTCCCGCTCCCTCAGAGTGTCCTGATAGCCCAGCTTGATCAGCTGTTGGCAATAACCCGGATAGAACATCAAAAAGCTGGCCAGACTGCTGGTCTCATCCCCCTTCACGCCCAGCACCCGCAACAGGCGGCGCAACTTTAGCGGCAGTTTGCGCAGGTAGGCCAGTGCGATGGTGTCGAGATCCTGACTCGGTTTTAGCACGCAGGTCTCCACCCGCTTCAGCTTGAGGCGATTGCGCTCCCGCTCAGGGATCAGATCCAGAGTCTGGTTGATGCGCCACAGCCGCTCCAGATCGGAGTTGAGGGTGTCGGTAAAGACCGTATCGAGCAGATGGCTGGCAATATTGGAGCTGGTGAGATGGCCGTGGTGATGGGTCGGCGCCGAGTGGGCTGGCGGATCCAGGGTGATCAGCAGGATCCGCTCTGCCCCCAGATGGATGGCGGGGCTGAGCGGGCTCAGCTGGTGGATGGAGCCGTCGCCGTAGAACTTCTCGCCGATCCGGGTGGCAGGAAAGACAAAGGGCAACGCCGAGGAGGCGAGCAGGTGCTCCGATGTAAGCACGGTGCGAACCCCGCGCCGTCTGGCCCGCTCCCAAGGATGGTGGTCGGCCCGACCCTGAAAGAAGGTGGTGGATAGGCCGTCGTCGTAATCCGATGCCGTGATAGCCAGCGCCTCCAGACTGCCGTAGAGGATATTGTCATCGATGCGGTGATAGTCGATGAGCTGATCCAGCAGGCGGTGCAGCGGCGCGTTGTCAAAGAGGTGAAAGGCGTGGTTGGTGTGGGGATTGATCAGCCCCGCCGACCCTTCGTACATCAACCGCCACAGCAGGCGCCCTGGGTGAAAATCGAATATGTGGTGAGTCTCGAAGCGGCGCCAGACCCACTCCAGCTTGCGCACCCCCAGATGGAAGCAGGAGGCGTAGCAGGCGAGCGCAGTGACATTGATAGCCCCCGCCGAGGTGCCACACAGGATGGGAAAAGGGATGCCGAGATTACGCGGGTAGAGCTCCGCAATCGCCTTGAGGGCGCCGACCTGATAGGCGGCGCGGGCACCGCCACCGGTGAGCAACAACGCTGTATTGGGTCTGGCCATATGCTGGCGCCTTATTGTGTTCTGACAAGAATGTTCCCACTGACAAATTAACTATAAGGCGCTGTATCAAATATAAAAACGGGCGCTTGCCCGTTTTTTTCATGGCCCCATGTCAAAGGGCGCGGTGAGGATTTTCCGGCCGCGCCAGCTGATCGAAGGCGGCGAATACCGGGGTGCTGGCGAGGATACGACCGTGGCCCAGACCCCGGGTGCTCACCAGCCGGGTATGACCTTCCTGACTGGCCCGCAAGGAATCGCCGTGCGGGGCAAACCTGTCCTCCTCGTCGTGCACTATCATCGCCGCGCCGCTGCGACTGGCGAGCCGCCCCAGCGGATCGACCGTGCTCAAGGGGTGCAGGTACTCTTGCTCAATCTCCTTGACCACCGCATCGAACAACCGGATGGAGTAGCCGGAGCGTGCCACCATGCCGTAGAGCTGGGGCACATAGTCGAGCACTGGCGAAATCAACAGCAGTGGCAGGGCATCGATACCAGGCTGACGGCTGGAGAGGGTGACGGCGCCCCCCATGCTGTGGGCGATGACCCCGTGCAGCGGGCCTGCTTCGCTGACCAACTTGCTCGCCAGCTCGTCGAAGGCGCGCACGAAGCGGGGCAGGTGGCCGGTGTTGCCTGCGCTCTGGCCGTGGGCCGGATGATCGTAGGCAATGGCGGTGAAACCCTGCGCGGCGATATGGCTCATCAGCGGATAGAACTGGCTGGCGCTGCCGGACCAGCCGTGCATCAGCAGCCACAGTGGCCCCTGACCGAGCCGATAGCTCATCAGCGTCCCTTCGCTGGTATGAACGGCCTGTTTCACCAGACCGGCAGGTTCGCTGCCATCCCGCTGGTTGCGCTGGGGGGTGAGCAGCAACTTGCTGGCGGTGCGCTTGGCATGGCTGGGGGCGAGTCTGTGGTGCAACCGGGTGCCGATACCCAGCAGCCATTTGCTCGGGCTGAAGCGGCGGGTGTTGAAGTAGATCTTGCTGCTCATGGTCATCCTGTGGTTTTTATGTGCGAACGGTCGTGCTTTTTTGTCGGTTTTTAAAAAGTTGTATTGAACGGATGCCAAAACATTAGCGCCAGCTGCTCAGCAGAGCGTCCACTTCGGGCCAGAAGTGGCGGGCCGGATCCTGACACAGTTCGAGGTCGTTGAACACCTGATCCGCCAGATAGAGGCCATAGAGGCGGTAAACGGCGCGCCAGGGATCCATCTCCTGTCGCCACTCACCAGCGGCCTGACCCTGCACCACCTGACGGGCCAGATAGTCGAGCCAGAAGCGCACCAGTTGCCTAGCGGCTTGTTGTACAGGGCTCTTTTGCTCATGGCCATCCTGCACCGAGGTCCAGGCGTCGAGGAACATGCAGCGTCCGGCAAAGCAGTGGTTCCATGCCTGCCAGGCGCGCAGCAGGGCGATCAGCTTGTCGTGCTGGCTCTGGTGCTCCTGCTGGCGTACCGGCTGGATCACCCGCAGCCGGAACACCTCGGCGGCGTACTCCAGCACGGCGATCTGCAGATTGTCGCGGGATTGAAAGTGGGCAAACAGGCCGCTTTTCGACATCTCGCAGGCGCTGGCCAGCGAGCCAATGGTCAGGCTCTCCAGCCCTTGCTGGCTCGCCTGCTCAAAGGCAGTCTGCAAAATGGTTTCCCGGGTTAGGCGCCCCTTGCTCATCACTCTCTCCTCGTTGGCGCTGGCAGCATAAAGTACGATCGTGCTAATTGTCGAGCAACAAATAGCCAGCATGGCTGGCTATGTCGTCTCGCGCGTGTCACTGCACGCTGGGATCAGCTCTCCTTGATATCGAGCTGTTGCAGGGCGATAACCGCCTGAGTGCGGTTCTTGACGCCCAGTTTTCTGAAGATGGCGGTGATATGGGCCTTGATGGTGGCCTCTGAGACGTTGAGCTCCCAGGCGATCTGTTTGTTCAGGCTGCCATCGCGCAGCATGATCAGCACCTTGTACTGCTGGGGGGTGAGGCTGGCCAGCTTGCTGGCGAAATCGGGGCCATCTTCCGATTCGGGATGGAGCGAGATGCCTTCCGGCACCCAGTTATCCCCCCCGATCACCGTATTGAGGGCGTTGACCAGCTCCTTCATCGGCACCGATTTGGGAATAAAGCCGAGCGCCCCGAGCCGCAACACCTGCTGGATGATGGCCGCATCTTCCGAGGCGGAGACCACCACGATCGGCAGGTCGGGATACTGGCCGCGCAGGTGGGCCAGCCCTTCGAAGCCATTGGCCCCCGGCATCTTGAGATCGAGCAGCAACAGGTCAACTTCGGGGTGCTCGCCGAGCAGGCTGGTCAGGCTGTCGATGGAGTCCGCTTCCAGCAATTGAGCATCGTTGATGGCCATGTGCACCGCTTGGTAGAGGGCGCCCCGAAACAGGGGGTGGTCATCTGCGATGACGATGGTAAATTGGCTGTCCATATTTCGGTTAATGGCTCACATTGTTGCTAACTGATTGTTTTGAAAAATCAAACTAGCATCGCTCACCAAGAGGGTCAAACCCGCCGGTGCGCAAATGTGAAGCGACCATCGGATGTTTTGCCATCAAGGGCAGACCGGCTGGTCGCAGGCAACTCATGCAGGAGGCAACAGATGGGATCCTTGGTATTGGCGGTGGGCACCGGCTCCACCTGGGCGATGCGGGCGGCACTGGTGCTCGCCATGTGCGGGCTGACGTGGCAGGAGCAGGTGTTCGATCTGGAGGATGCCAAGTCGCTGGCGCGGCTCAAGCGGCTGGCACCGGCCGGTCTGGTGCCCTGGCTCGAACACGATGGCGTGCGGGTTCACGACTCGCTGGCCATCGCCGAATATGTTCACGAGCTCTGTCCCGACCGCCAGCTCTATCCTGTTTCGCTGGCCGAACGGGCATTGGCTCGCAGCCTCTGCGCCGAGTTGCATGCAGGATTTCGGCAGATCCGTTCTCTGCTCCCCTTCTTTCTTGGGGCGCCAACCCGTATCGATCCCCCGGTGGAGGCGGTCGGTGAGCTGGCCCGTTTGCAGGAGATCTGGTCGCAGACGCGGGGCCCCTTCTACTTTGGCGAGGCGGGTATTATCGACGCCTTCTATGCCGTGATGGCCTATCGGCTGGCCAGCTACGGCATCCTGTTGCCCGGTCAGGCGGGAGCCTATCAGCAGGCGCTGCTGGCCTGGCCCCTGTGGCAAGAGATGTTGGTCAAGGCGCGGCTGCAGTGGCCAGTGGCGGCGCGCCAGTCACAGTGAGCCTTGGCAGATAGATAAACGAGAGAGGGGAGCCACTGGCTCCCCTCTCTGTTGCTGGTATATATGGCCCAAGAGTTACTTCTGCCGACCGGCAAAGACCACCACCACCTTGTCATCCCCCTTCTCCCGAACAAAGGCGTAAGGGGCATCCGAGAGTTTCTGGTGGCTGCCTGCCGCAATGGCCGGATGGGCGGCGCGGAACTGGCCCAGTTGCTGCCAGTGCTTGACCAGCTCGGCCTTGTCTCCGCTGGCCAGCTCCTGCCAGTTCATGTCCGAGCGCAAGCCTTGATCGAACACCCCGCCATCCTTGGCCAGCCCGCGGCCGGACTCGTCGCCATAATAGAGCTGGATGCCGCCCGGCAGCAGCATGAAGCTGCTGGCGACCCGGCGTTGCAACGGCACGTCCTGATAGTCGCCAAAGAACAACTTGGTGTCGTGGGAGCTGATGTAGCTCAACACGTTGAACTCGGGATCCTGATTGATGCGGCTGGCGTAGCTGGCATAGGTGGGCTCGGCGCTGGCCATGCACTGGGCCTGGGGCAGGGCAAACTCACGCTGATAGTCGAAGTTGATCAACGAATCGAAACCGTTCTGATACCAGAAATCCTTGGCCACCCCGTGATCCCACACCTCGCCCACCATGTAGAAGGGCAGATCGTCGAGGGCCTTGCTCGGGTTCGCAGTCTTCCACTCCTTGAGCGCAGCGGTGCCCGCCTGCTTGAGCTTGGCCCACACTTCGGGCTCCAGATGCTTGACTGTGTCGGCGCGGAAGCCGTCGATACCAAAGCGGCGCACCCAGTCGGTGTGCCAGGCGATGAGATAGTCACTCACGGTAGCGTCGGGCTGCGCCTTGGCGAGGGTATCTTTTTTCGCCGCCAGCAACGGCGGCAGCCCTACCGGTTTGGCCGATTCGGTCAGAAAGTCCGGCAGCCCCGCCACCGAGCCGGTGACATCGTCGGTGCCGGGCTGCGGGTAGCCGGGCAGACCGGCGCGCACCCAGTCACCACTCCACCACTTGTTCCACGCGGGTGATTGATAGTCGATGAACTGGTTGTAGCCATGCCAGTTAAGGCCGCCGCTCGGGAGCCACTGGTTCCAGACGGTCGGCAGCTTGTCTGTGTTCTGGGTCAGCTCGGTGAGCCCCAAATCCTGCAGGTCGGCGAGGGTGGCGTAGCCAGCGTGGTTCATCACCACATCGAGGATGATCCGCATGCCGCGCTTGTGGGCCTCGTCCACCAGGGTTTTCAGGCTCTCTTCATCGCCGTAGTTGGGGTCAATCTTGGTGAAGTCGAGCGCCCAATATCCGTGGTAGGCGTAGAAAGGGAAGTTGCCCTGCTCGCCACCGCCGATAAAGCCGTGAACCTGCTCCACCATGGGGGTGATCCAGATGGCGTTCATGCCGAGGCTCTTGATGTAGTCGAGCTTCTCGGTCAGCCCCTTGAAGTCACCGCCGTGCCAGGTGGCCACCTCGTCCTGACCATCCTTCTGGCGGCCGAAGCTGTGGTCGTTGGCGGGGTCACCATTGTGGAAGCGATCGGTCAGCAGAAAATAGACGCTCGCCTGATCCCAGCTGAATGGTGCTGGCTTGGCTGCCTTGACCGGCTCGAGCAGCAGCAGGCCGCCGCTCTCTTTGCTCGGGGTCAGGGTCAGTTTGCCCTGTTTGACCACCGCCTCCTGTTTCGAGTAGGCATCCCTCAGTCGGGTGCCGTCGGGCCAGACCCCTTTCAGGGATACCGTGACCGGGCCGCCATCCCAGCTGATGCAGGGCTCTTGTGGTGGCTGGCGCTTGAACTCGCTCTTCTTGGTCGCCCGCAACACCTTGAGGCTGGGAGTATCCGGGTTGAAGGTGAACTGATACTCCCCGGCCAGCATCACCCGCAGGGTAAAGCTCTGATCCTTGCTGCATTTGTCCATGGGCTGGGCGGTGCCGAAGGGGAGCGGTCTGCTCTCGCTTGGGCCAAAGCTGGTACCGCAACTGTTGCTTGCGTCGCTGATGCGGATCTGGTGGCTCCCCTTGGCAAGGGGATGGGTCAGCTCCACCGTGCCCTTGTCCAGCGCGATCGGGGTTGCGACCGGTTGACCATCCACATAGAGGCGAACCTCGGGGGCGGCTATCGCCTGCTGGGTGAACAGAGGGGCGGCCAGCAGGGCGAGCCAGAGAGGGGATAAGTGATGAGCACGACGCATAAGCCATTCCTTGAGCAGGGCAGTTCGGACAAGGGCCCATTCTAGGAGCAGCAAAGAGTGCCTTGGATCGGCAAAATGCCGATTTGTGACATCAGTTCAAATGGTTACGTTTTCAAGCCGAGGAAAGTGTGACGGGGAAGTGGTGGGATGCTCTGTCGATATAAATGGTGCCTATAAAAAATGCCGGTCATGTGACCGGCATTTGGTGTATCAGGCATCGTCGTCACATCAGACGGTGAAGAACTTGAAGTTGACGAAGGCCACCGCGATGAAGGAGGCAACCATACCGCTGATACAGAGCACTGCTGGGCGGATGGCGGGCCAGCGATGGGTCAGCAGAATGATGGCCAGCAGGGTCGGGTAGAGCCCGAACATATAGCGCGGCATGGCGTTGAGGCCGGTCATCAGCGGGATGGTGCAGCAGATGAACATCAGGGTCGCTTCAGCCCAGCGCTTCTGGCTGAACAGGTAGCCGTTCAGGCACCAGCCGAAGATCACCATGATGGAGAGGTAAGCCTTGCGGCCGCCCAGCTCGAAACCGCTTAGCCACCAGTCCAGCGGGCTGTCCATATAGCGACCCCAGGCCACCTGAATGTGCTTGAAGGCAAAGGCATCGCCGGTCAGGTGATAGAGGTAGACCATGTAGGCAAACAGGCCAAACGGGATCATCCAGAGGGTGAACACCACCTTGAAGGCGCGCTCGGTAAAGCGGAAAAATTCCCGCCAGCCGTAAGCTTGCAGCGCCAGGATCAGCACCGGGAAGACCATCATCACTCCCAGGTTGCGGGTGGCGGAGATACAGACCCCCAGCACGGCCACCATCAGCCACTGCTCCCGATAGGCGAACAGGAACATCCCCAGCATCAGCGCCATAAAGGTCGACTCGGTATAACCGGAGACGAAGTAGGCGGAGAAGGGGGAGAAGGCGAGCAGCCAGACGCCGAAGCGGGCGGTATCGTCCCCCAGCTTGAGCTGACGCAACACCAGCAGCATCAGCGGCAGGCTGGCGAAGAAGGAGATATTGGTAACAATGATGAGGCCGATCAGGCTCTCGACATTGAACAGGTTGGAGATGGCACCGGAGACCATCGGGTAGAGCGGCATAAAGGCCCAGTTGGCCGCATTGCCCTTGCTCAGCCAGCGCGGGTAGAGATCGTAGCCGTTCTCGATGATGCGCTGGAACCAGACGCAGTCGAACTGACAATAGGCCTGCAGCGGGCCGATGTCGGGGGAGCCATAGAGCTGGACCCCGAAGTAGCCCATGCCATACAGCGCCACCCGGCTCAACATGAAGGCGGCGATGATCATCAGCCAGTCACGACCGCTGATGCGCAGTGACGGGCGATAGGGGAGTGCAGCCCCGGTTAGCGGGGCAGTATTGGTCATATCATTCATCAGGCAAAAACCCAGACGCGAGAGAGAACGTAAGTGAGGACGGTAACGGTCAGGGTGGCGATGACCACCGGCAGCAGACCGGAGAGCCCCGCAAACAGCAGGCCGCTCAGGATCAGGTTACGCACCGCCAGCGAGAAGAGGGCGACCAGCAGAAACTTGCTGGCGGCTCCCTGCTTCTGGAAGGTGATGTAGCGGTGACCAAAGAAGGAGAACCAGAACGCGATGGCAAAAGCCAGCGTGGTAACCAGGTGCTCCGAGATGGTGGGCCAGGTATGAAACAGTGCGATGGAGGTGCCAAGGTCGACGAGGGTAGCCCCCCCGCCGACAAAACCGAAACGTACCAGCCGCCAGAATTCCTCGCGGGAGATCATTGAGGCGCTTGCTCCTGCTGCTCTTGCGGGTTGCTGTCAGCGCTCTGCGGTGTGGCCGCATCCTGCCTGGCATACTGGCCATAGACCCCTTCAATGAGGTAGACCGGGCGCTGTTTCACTTCCACGAACATGCGGCCGATGTATTCGCCGATGATGCCGAGCGACAGCAGCTGGATACCACCGAGGAACAGCACTACGGACATCAGGGAGGCGTAACCGGGCACGTCGATGCCGAAGAAGACCACCTGGGTCACGATCTTGAGGATGTAGAGGAAGGCGACGAAGGAGACGCCGACACCCACATAGCTCCAGACCCGCAGCGGCCAGCTGGAGAAGCTGAGCAGACCGTCGAGGGCGAAGTTCCACAGTTTCCAGTAGTTGAACTTGGTTTCACCGGCGTGACGGGCCGGGCGCTCGTAGGGGACGCCAACGGCACGGAAACCGGCCCAGGCAAACAGACCCTTCATGAAGCGGTTGCGCTCCGGCAGCAGCTTGATCGCCTCGACCACGCGACGGTCGATCAGGCGGAAGTCACCTGCGTTTTCCGGCAGCTTGGTGCTGGTGGAGAGGGCGTTGAAAAAGCGGTAGAAGCCACCGGCAGTCAGGCGCTTCATCGGGGTATCGGCACTGCGATCGACGCGGATGCCGTAGACGGTGTCATAGTCACCGGTCTGCCACAGTTTGACGAACTCCAGGATCAGGGCGGGCGGGTCTTGCAGGTCCACGTCCATCGGCACGATGGCATCCCCTTTGGCCTGATGCAGACCGGCGGTCAGAGCCGCCTCTTTACCGAAGTTGCGTGCCAGGTTGACAAGGGTTACGCGCGGATCGCGGGCGATGGCCTGCTCGACCACTTCACGGGTGCGGTCACGGCTGCCATCGTTGACGAATACAATTTCAAGCTGGTCTTTCAGCGGGGCCAGTTCGTTGTCTATCGCGTTGATGAAGGCATCGATGCTCTCTTCCTCGTTGTAAACGGGAACGACCAGAGAGAGTCGAAAATCTGGATGCGACATAAGAACGTCCTTATTTGGGATAGTTGTTTTTATAAAATGGTATTCGGGGCAAGGATCACTGGGCTACGGTCAAACGTACCGACTGCACATTGATGGGAGTAGGTGCCGAGAGCGCCAGAAAATTGGGGCGCTTGGGATCTGCCGTGAGCGAGTCTCCGGGCAGACTGAGGCGGATTTCGTTGATGCCCGCTTTGGCCAGTTTCACCGTGGTAGTGAAGTCGTGACCCAGCGCCACTTTCAACAGGGCACCGGCTTCCGGGCTGTTGATGCGGGCTTGTACGGTAAGCTGATCCGGATTGGCTGCTTGCTTGGGCAGCACAAAGTAGAGACCGCCCTGACCGCTGAGCAGGGTACCTTCGTCGCTCGGCTTCTTGGCCCAGCCTTCGCTGGAGAGGAAGCGGCTTGGCTTGGTCAGATTGAGCTCGTTACCCGGCTGATAGGTCATGCTGGAGTTGTGTTCCCAGAAGCGTGTCTTGCCTTCCAGATAATAGAGTTTGTAGGCCAGGCTCACGTTGGGGTGAGCAGCCAGATAGAGGGTGTAAAGATAAAAACCGCTTAACGCCAGAATGGCAGTCAAAAAACCGAACTTTTTGTACGTCATATCACTCTCTATGCCTGACAGAATGGGTAGGCCGATGTCGCGCATATGCTAATCCAATTGCAAAAAAAGCATAGTGGATCACAAAAAAATATTTGGTCACATATTAACCCCTTTTTACCCCTGTTCCAAACGTTGCTGTTTCCCGGTTAAACAGGTCTGACGGGGCGCAGGTTGCCAGTAGCGCTCCGGCAGGGCGTTTGGCAAATAGACGTGCTTTGCTGCGTCATTTTCTAGCGGATGCGATTGTCATCTGGCCTCTATCGCCATTTTGCAGGGGGCGATTTATGATGACTCACCTATTCGTCAAGGATGACCTATGAAGTGGCTCTCCCTCTCTCTGCTGCTTGGATTATGGGCGCCAATGGCATTGGCCAAGGCCCTGTGTCCCGAGCCTATTCAGGTCGGTTACGATAACTGGCCCCCCTACCATTATTACGAAGCCGATTCACCGCAACAGGTGCGCGGTTATGCCGCCGAGGTGCTGACGGCTGTACTCACTTCCATGCACTGCAAGGTCAACTATGTGGAGTTGCCCTGGAAGCGGGTACTTCACGAAATGGAGTATGGAGAGATAGACATGGCGATGGAAGCGAACATCAATGATGAGCGCGCCCGTTATGCCTGGTTTTCCGACTCCTACAACCCGGGGCGCACCTTGCTGTGGATCCGCAAGGGCAGCCACTACCCCGAGCAGGATCTGGCGAGCTGGCTGGCCAGTGGTTACTCCCTCGGTGTCACCAAAGAGTACTTCTATGGTGATGAAGTGATGTCGCTGCTCGATCGCTATGCCAAACAGGTGAGTGCGGTGAGCGACCAGCAGAATTATGAGAAGCTGGCCCGCGGGCGGATCGACGGTTTCCTCGGTGACATGCTGGCTACCCCCAGCGCCCTCAACAAGGAGGGGATGAGCGGTCAGTTCACCAGCCACCCCATGGTGGTATCTGAATCGCCGAGCTTCTTTATGTTGGGCAAGCGCAGCTTTTCGCCGCAGTTCTTGCAACAATTCAATCAGGCGTTGGCGCGGTTCAAGGAGACAGATGCGTATGACATTATCTGGCAGCGTTATGCCCCCGGGCGCTAGCAAAGTATTGGCCGTTCACGCATCATGAGCGGCCTGAGCATCAGGTCTGCTTGTCAGGCCCGACAGAGTGAACAAACCGTTTTGAGGTACCCATGGGGATGAAGTATTGGCTGGCTCTTGCCAATCTGGTGTGGCTGGGATGTTTGCCCGCTGGCGCGGTACATGCGACCGAAGCACAAGTTGTGGTGGCGGCCAGTGAAACCGGACACGACTGGTATCAGGGCAGTCAGGCCGAACAGGCCCGTATCGAGCTGGAGCAGCAGTTGCAAGAGGCTGTGCTGGCCCAGCTGCACCCCGATTTTTTCACGCTTTGGAAGCGCCTGCAGGCCACTCCTGCAGACAAGCGTGGCGCCATCTATGACGACATTTTTACCAAGCTGAGCCGTTTCCAGCACGCCTGGCGGGGGATGGATCTGGTTTCTCGCGAGCAGATGAAGACCCTCAAGCTCGATTTGAACCGCCCTGTGGTGACCCAGCCCAGCGATGATGACCTGCTCACTCAGGTGAAATCCCTGCGCCCTCAGGTGGCGGAATACGAGGCGGTGCGGGCCAAAGTGCACAAACTGCTGGCGATGCCGATGGCCAGCAAGTGGCCGACCCTTGATATGCCGACCCTGCGTGCCGGAGAGAGCTCCGCCGAGCTCGGCCAAATCCGCGCCATGCTCAACGAGCTGGGCGACAGCGCCCCGAGTCATGGTGATCAGATTTACGATGGTGATACCGAGCAGGCCATCAAGCAGTTCCAGCGTCGTCACGGTCTCACCGCGGACGGCATCATCGGCCGTCAGACCCGCTCCTGGCTCAATACCGGCCCGCAAGTGCGCGCCAGCCTGTTGTTGCGTAACCTGTGGCGTCGCGATCTGGTGGATCAGCTCGCCGGTGGTCGCTACGTGCTGGTCAATATTCCCGACTACCGCCTGAGCGTGGTGGAGTCCGGCAACGAGGTGTTTACCAGCAGGGTCATCGTCGGCAAGGAGCAGCGCGCCACCCCCATTCTGGCCAGCGAAATTCGTTCTATCGTGCTCAATCCCTCCTGGCATGTGCCGCGCTCGATCCTGAGCAAGGACATCCTGCCCAAGCTGGGTCGCGATCCCGCCTATCTGAGTCGCGAGCAGTTCGAGGTGATCGACAGCGAGGGCAATCCGGTGCAGTTCACCGAAGAGGGGTGGCATCAGGCGCTGGCAGCCGGTTTCCCCTATCGTCTGCGGCAAAAACCGGGGGATCACAATGCCCTGGGGCGCTACAAGTTCTACCTGCCCAACAATGACGCCATCTATCTGCACTCCACCCCGCGCAAGGCGCTGTTCGAACAGGGGGCGCGCGCCTTCAGTTCGGGCTGCATCAGGGTGGAACATGCGGACGATCTGGCCGAGCTGTTGCTGGCGGACTCCCGCTATCAGCCGGACAAGGTGGCCAATATCCTCAAGGAGAGCCAGACCAAATGGTTGCCGCTCACCACGCCGATCCCGGTCTTTACCGTTTACTGGAGCAGCTGGATCGACGAAAATGGTCGCCAGCAACTGCGTAACGACATCTACGGATTTGATCGGGTCAGCTTCCAGAGCCGCCTGCTGTGATCCCTGCCACAGAGTGAAAAGCCCGGCCTGTGCCGGGCTTTTCTATGGGCGATTGAGGTTTGACAGGTCCCCCCGCCGGAGGGTAGTTTCAAGCGCCTGTATCACATTCAATCAGTGATCTTATTCAACTATTTTCGCTTGAATCTGCGATGGACGAACCCCTTATGCTGGAACAAGAGATAAGTCGACGTCGCCTGTTGCTGGGAGCCGGTTGCCTGCTGGGCAGCTCGCTGATCTCCTTCCCTGCACTGGCCAGCCGCAGTACCACCGGGCGTGAACTCAGTTTCTTCAATCTCAATACCGGCGAGCGGGTGCGCGCCAGCTATTGGGAAAATGGCCACTATCTGAGCGACGGGTTGGCCGAGCTCAATCACATCTTCCGCGATTACCGGCGCAACGAAGTGTTCAACATCGACAAGAAGCTGTTTGATCAGCTGTTTCTGTTGCAGCACAAGCTGGGTCGGCGCAGCGAAATTCAACTGATCTCCGGTTATCGCGCCCCAGCGACCAATCGCCAAAAGCGCCACAAGAGCCGCGGCGTGGCCAAACACAGCTACCACACCCTGGGGCAGGCGGTGGATGTGCGGATCCCCGGCGTACAGCTGGCCCATCTGCGCAAGGCGGCGCTCCAGCTCAAGGTGGGTGGGGTTGGTTACTATCCCCGTGATAACTTCGTTCACCTCGATACCGGCCCGGTGCGCAGCTGGTAAAGGGGTTGGCAAACTGCCAAGCTCTTCCCACCAGAGAGGAGATAGCGATGAAAAAGATAGTGATTGGCGGCCTGATCGCCCTGTTGCTGACCGGTTGCAGCAAGCTCAACCGTGAAAATTACGACCAGTTGAAGATGGGGATGAGTTACGCCGAGGCCAGCACTATTCTGGGCAAGGCGGAGCGCTGTGATGATGCGCTGGGCACCACCAGCTGCCTCTGGGGCGGAGAAGGGAAGAACATCAAGATCCGCTTTATCGCCGACAAGGCGACCTTCTTCAGCTCGGAAGGGATTAACTGAGTCGCAGAACGTCCATGAAAAAAGCGCCACTCGGGCGCTTTTTTGTTGCTCGCAATCCAACCCGATTCGCCAGAAGCTGGCGTACTCAGTGGGTCGCGTACTGGTAGTTGAAGGTGGGCAGTCCCCACTTGAAACGTACCGCCAGCAGCCGCAGTACAAAGCCGATCCCGATGGAACCGAACGCTGCCCAGTTGGTGGGCAAGCCCTGATCCAGCGCCAGACAGTAAAGCGCTGCGGTGATCAGCGAAATGGCTGCATAGAGCTCGCGACGAAACACCAGCGGAATGCGCTGGCAGAGCAGATCCCGCAGCACACCGCCAAAGACTCCGGTCACTACCGCCATGATGCAGGCAATACCGGCGCCGTGGCCCATATCCAGCGCCCGGGCCGCACCGAAGATGGAGAAGACCACCAGTCCCAGGGCATCAAGGGCCATGAACAGCTTGCCGAGATAGCGCATCAGGGGGGCAGAGACCACACCTGCCATCGCGGCTGCGGCAACCAGCAGCACATATTCCGGATGTTCAATCCAGAGCAGCGGATAGTGGCCGAGCAGCACATCGCGAATGGTGCCACCACCAATGGCCGTCGCCGAGGCGATGATCACCACACCAAACAGATCCATCCGTCGCCGACCCGCGGCCAGCGCGCCGGTCATCCCTTCGGCCACCAGGCCCACCAAGAAGAGTGCATGTAACATGAGATATCCCAGGGAACGAGAAAGGCCAGAATCCTACCAACTCGTGTCATATGGGACAAGCTATCGAATGCATGCATTAATTTAATTCATGCTAAATGCGAAAAAGGCACCGTTTCGGGTGCCTTTTTCTAATCAATGTTCAAGGGTTAGCGCCCCAACTGCTCCTGCCGGTAGTGATCGACCCACATGGCGGTGGCGCCACAGATGGCGACCGGCATCACGAAGAGGTTCACCACAGGAATGGCGGAGAAGAGGGTCACCAAAGCGCCGAAGCTCAGACACTTGCCGCGGCGCTGCTTCAAGGCGTCGCGCATGGTGATGAAGTCGATCTTGTGGTTGTCGAACGGATAATCCACATACTGGATCGCCATCATCCAGGCGCTGAACAGGAACCAGAGCACAGGCGCCAGGGTCTGGCCTACCACAGGGATCAGGAACAGGATCAGGCAGCCAATGGCCTTGGGCAGGTAATACTTCAGCTTGGTCCATTCGCGGCCGAAGGTGCGTGGCACATCCTTGACGATATCCAGCATGCCGCTGTCATTGGCGGGCTGACCGGTGAGGATCTGCTCCACCTTCTCCGCCAGCAGGCCGTTGAAGGGGGCGGCTACCCAGTTGGCAACCGAGCTGAAGATAAAGGAGAAGACCACAAGTATGGTGATGAGCGCGATGGGCCACAGCAGGTAGTCCAGCCAGTCGAGCCAGGCGGGGATCTGCTGATGGAGCCAGGCGAACAGGCCGTCCAGTTGCAGCAACAGGGCATAGAAGGCCCCGGCAAACAGCACGAAGTTGACCAGCAGGGGGATCAGCACAAAGGTGCGGATGCCCGGTTGGCGAATAAGGGAAAACCCGCGCAGGAAATAGTCTGCACCGCTGATTGAATCTTTGACCATATGGGGTGATTGGCTCATGTGAGCTCCATCTATGCATGGGAGAACTGCCAGCATATTACAAACAAGCCTTTGATTTGGTAAAGTCGCCGACTATTCCTTATTTCGTGCCGTGGCGACTGAAAATCGGGCATTGAATGGGGATGATGCCTGCATATTACAAACAAAGCCGGGTCTGGATTTGGTAAAGTCACCTGCCCGCATCCTCTTTATTTAGCCACTGATACAGGTCGCCATGCGTCTGAAACTGATCAAACTCGCCGGCTTCAAGTCGTTCGTCGAGCCGACCCGCATCGAACTGTCGGCAGACATGACCGCCGTGGTGGGCCCCAATGGCTGTGGCAAATCCAACGTCATCGACGCGGTGCGCTGGGTGCTGGGGGAGAGTTCCGCTCGCCATCTGCGCGGTGAGAACATGACCGATGTCATCTTCAACGGCTCTATCAATCGCAGTGCGCACGGGCGCGCCTCGGTCGAGCTGGTGTTCGACAATCCCCACAACCGGGTGCCCGGCGAGTTTGGCCGCTTTACCGAGATCTCGGTGCGCCGCGAAGTGCTGCGCGACGGCTCCAACCACTATCAGATCAACGGCCAGAAGTGCCGCCGCAAGGATGTGACCGACCTCTTCCTCGGCACCGGCCTTGGCCCCCGCAGCTACGCCATCATCGAGCAGGGCACTGTCAGCCGACTGGTGGAGTCGCGTCCGGCCGATCTCAAGCTCTTTATGGAAGAGGCCGCCGGGGTTTCCCGCTACAAGGAGCGGCGCCGCGAGACCGAGCAGCGCATTCGCCACACTCAGGAGAACCTGGAGCGCCTCGGCGATATTCGCGGCGAGCTGGGTTCGCGCCTTGACCACCTCAAAGCCCAGGCCGAAACGGCCGAACGCTACAAACAGCTCAAGAGTCGTTCGCGCGCCGCTCGTGCCGAGCTGATTGGCTCCGAATTGTGGGCGCTGGAGACGCGCCTTGGCGAGGCCAAAACAGAGCTGGCGCAGGCCGAGCAGGCGCTGGCGGCGCTCGATGCCAAGCGCACCGCCGATGAGGGGCGCCACGTCACCCTGTCGGTCGCCAGACAAGAGGCGCAAGCCGAGCAGGCGAGCCGTCAGCAACAGATTTTTCTCGGCGGGCAGGCCATCGCCCGTCTCGAGCAACAGCAACTGCACCAGAGTGAACTGGGGCGCGACTGGCAGGCCCGTGCAGAGGCACTCGGCGAGCGGATCGCCACTCGCAAGGCGCAGCTGGCCAGCCAGCAGGATCAACTGACCGAAGGGGTATTGCGCGCCGAGCAGGAGAGCGCCCGGCTGGAGCAGTGTGAGCAGTTGCTCACCGAGCAGCAGGAGGCCCGCCAGCACGCCAGCGAGCGGCTGGAGCAGGCCCGCTTGCGCCAGCAGCAGTGGCAGCAACAGTTGGCCGGGTTGCAGGGGCAGCTCAACCAGACCCGTACCCGGTTGGGTGGTCTGCAGGAGCTGCAGGCCAAGACCCGGCTGGCCCGCCTCAAGCTGGAAGATGAACGCGCTGGCCCCCTCGGCACAGAGGTCGACGATCTGCAACCGGCCCTCGATGCCCTGAGTGGTGAGCTGGAGCTGACGCGGGCGGCCAATGGTGAGCTAACCGAGCAGCTGGTGCAGGCGGTCGACGCCCATGAACAACTCAAGCAGCAGCATGGCCAGCAGTTGAGCCTGCAACGGGAGTTGGAGGCGCGGCTGGTGACGCTGGATCAGATCCTCGGCGAGCAGATGGAGGGGGCGACCCTGGCCGATCGACTGCAGGTTGCCCCTGAGTGGGCACAGGCACTCGACAAGGTGCTGGGGCGCTGGCTCACTGCAACGCCGGCGGACGAGTGTAATCTGGCGCAAGAAGGGCTCTGGATTGGCCCGGCGCAACCGGCGGTTGCCGGTACGCTGGCGGCGCAACTGGGTGGTGAGCATATTCCTGCCTTCCTCAACGCCATCTGGCTGGTGGAGAGCCGGGAGGCCGCATTGGCACGCCAGCCAAGCCTTGTGGCCGGTGAGTCGGTACTGACTCCTGCTGGCGACTGGCTGGGGCCAAACTGGGCAGATCTGGGGCAGGGCGCGGCGCTCGGCACCATGGCACTGCTCGGTGAGCGTGAGCGGTTGTATACCGAGCAGGAGAGGGTTGCCGTGGGGCTGGCACAGCTGAGCGAGCAACTTGTTGCTGCCGATGTCCGGCGCGCCCAGCTTGCCAGTGCGCAGGAGTTGTCGCAGCGAACCTTGCGCGAGCAAGAGCAGAAATGGCAACAACTGCGCGAAGCCTGGAGCCTGCAACAGGGTCAGCGGCAGGAGCGGTTGCAGCGGCTCGGTCAGCTCGGCGAAGAGCTGATCCGGCTCGATCAGGAGCAGGCCGAAGAGGCAGAGCGACTGGCCAGCGCCCGTGAACAACTGGAACTCGATGAGGCGCGCCTTGCCGAGTTGCAGGAGCAGGGGGAGCCGCTGACACAAGGGTTGCAGCTCGCTCAGGAGCTGCTGACCCGCTGCGAGCGGGCGGTCGACGAGGCCCGTGTGCGCCGCGAGCAGCAACAAGCGGCCTGCCAGCGTTTGCAACTGGAGTTGGGCAATCTGCGCCAACTCATTACCCTGGGCGAAGAGGAGTTGGCGAGGCTCGGGCTGGAGCTGGCCGGGCTGAAAGGGCCGGATAGCGAGGCAGTGCCGGATCTGGCGCCCCTGCTGGCCGAGCAGCGTAATCTGGAGGCGCAGCAGCTCGCCTGCCATCAACGGCTTGCGGAGCTGGAGCGCCAGCTCGGTGAGCTGGAGCAGGCCAGAAGTGCCGATCACAAGCAGCTGGTGACGTTGCAGGAGAAGCTGGCAACCCTGCGCCTTGAGCGCGAACGTAACCTCACCCGTCGACAGGGGCTGCACGAGCAGTTCGAAGAGTTGGGGGTTCGACTGGTAGATCTCGATCAGGCAGTGTTGATCGCCGCTGATCGCGGCAAGCTGCGGCAGGAGATCCAGACGCTGGAGGGGCAAGTGGAGGCGCTCGGCGCCATCAACCTGGCGGCACTGGAGGAGTACGAAGAGGCGAAAACCCGGGCAACCTACCTCGAAAATCAGTGTCAGGATCTCGAGCAAGCGCTGGAAACCTTGAGCCAAGCCATTAAAAGAATTGATAAAGAGACACAAATACGGTTCCGGGACACTTTCGATAAGGTCAACGAAGATTTAAAATCCCTGTTTCCAAAAGTGTTCGGTGGGGGCAGTGCCTGGCTTGAGCTTACCTCCGATGATCTTTTGGAGGCCGGAGTGAGCATCATGGCGAGACCTCCGGGTAAGAAGAATGCTACCATTGCCCTGCTTTCCGGGGGGGAGAAGGCGTTAACCGCGCTTGCGCTGGTTTTTGCCATCTTCAGACTCAACCCAGCACCTTTTTGTCTGCTGGATGAGGTGGATGCACCGCTCGATGAAGTGAACGTCGGTCGCTTCTGTTCTCTTGTCAAAGAGATGTCGAGCACAGTACAGTTCGTTTACATCAGTCATAATAAGGTCTCCATGGAGATGGCTGAGCAGCTGGTTGGCGTCACGATGCAAGAGCCCGGGGTTTCTCGCATCGTGTCGGTCGATATCGGTGAAGCCGTCGCTTTGGCTGAGCAAAACTAGAAAGAGAAGCAGCTAATGCAGGAATTGCGTTACATCTTGGTTGCCCTGGGCGGTATTGCTATTGCGGCATTGCTCATTCACGGGTTGTGGAGCAACAAAAAGAATCGTCAGGCACCGATCAAAGAGAAACCGATTGGACGGATGGACTCCAAGTCGCGGGATCGTGATAACGACGCCTTCGACAGCGATGGCATCGGCCAGGTACGTGTGGTCAGTGGTGGCCGTCGTGCCGAGCCCAAGCTGCGCAGTGAAGAGAGCCGCCAGCCGGAACTCGGTCGTCGCCCTGCCGTCCCCGCCTTTGATGATGAAGATGACGAGGACGATCTGCCGCCGCCCGTAGTGCGCAAGCCTGCTGCCCGCCCGGTTCCGCCGCCTCCTGTCTATGAAGAGGAGGAAGCGTTCGACGAACCGCTGCCCGAGGAGATCGACGAGGCGCCCGCCGCGCCGGTGCGCAAACCTGCTCAGGTCAATCGTCGTACCCCGGTCTACCGTTCCCGTCCCCAGCGCGAGCCCATGATGCAGTCGCTGGACGATGAGCCGCTGGTCGAGCCCGCTTACGCGACCGCCCCGACTTTTGGTGCCCGTGCAGAGACAGTCCGTACCGCCGACACCGTTCGTGCCGAACCGGTGCGTGCTCCCGAGCCGGAATATCAGCCGCAGCCCCGTCATGTGGCTCCCGAGCCTGTTTATGAAGAGCCGGCCTATGTGGCACCTGCACCTGTGGTTGAAGAGCAGCGCATGGCGCCCCAGCCGGTCGAGAAGATCTGGCAGGATGTCTATGTCATCAACCTGATGGGCCGTCCGGGTCACGACTTGCAAGGTGCAACCCTGCTCTCATCCCTGATGGCGCTGGGCTTCAAGTTTGGCGAGATGGATATTTTCCACCGTCACGAAGATCCCAACGGCAAGGGTGAAGTGCTCTTCTCCATGATCAACATGGTCAAGCCGGGTACCTTCAATCCGTACCGGATGGAACAGTTCACCACGCCGGGTGTCTCCCTGTTCATGCAACTGCCGCTGCGCAGCAATGCCGCGTTTGCCTTCGAGGACATGCTGCAGGCTGCCGATCAGCTGGCCAGCGATCTCGATGCCATGCTGACCGATATGGATCGCAGCCCGCTGAGCGACGAGACCATTGCCCGTTACCGTCACGAGCTGGCTGCCTACGAGGCCAGCCGCGACTAATACGCCATGCGGGTCGAGTGAATAAAAAGTGCGGTACCCTGGTACCGCATTTTTGTTTCTACCCCGGCCGTATGTTCAATCACACTTCGAGACTTTTTCATGAGCGACACCCTCTCCCGCCACCGTCAATTGTGTGAACTGCTTACCGAATATGGTCACCAGTATTATGTGCTGGATAACCCGACCGTACCGGACGCCGAATACGACCGTCTGATGCGCGAGCTGATCGCGCTGGAGGCTGACCACCCCGAGCTGAAAACCCCGGCTTCCCCCAGCGTGCGGGTCGGCGGTCAGCCGCTGACGGCGTTCAGTCAGGTGCGTCACGAGATCCCCATGCTCAGTCTGGATAACGTCTTTAGCAGCGAAGAGTTGCAGGCGTTCGAACAGCGCATGAGCGATCGCCTCAAGCGTGACGTGCGTTTCACCTTCTGCTGCGAGCCCAAGCTCGACGGTCTGGCGGTGAGCCTGCTCTATGTAAATGGTCAGCTGGTGCAGGCGGCCACCCGGGGCGATGGCGCCACCGGTGAGGAGATCACCGAGAACGTGCGTACCATCAAGGCCATTCCGCTCGCATTGCGGGGCTCTGGCTGGCCCGAGCGGCTTGAGGTGCGTGGCGAAGTCTTTATGCCCAAGGCCGGTTTTGAGGCGATGAACACCAAGGCGCTGGCAGCGGGCGAGAAGGTGTTCGTCAACCCGCGCAACGCCGCCGCCGGCAGCCTGCGTCAACTCGATTCACGCATCACCGCCAGCCGTCCCCTGAGCTTTTACGCTTACGGTGTCGGTGTTGGTGGCGAGCAACTGGGCGACTCCCACTTTGGCCGTCTCACCCAGCTCAAGGAGTGGGGGCTGCCGCTCAGTCCAGAGGTGAAGCTCAAAGAGGGGGCCGCCGGTTGTCAGGCGTTCCACGACGACATTCTAGCCCGCCGTGGCGAGCTCCCTTATGAGATCGACGGCGTAGTCTACAAGGTGGATGCCATCCCCCTGCAAGAGGAGTTGGGCTTTGTGGCACGTGCGCCGCGCTGGGCGACCGCCCACAAGTTCCCGGCGCAGGAGGAGATGACTCTGCTTGAGAACGTCGAGTTTCAGGTTGGTCGCACAGGCGCCGTGACGCCGGTGGCCAAGCTCAAACCGGTGTTTGTTGGCGGCGTGACTGTCTCCAATGCCACTCTGCACAATGCTGATGAAATTGAACGTCTCGGCGTGATGATTGGCGATACGGTGATCGTGCGCCGGGCGGGGGATGTGATCCCGCAGATCGTCGCTGTGGTGGAGGCACAGCGCCCAAGCGACGCCCGCGCGATCCTCTTCCCGACCGAGTGTCCGGTGTGTGGCTCTGCGGTCGAGCGGCTGGAAGGGGAAGCTGTTGCCCGCTGCTCCGGTGGCCTGTTCTGCGAGGCGCAGCGCAAGGAGGCGATCAAGCACTTCGCTGCCCGTCGTGCCATGGATGTGGATGGCCTTGGCGACAAGATTGTCGAGCAGTTGGTAGACAAGGGGCTGGTGAAGACTCCCGCCGATCTCTTCAGCCTCAATGCCATCCAGCTGGCAGGTCTTGAGCGGATGGGGCAAAAATCGGCCCTCAATCTGGTAGCCGCAATCGATGCAGCGCGCAGCACCACCTTGCCGCGCTTCCTGTTTGCTCTGGGGATCCGCGAAGTGGGGGAGGCGACTGCGCTCAACCTTGCCAACCACTTCCTCACCCTGGATGCACTGCGCGCAGCCTCGGTGGAGCAGCTGCTCGAAGTGGCCGATGTGGGCGATGTGGTGGCCAAGCATGTCTACTACTTCCTGCGTCAGCCCCACAACGTGGAGGTGTTGGAGGCTCTGCTGGCTGCCGGCATCCACTGGCCGGCTATCGAGAAGAAAGAGGCCGCGGAGCAACCCTTTGCCGGTAAGACCTTCGTGCTGACCGGCACCCTGACCACCTTGTCGCGCAACGACGCCAAGGCGGCGCTGCAGGCGCTGGGGGCCAAGGTGGCGGGTTCGGTATCTGCCAAGACCGATGTGCTGGTCGCGGGGGAAGCGGCCGGTTCCAAGCTGACCAAGGCGCAGGAGCTCGGCATTACCATCTGGACCGAAGAGGAGCTGCAACAGGCGTTGCAGGGCTGATAGCCCTCACCAAGCCTGCTAACCGCAGCACCCGATAAAAGAGAACCCGGCATGGCCGGGTTCTCTTTTTTGTTTCGGCGGTTACTCACGCCAGAGGATCTTGTGGCGCCACTTGTCGGGCACGGTGAGTTGCCAGCGGGCCAACTCGCTCTTACTGAAGACATATTCGCCGCGCAGGGCCGCGCGCGGGGAGATGGTACGGGGCAGGGTGCCCGCCAGAATGGTATTGATGAGGCTGGCTGCCTGTATCCCCTGATCGTGGCCGTCCAGCACCAACCCGCCGATGGCCATCCCCTTGCCGACGGTAAATTCCCAGAAACAGAAGAGCGGCACCGGCGTGTTGGCGCTGGTCCACTCCAGCACAGTCTTTTCGCTCACATGCTTGCCATTGTCATCGACCAGCGTGTGGTAGAGGCCGAGGAAGATTGCCTGATAGCCGTTCTTCTTGGCGTTGAGCACCGCCTCCTGCCAGAGACTGTAATCCCCCATCAGCTGGCTGTTGATCCGGGTCTGACCGACCCGCAGCTCGGTCTGGGTCTTGAATTCATCCTCAATGGCAGTGAGGGCCACATTGCTGGAATCAAACAATACCAGCGCCTTGTCGAGCCCCCCCATCATCTGGCTTATTTCGCTGATGTTGCGCTTGAGCAGGGGGCGCTCCAGCACGCCGGTGATCTTGGGGTGGCCGACAAAGCCTTTGAGCCGGGGATTTTCGTTCATGCCGAGAAAGACGACGGGGGTACCGAGGGACGAGATCTCGCTGGCGAGATAGTTGATGGCGTTGTCATCCCCCAGTACTACCAGATCCGGTTTGCTCTTCAGATAAAAGGCGATGGCTTGCTGGGCGATCTCGTCGAACTTCTCCCGTGGATGGCGTTTGGTGTCCATATAGAAGTGGGTGATCTTGTGCTCCCCCTGCAAGCCATCGAGCAGCCCTTTGTTGTAGCTTTGGTCCCACAGGTATTCGGGATGGTAGCTGCTGATCACCAGAATGTTGGCGGCCCAGAGCGGCAGAGAGAGGGTGGATAACAGTAGCAACAGCAGAGAGGTGCGCATGGGTTGTCCCTTGTCGAGGGGGAGAGAGTTCTTGTTCAGTATGGGCGGTTTTGGTTGGCGCTGTCATCTCGAAACCTGTGCGGCGGGGGGCGATTTTTTTCGGGTGGGTGGATCGGACGCCAGCCCGCACCCTGCTTGAGGTTGGATTTGAACGGGGCTCTTTTAGGTTGGTCGTGAACTGTCCCGCTCGCTGAAAAACCTGTTCTGGATCAAGAAATGAGGCTTCGCTTTGGTGCCTAATAGACACCACATATAGGGACGCATTCGTTTTTAATCCCTATATGTTGTGTTATTAAGCTGTGTATAAGCTGTTCCCCTCCTATCTTCAGCCCAGGCTTGTCAAGCCTCGGCTGAATTTATTTGCGTCCAGGACGAGATGCCGGGAGGGGGGCCCAACAAGGGTGAGCCAGAGGCAAATGCCTGGCCTTTTAACGGGGAAAATTCATGAAACCGGTTGTGATCAAACGTGACGGATGTCGCGCACCATTCAATGCTCAGCTGATTGCAGAGGCAGTCAGCCGAGCGGCGGAAGCGGTCAATCAGGCCAATCCGGCACTCGCCTCCCGCATTGCCAATGCCGTGAGTCAGGAGCTGGAAGGGCGTGGTGAAGTTGATATTCACGAGATCCAGAACCGGGTCGAAAACCACCTGATGGCTTCCGACGACAAGGCCATCGCCCGTGCCTATATCGAATATCGCCACGATCGGGATCAGGCCCGCGAGGCGCGCGGCCGTCTGGCACAGGAGATCCGCGGTCTGGTCGAGCAGACCAACGCCGCCCTGCTCAACGAGAACGCCAACAAAGACTCCAAGGTGATCCCGACCCAGCGCGACCTGCTGGCCGGTATCGTCGCCAAGCACTATGCCACCAGCCACATGCTGCCCCGTGATGTGGTTCAGGCCCACGAGAGCGGTGATCTGCACTTCCACGATCTCGATTACTCACCTTTCTTCCCGATGTTCAACTGCATGTTGATCGATCTGAAAGGGATGCTGACTCACGGCTTCAAGATGGGCAATGCGGAGATCGATACCCCGAAATCCATCAGCACCGCCACTGCCGTGACCGCCCAGATCATCGCCCAAGTGGCGAGCCACATCTATGGCGGCACCACCATCAACCGTATCGACGAAGTGCTGGCTCCCTATGTGACCATCAGCTGGCAGAAACACCGTGAAGTGGCCGAAGAGTGGGGCATTGCCGATGTGGAAGCCTACGCCATGGCTCGCACCGAGAAAGAGTGCTACGACGCCTTCCAGTCGCTGGAGTACGAGGTCAACACCCTGCACACCGCCAACGGTCAGACGCCGTTCGTCACCTTCGGCTTTGGCTTGGGGGACAGCTGGGAGTCGCGAATGATCCAGCGCGCCATCCTCAGCAACCGCATCGCTGGCCTTGGCAAGAACAAGAAGACCGCCGTGTTCCCGAAACTGGTGTTTGCCATCAAGGATGGCCTCAACCACAAGCAGGGTGATCCCAACTACGACATCAAGCAGCTGGCGCTGGAGTGTGCCTCCAAGCGGATGTATCCGGACATCCTTAACTACGACCAGGTCGTGAAAGTGACCGGCTCCTTCAAGACCCCCATGGGTTGCCGATCCTTCCTCGGTGCCTACGAGGAGAATGGCGAGCTGATCCACGAAGGTCGCAACAACCTGGGTGTGGTGAGCCTCAACCTGCCGCGCATTGCCCTGAAATCCCGTGACGAAGCGGACTTCTGGGATCGTCTCGATGCCTCCCTGCGGGTCGCCAAGAAGGCGCTGATGTACCGCATTACCCGTCTGGACGGGGTGAAAGCACGGGTTGCTCCGATCCTCTATATGGAAGGGGCCTGCGGCGTGCGGCTGAAGGCGGACGACAACGTCAGCGAGATCTTCAAGAACGGTCGTGCCTCCATTTCCCTCGGTTATATCGGGGTTCACGAGACCATCAACGCCCTGTTTGGTGACAAGGTGCACCTGTTTGACAGCGCCGAGCTGCAACAGAAGGCCATCGCCATCATCGCCCGTCTCAGGGCAGCCATCGACGAGTGGAAAGAGGAGACTGGCTACGGCTTCAGCCTCTACTCCACCCCGAGCGAGAACCTCTGCACCCGTTTCTGCCGCATCGACGCCAAGGAGTTTGGCGTGGTATCCGGCGTGACCGACAAGGGTTACTACACCAACAGCTTCCACCTCGATGTGGAGAAGCAGGTTAATCCGTACGACAAGCTGGACTTCGAGGCGCCCTATCCGCCCATCGCCAGCGGTGGCTTCATCTGCTACGGCGAGTACCCCAACATCCAGCACAATCTGGAAGCGCTCGAAAACGTCTGGGATTACAGCTATGACAAGGTGCCTTACTACGGTACCAACACTCCCATCGACGAGTGCTACGACTGCGGCTTTACCGGCGAATTCGAGTGCACCTCCAAGGGCTTTACCTGCCCGCGCTGCGGTAACCACGACCCCGCCAAGGTGTCGGTGACCCGCCGTGTCTGCGGCTACCTCGGTAGCCCGGATGCGCGCCCCTTCAATGCGGGCAAGCAGGAAGAGGTGAAGCGCCGCGTCAAACATATGTAAATCGCTAAAGACTCCCTGTGATACAGGGAGTCTTACTTTATGAAGGTTGAGCTTATGTTTCTAAAACCGATGTCGGAGAAAATGCTGAGGCAATGGGTAGCGCGAGATACTTGGCATGAAGTGCATATTAATGACACCCAATTTTTCTATCGTTTTATTCATGCCTATGTGACAGAGCATGGCTACGCACTAGATGAAGAATTGCTGCGGGATAAGATCTTATTCATGTTGAACCGGAGTGAAGATCAGTATTTCCAGACACTTGCTAGTGAAAGAGTCCGTTTTATGAGTGGTCTGCTGGAATATCTCAAATACACCCAGAACCTTCAGTCATGAATTACCACCAATACTACCCGGTCGATGTGATCAACGGCCCCGGCACCCGTGCCACCCTGTTTGTCTCGGGCTGCGAGCATCAGTGCCCGGGTTGCTACAACCAGAGCACCTGGCGGCTCGATGGCGGCAAGCCGTTCGATGAGGCGATGAGCGATCGCGTCATTGCGGATCTCAACGACAGCCGGATCAAACGGCGAGGTCTGTCGCTTTCCGGCGGCGATCCGCTCCACCCGGCCAACGTGCCCCACGTGCTGGCGCTGGTGAAACGGGTGCGCGCCGAGTGTCCGGGCAAGGATATCTGGTGCTGGACCGGCTATCTGCTCGGCGAGCTGTCAGAGGCCCAGCGTGAGCTGGTGGCTTTGCTGGATGTGCTGGTGGATGGCAAGTTTGAAAAGGAGTTGGCAGACCCGGGCCTGCTATGGCGTGGCAGCAGTAATCAGCAGATTCACGACCTCAACGCCTGGCGTGATGCGGGTGAGCGAATTCCCTGTCTGGTTTGCAGTTGAAGCTCGGGATGTTTATGGTTAGCCCATCCCAATCCTGACGACATTTTTGAAAAGGAGAGCCGAGATGAACAATCTGCTCAAGATCCTGCTGGCGATTTTCCTGCCCCCGGTGTGCGCGTTTATCCAGGTGGGCTTTAGCCTGCACTTTTTAATCAACATAGTGCTGACCCTGATGGGCGGTCTGCCGGGCATGGTGCATGCGCTCTGGCTGGTGGTGAGCGACAAGCGCGGCTGATGCCAGCGGATGGTTAGTGAGCTTATTGACGATAAAAGGGCCAACCTCTCGGGGTTGGCCCTTTTGTTCATGTTCATACGAATACTTTTTCGTTAGGATGGGTGACTGACCAAGCGGGCCGCGTTGAGCGCCCTGCAGTCCGGCAACAAGCACCGGCAGAGAACAAGGAGCGTTACATGAAGTGGAAAGTCGCAGTATGGTCAGGTCTGGCAGTGACACTGTTGCTGGGGTGCTCATCCCATCAGGAGGTAGCGCACGAGCGCGCTCCGATCGCTATCCCTCTCGAGCAGTTGTCCAGCTACTGGGTTCAGGATAAGCAGTGGTCATGGCTTGGTAATGACGAGCCCGCCCTGCCGGCCAAACCGGTCAAGGGGTATGTGGAAGTTCGCTATCAAATCGACGCCAGCGGCACGCCGGTCAAGCCGGAAGTGGTGGCGGCCGAGCCTCCCGGCGAACTGGAACAGAGCGCGCTGGCGGCCCTCTCGCGGATCCGCTACAGCCCGGCAGAGGGCAATCCGGATGCCATTCCGGTCGAGGTGACCAACCGTTTCGAAATCGAGATCAACTGATCCCCCACCACTCTGATGCCAGTGAAAGAGAGACCCCGGCCAGGCCGGGGTCACGTTTATTGCTGTTTACAGTCGTTGTAGGCGGTCTGCCACTCGCCATCCTGATCCCGCAGTTCCACAAAGCCCTCATCCCCCTTGTTCCACCAAACGGCCTCATGTTCGTCCGTATAGCGGGCGCCGGAGGCCGAAATGGCTTGGGGCAGGGTGTAATCCTTGCCGTCCGGCAGTGACAGCTTGATAAAGTTGAGGCTTTCGTCGGAGAGAGAGAAGTAGCGCACCTGCACCTTCTTGCCCTGCTCGCACTGGTAACTGACCGGTTCGCCACCAGTGACTGAGAGGGTATTGCCCTGATTGCAGCCAGCGAGCAGGCCGAGGGCCAGCGCACCAGCGGCCATCATATGTACCTTATTCATGATTATAGCTCCATTGGTGTCATACGGGCGTGAGCCTAACAGGTTGCCGTTATTGTGCAATCAGCGGGGCCATTCGGTGCGTCGCTGGCTGTCCGGCATACCGCGCGAGTATGAGGGGGCGCTATCAGGAAGGCATCGTCAATCAGTAGAGGCCAAGTCTGGTTTCAAACTGGCGGATCAGCGTCTCATAGATGCCGTTGTTTTTGATCTTCTGCAGCCCCTGCTCGAACTGTTTGGCCAGCGCTTCCCCTTGCGGGTGGTGGCGGGAGAAGGCAAGCCAGAAGCCATCAGTGGAGAGCTTGCCAACCTTGACCACCTTGCCGGTCAGCTGCTTCTGCTGGATCTTGAGGTAGCCCGGCATGCCGTTCATCAGGATGTAGTCGACCCGGCCACGTACCAGCATCTCGAGGATCTGGGCATCGGATTTGGCCTGAAAGCGGGTGATCCTGGGGTTCTCCATAAAATCGGTGGGGTAGGTGTAGCCGAGGGTGATGCCCACCCGCTTGCCCTCCAGCGAGGTGAGTTTGAGATCCCGTTGCGGGTCGCTGGCAAGGGCGAAGATGGCAAGATCCTCTTCGAACATGGGGGTATCGTGCCAATGGTACTGGTAGCGGTTCTCTTCGGTGATGGTGGCGTTGAAGCACCCCGCAAGTTTGCCGCTTTTCGCATCGTGCATGCAGCGGGCGAAGGGGAGGGTGCGAAAGACAATCTCGATCCCTTCGGCGGCGAACACCGCCTTGACCAGCTCAGGCGCCAGTCCGTGGGGCTGGTCATCCTCATTGTCCTTGTCGCGCTCGCAGTAGGGGGCCCAGTCATCTTCGGCACCAATGACAAGCGAGGTGGCCCCGAGCGGGCTGGTAGCCAACAGCATCAGACAAACCAGCCATTTTTTTAACAACGCGACCATAGGTACACCTCATCGACAGCAGCCTTACAAGCATAGCCACACTTCTGCGCTGACTTATAGTGGCAGGAGTATTGGTGAGGGAGGTAAACGAGGGCGAGAAAAAAAGCCCCGGCAGGCGACGGGGCAAAAGAGAGCTCATCCATGGGCTGACAACAGTGCTTACAACAGGAAATCAATAACCGAAGCGGGTTGCCTCGAAGCGGTTGAGCAGCCGATGGACGAGGTAGCAGGCCAGCAGGGTGACCACGATGGCAAACAGGATGCTGCTCACCCGGTAGAGGGCGCTGAACACCAGATCGTTGCCCGGGGTGAGGTACTGGCCAAACAGGATGCCGAGGGTAGTGAGGGCGCCAAAGCCGACCCCGGAGCCGCCTGCCTCCTTGACGTGGGCATGGCTGAACAACATGGCGCCGAGCCACAGCAGCGGGGCGACCAGCAGCAGTTGCCCTGACCAGTCATAGAGCAGCAGTTGGCCGAGCAAGCCGAAGGTGACCCCCAGCAAGGTGCCCATCGCCCGTTTGCGGGCATAACTCAGTGCACCGTTCCAGTGCATGGGGAACAGCACCAGCAAGGTCGTGGCCTGGGCAGACATGGAGTCGCGCAGGTCAAACACCTGAAATACCAGAAACGACAGGGTGGCCACCGTGGCCCCCAGCAGGGCTTCATGGCGCATCCGGTGCGGCGCCTTGGGGGCCGAGGCGGGCTTGGGTCTGGCCTCCACATCCGGGATCAGCATGGTCATCAGGTAAGCGATCAGCACCGACAGCACGCTCGCCCAGATATTGTTGAGGATCAGGTCGTTGAGGTCGGTCTGCGGATAGCTGGCAAAGTGCAGCATGATGCTGAGGCTCAGCACCCCGTTGGCCCCGAACAGAAACAGGCTGCCCCGCGACATGGCGGCGAAACGGTAGAGAAACAGCAGAAAGGCGATAGGGGTCATCAGCGCCGGATGGCTGCCAAACAGCCCCCCCAGCAGCCCGACCTCCACACCACAGACCACCGCCGCCGCGATCAGCTGGCGTGCGGCATGGCCATTCATCACCGGCACCATCCCCAGCAGCAGCACCGGTGTGACCGTATAGAAGACCCCGTAATTCCAGCCAAACAGCTTGCAGAGCAAAAAGCCCGTGGTGCAGCCAAAGGCGATGCGCAGGCACTGGCGCAGCTCGTTGCCGGTGAGGGGCCTATACCAGAGGTGGGTGGCAGCAACACCGGCGGGGTGTGCTGCGGCGGTATTGGCCGACGGGTGAGTGGCGTGGTTAGTAGACATAATGGAGCAGGCTGAGCAGATGGATCTGGCCCCGTGCCAGCATGGCGGTCAGGGCATTGTCCGGCAGCAGTTGTACCGTGGCCCGAGCCCCGGCTGGCAGATGATCGGGGAGCAGCTCCAGCTCGAGGTGCAGCCGCATCCGCTGGGCATCCCGCACCCAACGATCCGATTCGACCGGCGCTGCCAGCCGACCGTTGGCATCAAACTGACCGGCACTCACCCCGGCATCCAGACTGCTCACCCGGGCAGAATAGATCTGACCCGGCTCGCCATCGAAGGCGACCAGTGCGCGGGTTTGCTCGCCGACATGGCGCAGGCTCTTCTCCCGAAAATCGGCTATGACATCGACCTGTTCCGACACCAGCGCCAGCAGCGGGCTGCCCGCGCTGGCGATACTGCCCGGCTTGAGCTGCAGGTTGGTGATGGTGCCATCCTGATCCGCGTGGACCCGGCTGTAAGAGAGGGCCAGCTGCGCTTGCGCCAGCTTGTTGCGGGCCTGGCGCAGCAACAGATTGTCCTCACCGGTCACGCCACGACTGGCCTTGATCTGGGCCAGTTTGGCCTGACTGGCGCGCAGGTTGGCCTGGGCGCTGCGCAGGGCGCTGTCAGCCTCATCTTTTTGTTGCAGCGAAACCATGTGACGTTGGTACAGCGCATCGATCCGCTCAGCCTCGCGCCACTTCTGGCTGGCCAGGGTCTCTTTGGCGTTGATCTCGGCAACGGCGGCGGTCAGGGCGGCATCCAGTTCACTGTTCTGCTGCTCTGCCTGCGCCAGCGCAAGGCGGGCCTGCTCCACCGCCAGTTCAAAAGGGGCCGGATCCAGCCTGAACAGCAGATCCCCCTTCTTGACCTGCTGGTTGTTGTGAACGGCGACCTCGATCACCTTGCCGCTCACCTGGGGGGCCAGCTTGGTGACCACCCGGGTCGCCATCGCCTGAGGGGTGAGGGGCATCAGCAGGTCGGCTATCAGAAAATAGGCAAACAGGGTGGCAAAGCCCGCCATGGACCATTTGATCCAGCGGGTAAATTGTTGATCCGGGGTCATCTTATTCTCTCTCTGTGTCGGTCTCGGGAGGACTTGTATCGCCTCCGGCTTGTCGGTCGTGGTGTTGTTCAATCTTGCTGAGGGCGTTGGCCGAGATCCGCTGCACCGTGGCTTCGAACAGCTGCAGGGTCTGCTCGTCGATGCCCCCCAGCAGCTCCCGGCGGATATTCATGATGCGGTCGGCGATCTGATCGAGCAGGGTCTGGCCAGCCGGGGTCACGCAGACGATGCGGGCCCGCTTGTCCTGACTGCAGCAGTGACGCTCAATCAGTCCCTGCTCTTCCAGCTGGCCCAGGGTGCGCATCAGGGAGGGGAGCTCTATCTCGAGGGCTTCGGCCAGGGTCTTCTGGCTGACATGGTTCCCCATGCGGGAGAGCTTCCACAACGCGGTCCAGCGGGGATGGGTGAGGCCAAGGGGAGCCAGCTCCAGATCGGCGGCAGTACGCCATAGCCGGTGCATCCGCGCTATCTGCTCGGCGAGCGACAGCTCGCGCAACCTTTCCAGATCCGTCATCTTCTCATCCTCAATGTACTTAGCCTGCTAAGTATCATACTTGTTTAGCAGGCTAAGTAAATAGTGTGATGCTGATCATGTTTCTGGTCGGATCTTTCGTTGGTGAGGGCGAGCAGCATTCGAGCCCCTGATATTATTCTTGGGGCTGATCCACTCGAGGCTCTCTTGCCGATTCGGATATTGCACCGTGAATGGAGGATATCCGGCAGTTATTTTCATGAAATTTTCAGCTTCAGCGAGCAGCTCTTTTTTTATCCGCTAATATTATGGGGTTATAAAACAAGGGGGAAACGGGTTGTGGATGGATATGACAGTGGATGTGTGTATCTGGCAATTGAAGCGCTGTTGAGTGATGGGGAATATGGTGCAGAGTCACACCATGGCGTGAATCGGGAAGGCGCTATCAGAAGTACCGATATCAGTCATGATTTTGACCCCGCCAATATTCCATTGCTGTTGGCAGAATAGACCTGACCGTGTGTGATCCTTGTGAGTTCAAGCCAGTGCTCTGGTATTCGCTGGCTTGACTCATCACTATTTCAATCTCCCCTTTTTGCATCTTTCTCCTCACCCTTTTTCATCGTGAGAGCTTCCTATATGCTGACATCAAACCCTGATGTGGCATGCCGTGGCACTCGCGTTATGGCGATGATATTGCCCGCTGATTATCACTCACAGGCTCTGTGGCGATAAATGGTCGCAGAGCTTGTCATCTGGCTCTGTTATTTCCCCGAAGGGGGGGAGATCATCGCATCGTTATTACTGCTGATCATCCAAATATCCGCCATTATGGTCGCTAGTTTTATCACCCTGTTTCCTGACTTGGTCGGGTATCGGATGTCTGGTGTTCTATTGTGCTGCGCACGTTAGCGGCACCATGATGTTTAAGTTTTTAATGTTTTTATATGGCTTTGCAGTCTGGCTAACCGACAGGAGTGAGGGGGATCAATAAAGTAGCGGTCACAATCACACGCAGAGTACATAACAATGAAAAACCTCTCTCCCCTACAAACCACACAAGAAAAGGCCGCCTTTATGGGCGGCCAACAAATTGCCGGTATGCCGCTCTTTATATTTCTGGGGCTGGCGACCTGTGTTCTCTTTTCCGGCTGGAATGGCTCGCTGCCGCTCGGCATGGTCGGTGCGTTGGCGCTGATGTTTGTGCTGGGCACCCTGCTGACCGAGCTGGGTGAGCGGATCATGCCGATCCGCGAATACCTGGGGGGTGGCACCATCCTCGCCATCTTCGGTGGCGCCGCCCTGTTCGAATACCAGCTGCTGCCGGCGCAGGCGGGGCAGGTCATCACCAACTTCATGAAGGAGGGGGGCTTTCTCAACTTCTTTATCGCCAGTCTGGTGACCGGTTCGGTGTTCGGCATGAGCGGCGCTTTGCTGAAAAATGCCGCCATGCGCTATCTGCCGGTCATTCTTGGTGGCGTCGCACTGGCGTTGCTGAGCGTGGGGCTGGTCGGCTCCCTGATGGGATATGGCTTCAAGAATGCGGTGCTGCTGATCGGCCTGCCCATCATGGGCGGTGGCATGGGGGCTGGCGCGGTGCCTCTGGTGGAGATCCTCTCCGGCCCGATGCAGATGTCCAGTGCGGATCTCTTGTCGCGCATGGTACCGGCGGTGGTGATCGCCAATACCCTGGCCATTCTGGTGGGCTCTCTGCTGGCGCGCCTTGGTCGCCGTTACCCCTCCCTGACCGGCAACGGCAAGCTGATGGTCAAGGAAAGTAGCCAGAACATTGCCGATGAGCAGGCCGAAGCGCCGACCCTGCAGAGTCTCGGCATGGGCCTTTTCATCAGCTCCAGCATGTTTGTGCTGGGCTCCCTGCTTGGCAACTTTATCCCGATGCACCCCTTCGCTCTGATGATTTTGGCGGTCGCCTTTATCAAGGTGAGCGGCCTGCTGCCGCGCCGTTATGAGCAGGCGGCGGCCGACTGGTATCAGTTTGTGGTGAGCAACCTGACCCCCTCCCTGCTGGTGGGGATCGGCGTCGCCTATACCAGTATTCCCGAGCTGATCAGTGCCTTCTCCGTCAGCTACTTCGTGCTGGTCATGGTCACCGTAATCGGTGGGGCACTCGGCGCGGCACTGGTCGGCAAGCTGATCGGTTTCTATCCCATTGAGGCAGCCATCACCGGCGGGCTCTGTATGGCCAACATGGGGGGCACCGGCGATGTGGCCGTGCTCTCGGCGGCCCAGCGGATGAAGCTGATGCCCTTTGCCCAGATCTCCTCCCGTCTCGGCGGTGCCGTGATGCTGATTTTGGCGACCGCTCTTATCTCCCTGCTCGCCTGATACCGGATTGAGGAACAAACAAGATGAACGACATCATGATGGGCACCAGCCTGCCCTATGCCGAACGCAAGCGTCAGGGTGTACGCGGCCGCATGCCGCACAAGGAGGAGTCTCTCTCCCAGCAGCGGCGCCGGATCTACCGACTGGTCAGCGCCATGCAGAGTCCGTTTGACCAGCATCTGCTGCTGCGCCAGTTGCAGGAGGACAACCCGGTGCTGTTCTACGATCTGGTGCGCCACCACCTGCCGGAGCTGCTGCCGATCATCTACACCCCGGTGGTGGGGGAGGCGTGCCAGCGCCACAGCGATCTCTATCTGCGCAGCCACGGCCTCTACCTCTCCTGGCATGACAGGGACGATCTCGACGACATCCTCGAGTCGGTGGAGCAGGAGGTAGATGTGATCGTCATCTCCGACGGCGAGCGAGTGCTGGGGCTTGGCGATCTCGGTATCGGCGGCATGGGGATCTGTATCGGCAAGCTGGCGCTTTACTCCGCCGCGGGTGGCATCAACCCGGCCCGTACCCTGCCGCTCTGCGTCGATGTGGGCACCAACAATCCCGAGCTGCTGGAGGATGACTCCTACCTCGGCTGGCAATCCCCGCGCATCGATGGCGAGAGCTACTACCACTTCATGGACAAGGTGGTGGTCGCCATTCGCAAGCGCTGGCCTCAGGTGGTGCTGCAGTTTGAAGACTTTGCCGGCAAGCACGCCGCCAATCTGCTGGCCCGTTATCGGGACGAGCTCTGCATGTTCAACGACGATATTCAGGGCACGGCGGCAGTCGCCTCCGCCTGCGTGCTGGCCGGGTTGCAGCAGGCGGGTACCGCCTTGTGCGATGCCCCGGTACTGATCGTCGGCGCGGGTTCTGCCGGTTGCGGCATCGCCGCCATGCTGGCCCAGTTGGCTGGGAGCCACAACGGCGTCTGGCTGTTTGATCAGGACGGGGTGGTCTGCAGCGATCGTCCCAACCTGACTCGCGCCCAACAGCCGTTTGCCCGCGCCGTTGAGGAGGGGAGTAGTTCGCTGCTGGAGATCATCCGTCAGGTGCGCCCGGCTGTGCTGATCGGGGTGAGCGGTCAGGGCGGCCTCTTTACTGGCGAGGTGTTGCAGGCGATGGGGGAGGTGTGCGATCAGCCGGTGATCCTGCCACTCTCCAACCCGACCCGCAGCGCCGAGGCCACCCCCGAGCAGGTATGGGCTGCCACAGATGGCCGCGCCCTGCTGGCCACCGGCAGCCCGTTTGCGCCGGTGACGGTGGCGGGGGAGCGGCGGGTAGTCTCCCAGTGCAACAACGTCTATGTCTTCCCGGGGATTGGTCTCGGGGCCTGCGCCGTCAAGGCGCGCCGCATCAGCGATGGCATGTTGCTGGCCGCGGTGCGGGCTGTCGGCGTCTATCCGCTGGTGGCGGGCCGGCTGTTGCCCCCCATCGAGCAGGTGGGAGAGGTGGCCCGCGCCGTCGCCAGAGCGGTGGCGCTCTGTGTCCGCGAGGAAGGATTGGCCGATTTTGTTGGCGATCCGGCACCTTTGATTGACCAGACCTGGTGGCATCCGCACTATTGGGCTGCGTCCTGACGTTTTAAGGTATGTGCATGAAACTTCGCCACCAGTTGGTCACCCTCTCTCTCGGGCTCTCCCTGCTGCTGATCCTCATTCTGGGCAGTCTGCTGGCCCTCTTTATCCGTCATCTGCTGGAGAGCAACCTGCAGGATAAGGGGAGCGATCTGGCACGGGTGATGGCGGCGGATACCCGGGTGGTCGAGGCCCTGCGTCAGGGCAGTGACCCTACCCTGCGCGACTATGTGGAGGCGGTCTGCAATCGCACCGATGCCACCTATATGGTGGTAACCGACGAGCATGGTCGCCGCCTCAGCCACCCCAACCCCGAGCTGGTGGGACAGAAGTTTCGCGGTGAGGATATCTGGCCCGCGCTGCAGGAGCGGCGCAGCTACTGCTCCAAGGATCGGGGCACCATGGGGCCGGCGATCCGCTGCTTCTCCCCGGTGGTTGGCGGGGATGGGCGCGTCATGGGGGCCGTGGTGGTGGGCTACCTGATGCAGCAGGTGGAGGGCATCTATATGGAGCGGGTGGCCCTGCTCATCTGCGCCATCGTTGCGGTGCTGGGGTGCGGCCTGCTGCTGGCGCTCTGGGTGCAGTATCTGCTGCGCAAGACCCTGCTCGATCTGGAGCCGGAGGCAATCGTGCGCCGTTTCACCCTGCAGGATCTGGTGCTGGAGCACATCACCGAAGGGGTGATTGCCCTCGATGGCCGCGGCAACATCAACATGATCAACAGCACCGCCAGCTATCAGCTGCGGCTGCCGGTTACCGGGCGCCACGCCCTGCAGGGGCAGTCGCTGGCGGAGCTGGTGCCGCCCCTTGCCCCCTGTCTGGAGCAGGAGGGGGGCGAGGTGAGCTTCACCATTCAGGGGGAGTCCTTTGTCGGTCGCTGGCAGGCGGTGCAGGGCAAGGCGCCGGGGCGGTTGCTGATCTTCAGCCGTCCGGAGGTGGCCGCCTGTCTGGGGGTGCAGGTGACCCATCTGCGCCAGTATGCCGAGATGCTGCGGATGCAGAGCCACGAGTTTGCCAACAAGCTGAGCAGCCTCTCCGGTCTGTTGCAGCTGGGCCATGTGGATCAGGCGGTGGAGCTGATCCAGCAGGAGAACGAAGCGTGCCAGACCATGCTGCAGGAGCTGCTGCGGCTGATCGACAACAAGCCGGTGGCGGGGCTTATTCTCGGCAAGTTCAGCCGGGCCCGCGAGCTGGGGGTGACCCTGGAGCTCGATCCCGATTCGGCGCTGGCGGAGTATCCGGCCTCGGTCTCGGCCGATCTCATCACCCTCATTGGCAACCTGCTGGACAACGGTCTGCTGGCGGCCTGGCGCAACCGCCAGCAGCGGCCGCCGCGGGTGCTGCTCTCTCTGTGCGATGTGGGGCGGCGACTGGTGATCGAGGTGGAGGATAGCGGCGAGGGGGTCGACGAGGAGCTGGCCGATCATCTGTTCGATTACGGGGTGAGTCGCCAGAGCGGCGATCACGGGGTGGGTCTGTTCCTGGTCAAGGAGACCGTGGGTCGGCACGAGGGTGTGATAGAATGGCGGCGAACCGCCGAGCAGACCACCCTGTTTGGTATCTACTTGAATAAAAACCAATTAATGTGAGCCATGGACCCAATAATCACGCTTGTTATTGAAGATGACGATCGGATCGGTGCCATCTTGTCAGAACTGGTGGCGGCGACATCCGGTTTCTCCCTGCTGGGGCGGGCCGGCACCCTGGCCCAGGCCGATGCCATGATGGCCGGTGTGGTGCCCCAACTGCTGCTGGTGGATGTCTCCCTGCCCGATGGCTCCGGCCTTGAGTGGGTGAGCCGCCTGCGCAGCCACAACCGCGAAGCCTACGTCATCATGGTCACCGCCTCGCGCGATGTGGAGACCATCCAGCAGGCCCTCAATCTGGGGGTTCATGACTACGTCATCAAACCATTGCGGCTGTTTCGCATCCAGCAGAGTCTGGACGAGATCCTGCAACTGCACAGCCGTCTGTGCGAGCGGGGTCGGCTGGAGCAGGAAGATCTCGACAAGTTGCTGGGCAAGGGGGGGCGCTCCCAGATCAAGGAGATGCGTGTCACTCCCAAGGGGATCGACAGCATCACCCTGCGTCAGGTGCTGGATCTGCTGGCGGGCGAGCCGGAGAACGTCTTCTCCACCGACACGGTGGCGCTGCGACTCTCCCTCAGCCGCACCACGGCGCGCCGCTATCTGGAGTATCTGGAGTCGGAAGATCGGGTGGATGTAGATCTCAACTACGGTCAGCGGGGGCGGCCGGAGCGGCGCTACCGCTGGCGCCGGGCCGGTTGAGGTGCTCACTGGCGTGTATTGCAGAAACAACAAGGGAGCCATGGGCTCCCTTGTTGTTTCCGGACGATGTACGTTCTCAGGCGGCTTCCCGTTCGGCTACCGGCGCACGCCCCTTCAGCTGGGAGGCCATCACCCCGCAAAGGATCAGCCCTCCACCCAGCAGGTGATAGCCGTGGATCGGCTCGCCCAGGCCGACGACAGCGATCAGCGCCGTACAGAGCGGCATCAGGTTCATAAAGACCGAAGTGCGCTCGGCGCCCATGCAGGCGAGGCCGCGCATCCAACAGTAAGCCGCCAGCAGGGAGGAGGCGAGCCCGGCGAAGAGCACCAGTCCCCACCCTTCGGCTGGCACCGCCATCGAGTCGGCGCTGAGAGCGAGCGGCACCAGCAGCAGTACGGCCAGCAGGATCTGCATGTAGAGGTTGAGCCAGGGGCCAAACGGCAGGTGCCAGCGGCGGATCAGCAGGCCGTAGAGGGCATAGCTGGCGGAGCCCAGCAACATCATGCCATCCCCCGGGTTGATGCCGTTATGGAGCAGGGCGAGCGGTTCGCCCTTGCCAAGCAGCCAGAGCACTCCGAACAGGGAGATACTCATGCCGAGCAGTGCCTGTTTGCCGGGACGCTGGCCGAAGAAGAGCGCCCCTTGCAGCAGGGTGAGCAGTGGAATGAGGGAGCCAATCACCCCCATATTGGTGGCCGAAGTGCTGTGAGCAGCGTAGTAAGCGAGGCACTGGTAGAGCACCATACCGAGCGCCGCCAGCACCAGCAGCTTGCCGAGCCAGGGGCGAACCTCACTGCGTCGCCGCCAGAGGGTTGGCAGACAGAAGGGGGTCAGCGCCAGGGCGGCAATCACCCAGCGATAGAAGGAGATAGCCGCGGGGTCGAGCACGCTGGCGGCCGCCTTGGAAACCACGGTATTGGTAGCCCAGATCAGCACAGCCATCAGCGGAAAGAGAAGAGGGGAAAAGATTCGCATCAGAGGCTCCTTATTAACAGGGGGCCAAGTCTACCCTTGTCTTTATATTATCAAGTAGCGTAAAACAGACAGATGACCCAGCAGAAAAGACAACTCTTTCTGATGCACCTTATTCCGGCCCACACGGGCTGCGTCTGCCCGCAACTGGTGGCTGCTTTTGGCCTGTGCCGGCGACCGAGCCAACAGGGCGTTGCATCACGCCTGCTCCTCTCTCTCGCTGACAAGGGGCGCTGATGGCCACTCACCACTTTCAGCCGGTAGATGTCGTTCTGCCCGCTCCCAATCCGCTCTATTTCAGTTACCAGCAGATGCTGGCCGACAGCGCGACCGTGCTGCACTCCCACCCCTGGGGCCAGCTCAACATGATCAGTCTGGGGATCATGGAGATAGAGCTGGGTGATCAGCGACTGGTGGCCCCTGCCGACTATCTGATCTGGGTGCCGGCGGAGCTCGACCATACCTCCTACAACGAGCAGACCCTCGACTACACCTCCATCTACGTCAGCCACGAGCTGGCGGCCAAGCTGCCGTCAGAGCCCAGACTGCTACTGCTCACCCCGCTGATCCGCGCCCTGCTGAGCGACTTTTGCGAACGGCGGGTAAGCCATATGGCGGATGAGTGGGATCAGCGTCAGGCCGAGTTGCTGGTGGAGCGACTGGCGCGCACCCGCTGTCAGGAGAGCTACCTGCCGATGAGTCAGGACAAGCTGCTGGCTCCCATGCTGGCGGCGTTGCACAGCGATCCTGCCGATCCCCGTACTCTGGCCCAGTGGGCAGGACAACTGCACACCACAGAGCGCACCCTGGCGCGGCGCTGCCTGCGGGAGCTGGGGATGAGTTTCGGTCAGTGGCGGGCGCGGCTGCGGTTGCTCAAGGCGCTGGCCTGGCTCAAGGGGGACATGCCCATTCAGGAGATCAGCTGGCGGCTCGGTTACGGCTCCACCTCGGCCTTTATCGCCATGTTCAACCGGGAGCTGGGCTGCTCCCCCCAGCGTTATCGCCTACAGTCAGGCCGATAACAAATCGCCGGACATGTCATCTGGTGAAGCAAAACAAGAAGGGCGCCCGCAGGCGCCCTTTCTGATGACATGTGCTTGCGCTAGAAGAAGCCGAGCGGGTTGATGTCGTGACTCACCAGCAGGTTCTTGGTGTTCTGGTAGTGGTCCAGCATCATCTTGTGGGTCTCGCGGCCGATCCCCGACTTTTTGTAACCGCCAAAGGCGGCGTGTGCCGGGTAGGCGTGGTAGCAGTTGACCCAGACCCGGCCAGCCTGAATGCCACGCCCCATGCGCCAGGCCAGATTGCTGTCGCGGGTCCACAGGCCCGCACCCAACCCGTACTGGGTGTCGTTGGCAATGGCCAAAGCATCCGCCTCGTCCTTGAAGGTAGTGACCCCGAGTGCCGGCCCGAAGATCTCCTCCTGGAACACCCGCATCTTGTTCTGACCGGAGAAGATGGTGGGCTGGATGTAGAACCCCCCCTCCAGTCCGCTCACCTTGGCCGGGCCGCCGCCGATCAGTATCTTGGCCCCTTCGCCGCGGCCGATCTCCATGTAGCCCAGGATCTTGTCGAACTGCTCGCGAGACGCCTGCGCTCCCACCTGAGTGGCGGTATCGAGGGGGTTGCCCTGCACTATGGTGCGGGCACGGGCCAGCACCCTGTCCATGAAGTCGTCATAGATGCTGGCCTGCACCAGGGCGCGGGAGGGGCAGGTGCACACCTCGCCCTGGTTGAAGAAGGTCATCAGCATCCCTTCCACCGCCTTGTCGATGTAGCTGCTCTCGTGCTGCATCACGTCGGCGAAGTAGATATTGGGGGACTTGCCGCCCAGCTCCACGGTGGAGGGGATCAGCTTGTCGGCTGCGCAGCGCAGGATATGGGCGCCCACTTCGGTCGAACCGGTAAAGGCCAGTTTCTGGATCCGGTTGCTGGTGGCCAGCGCCTGACCTGCCTCGGCGCCGAAGCCGTTGACCACGTTGACTACGCCGGGGGGCAGGATGTCCTTGATGAGATCCATCATCAGCATGATGGTGACCGGGGTCTGCTCGGCGGGCTTGAGCACGCTGCAGCAACCCGCCGCGAGCACAGGGGCCAGCTTCCAGGCCGCCATCAGCAGCGGGAAGTTCCACGGGATGATCTGGCCGACCACGCCGATGGGTTCCTTAAAGTGGTAGCTGACGGTGTTCTGATCCAGCTCGGCGGCCGAGCCCTCCTGAGCGCGAATGCAGCCAGCGAAGTAGCGGAAGTGATCCACCACCAGCGGCAGGTCTGCCGCCAGGGTTTCGCGCACCGCCTTGCCGTTCTCCCAGGTTTCGGCGATGGCGAGCCTTTCGATGTTCTGCTCGATGCGATCGGCGATACGCAGCAGCAGATTGCTGCGCTCGGTGACGCTGGTCTTGCTCCAGCTGGTGAACGCCTTGTGGGCGGCATCCAGCGCCAGTTCGATATCGGCGGCGTCGGAGCGGGCGACCTCGCAGAATACTTTGCCATCCACCGGCGAGATGTTTTCAAAGTAGCGGCCGGCGCGAGGAGCCACCCACTCACCGCCAATGAAGTTGTCGTAACGGGACTTGAAGCTGACCAGGGCACCTGCCTGACCGGGAGCGGTATAAATCATCTCATCATCCTTTATGTGTGTGGTCCTGACCGGGCTGGCTGACAGACCGGTTGCCAGCTGATATCGCAAGGGGCATGCCAAAGGGTCTGACCAGCAGGTGAAAGGTTACAAAAACGTTATCAAATGGGGTGTGGCAGCGTATCTTGGTTAACCAATGACCACGGCTATTGCGATAAAACTGTACCGTTTCTGGACAGTGGCCGAGACAGTCGTGCTGTTTGTGAACAGGAGGCGTGATGAGTGAGTCACTTCAACCCGGTCCCGGTCCGATCCAGCGTTCCTGGCAGCGTTGCCTGCATCAGGGGCTGAGCCGCCAGCAGAGCGCCGATCTGGACTTGCTGCCCCTGGGGGAGCTGTCGGCCCGTCAGGAGCAGCACAGGGCGCTGATTGCCTGCTTCCAGCGCTTCGTGCTGCCGCTGTTTGCCCAGCTGCTGGCAGGACGCCCCTGTCGCCTGTTGTTGTGTGACGGTGAGGGGGCCATTCTGGCCGCCAGTGGTGATGAGGGGTTCGCCCGCCATGCCGAGCGTATCTTTTTGCGCAGTGGCGCCCGCTGGGGGGAGGCGAGCAAGGGGACCAACGCTATCGGTACTGCGCTGGCCGAGCAGAGCGAAGTGCAGGTACTCGGCAATCAGCACTTCTTCGCCCAGCACAGCTTCCTCAGTTGCAGCGCTTGTCCGTTGCTGGGGCCGGACGGGCAATTGCTCGGGGTGCTCGATATCTCCACCGATGCGGCCCACCACGACGGCGATATGCTGGGCACGGTGCGGCTGCTGGCGATGACGCTGGAAAATGCACTCTTGGCGCGTCAGCCGGGCTGGCTGGTGGATCTCGAGCCCCAGAGCCTCTGGTCCGCTCGCCTGTTGCTGGGAGAGGAGGGGGAACTGCTCGGCGCCAACCGGGCAGGCCGGCTCTGGCTCGGCCAGCACCCTTTCGATGGCAGACAACTGCTGCGCGAGGGGCGTGGCTTGCGGCTGGTGCCAGAAGCGGACGCGACACCCTCCTGCACCGTGCTGCCGGGTCACTCAAGCCCGGTGCCACATCCGCAGCAGGTGCCGCTCAAGATGCTGGAGCGCGGCATTTCGCTGCTTATCGAGGGGGAGACCGGCAGCGGCAAGGAGCATCTGGTGCGGGCCCTGCACCGAGCGTCGAGTCGGCGGGAGCAGCCACTGGTGTGTGTCAACTGTGGCGCGTTACCAGCAGATCTGGTGGAAGCCGAGCTGTTTGGGTATGTGGGCGGGGCCTTCAGCGGTGCCCGCAGCCAGGGCAGTCAGGGTTATCTGCGCGCAGCCCACGGCGGCATGCTGATGCTCGATGAAATTGGCGAACTGCCGCTGCAGGCTCAAACCCGACTGTTGCGGGTATTGCAGGAGCGCAGCGTGACGCCGGTTGGCAGTCACAAGCCGGAGGTGGTGGATTTCTGGCTGGTCAGTGCCAGCCACCGGGATCTGGCGGCCATGGTGCAGAGCGGCGCATTTCGCGAAGACCTCTATTACCGGATCTGCGGCTGGCGCCAGCAACTGATGCCGCTGCGCCGTTGGCCTGCCGCTGAGCGTCTGGGGCTGATCCAGCGGCTGCTCGCGGAGATGGACCCGACCCTGCGTCTGACCCGCGATGCGGAGCAACAGCTGCTGGCCCATCCGCTGCCCGGCAACGTGCGTCAGCTCAAGCAGGCACTGGAAGTGGCCTGTGTGCTGGCAGAGGGGTTGGGCTGGATAGAGCCCGCCCACCTGCATCTGCCCAGTGTGGCCACAGAGCCCGGCGCCTTGCCGATGGGGGATGCGATCAGCTTGCGTGAACAAACCCGGCGGCAGGTACAGCAAACGCTGGCGGCATGCGGCGACAACATCAGCGAGGCCGCGCGCCAGCTGGGGATCAGCCGCACCACCCTTTACCGGACGCTGCGCGAAGCTCCTTGAGTGCTCACTCCCCCTCATCGGTCGTTTTCAAGACGCACATGACGACTGGAGCCCTGCCCATCCAGCCGATATGATGCGCCCTTGCTGGGGGCATTGCGCCCGTTGACTCATCCGTTGAGGATTTTCTGCCATGTCACAACATATAGGGGCGCTGACCCTGCTGGTGGCTGATTACGATCAGGCCATTCGCTTTTTTACCGAGGGTCTTGGCTTTGCGCTTTTGGAGGACACTCGGCTCGATGAACCGGGCAAACCGGGCAAGCGCTGGGTGCGGGTTGCCCCCAAAGGCGTCTCCGGTTCCGCGTTGCTGCTGGCACAAGCGGCCAATGTGCAGCAGCAGGCTGCCATCGGTCAGCAGGGCGGTGGTCGGGTATTTCTGTTCCTCGAGACCACTGATTTCTGGGGGGATTACCAGCGCATGCAGGCGTACGGTGTTCATTTTTGTGAACAGCCTCGTGACGAGCCTTATGGCACCGTGGTGGTGTTTGAGGATATCAGTGGCAACCGGTGGGACTTGTTGCAACGTACTGCTGCCAACTGAATCTGAAAACGTTTATCATCCCGCCTGTCATAAAGTCATAAAAGTGTCACAGAAAATTCTAATAATTGGCGCACCCATCTTCACAGAGGAGAGAGAAGGGAATGGCTAAGCGAATTCTGGTGGTCGAGGACGAAGCACCGATCCGCGAAATGCTCTGCTTCGTGTTGGAGCAGAAGGGATATGAGACGATTGAAGCGGAAGATTACGCCGATGGACTGGCGAAGGTGCGCGAACCCTACCCCGAACTCATCGTGCTCGACTGGATGATGCCGGGCGGCAGTGGCATCCAGTTTATCAAGCAGCTCAAGCAGGATGAGGTGACGCGCCAGATCCCGGTGGTGATGCTCACCGCTCGCGGTGAAGAGGAGGACAAGGTGCGTGGTCTGGAGGCCGGTGCCGACGACTACATCACCAAGCCGTTCTCGCCCAAGGAGCTGACTGCTCGCCTCCATGCGGTGATGCGCCGCGTGTCGCCAACCTCGGTGGACGAGGTGATCGAGGTGCAGGGGCTGAAACTCGATCCTGTCTCCCACCGGGTCAGTGCCGAAGAGAAGGCGCTCGACATGGGGCCGACCGAATTCAAGCTGCTTCACTTCTTCATGACTCACCCCGAGCGGGTCTACAGCCGTGAACAGCTGCTCAATAATGTCTGGGGTACCAATGTGTACGTCGAGGACAGAACCGTGGATGTGCATATTCGTCGCCTGCGCAAGGCGATTGAAGAGACAGGGCACGACAGATTGATCCAGACGGTGCGTGGAGCCGGATACCGCTTCTCAACCCGTCTCTAGAGGCAGTTATGTTGCAACCTTACGCCTGGCGGCGACAGTTGTGGCGAATGGCGTTTTTTTACGCCCCCTTCGCATTGGTTGGCTGGTTGATTGATCATCTTGCCCTCTGCCTGTTGGTGGCGGCGGTGTTGCATCTGGGCTGGCACTATCGCTTCCAGAAGCGGCTCTCTGACTGGCTGTGGCACGACCGCAGCCTGGTGCCCCCCAGTGGCAATGGCAGCTGGGAGTACATCTTCAACGGTATCTACAAGTTGCAGCAGCGTCACCGTGCCCGTCGCCGCGAGCTGGCGGGGCTGATCCGCCGCTTCCGGGAGGGTGCCGAGGCGCTGCCCGATGCCGCCGTGGTGTTTCGCACCGATGGCAGTATCCTCTGGTGCAACCGGCTGGCGGAGCAACTGCTCGGTTTTCGCTGGCCGGAGGATGCCGGTCAGCATATCGGCAACCTCATTCGCAATCCGGCCTTTAACGCCTATCTGGGCAAGGGAGCGTATGACGAGCCCCTCGAGATGCACTCCCCGGTCAACGAGGAGAAGTTTCTCGAGTTTCGCATCATGCCCTACGCCTCGGATCAGGCGATGCTGGTGGTGCGGGATGTCACCCGCCTGCGCAGTCTCGAGAAGACCCGCAAGCACTTCGTTTCCAACGTCTCCCATGAGCTGCGCACGCCACTCACCGTGCTCAAGGGCTATCTGGAGATGACCGAGGAGCCGCCCCCGCCCGCCATGTGGGCCAAGGCGCATCGGGTGATGATGGAGCAGACCATCCGGATGGACAATCTGGTCAATCAGCTGCTCACCCTCTCCCGTATCGAGGCGGCCCCGACCGTGGATCTCTCCCATCTGGTGGACATGCCTGCCATGCTGGGGCTGCTGGAACAGGAGGCGCGAGCGCTCTCGGGCGAACGGGCCCACCAGCTCGAATTTGTGGTGCAGCCCAATCTGTTGGTGCGCGGGGATCAGGAGCAGCTGCGCAGTGCTGTCTCCAATCTGGTCTACAACGCCATTCACTACACCCCGGCGGGGCGAAAAATTACCGTGGAGTGGCGCAAGCAGGGGGCGATGGCGCTGTTTGCCGTGAGCGATGAAGGGGAGGGGATTGCCCCCGAGCATCTGGCGCGGCTGACCGAGCGTTTTTATCGGGTCGACAAGGCACGCTCGCGCCATACCGGCGGCTCAGGCTTGGGCCTTGCCATCGTCAAGCATGCCCTCAGTCATCACGACTGCCAGCTCGATATCGAGAGCCGGGTCGGCCTTGGCAGCCGCTTCAGCTTTCTCATTCCTAGCCGCATGGTGGTGATTAAATAGTTTTTCGTGGCAATGAGTTAGCTGCAAAAAGAGGGCCTTTGAACGGGCCCTCTTTTCATTTGTTCAAATCTGTCGCCATGTCATTAAAGTGTCACATTAAATCCATAAATTTGTCACTGCCAGGTCAGATACTGGCGCCGTCTTAAGAACGGACCTTCTGTAACTTTGGAGAGATTGGATGAAACTCAACAAACTGGCTGGTGTAATCGGATTCACCGCAGCAACCCTGTTTTCTGTCAGCGCCCTGGCTGCCGGTGTGGATAAAGACCTGCCGGATTACACACCGACCAGCGGCATTTCGGGCAACCTGTCCTCTGTCGGCTCGGACACCCTGGCCAACATGATGACCCTGTGGGCCGAAGAATTTAAGCGTCTGTACCCCAACGTCAACGTGCAGATCCAGGCCGCCGGTTCTTCTACCGCCCCGACTGCCCTGACCGAAGGTGTTGCCCAGTTCGGTCCGATGAGCCGTGCCATGAAGGCCGGTGAAGAGGAAGCATTCGAGAAGCGTTACGGCTACAAGCCGACTGCCATCCGCGTTGCAGTCGATGCCCTGGCGGTGTTCGTCAACAAGGACAACCCCATCAAGGGGCTGACCATGCCGCAGATCGATGCCATCTTCTCCAGCACCCTCAAGTGCGGCGAAGCCAAGGCTGCCACCAAGTGGTCTGATCTGGGTCTGGACGGCAACTGGTCCTCTAAGGATCTGCAACTGTTCGGTCGCAACTCCGTATCCGGTACCTACGGTTACTTCAAGGAGCACGCCCTGTGTAACGGCGACTTCAAGAGCGGCGTGAACGAGCAGCCGGGTTCTGCCTCCGTGGTGCAGTCTGTTTCTGCCTCCCTGAATGGCATCGGCTACTCCGGTATCGGTTATGTCACCTCCGGCGTGCGTGCAGTACCGCTCTCCAAAGATGGCAAGACCTTCATCGAAGCGACCTCCGATAACGCCATCACCGGCAAGTATCCGCTGTCACGCTTCCTGTACGTTTACGTGAACAAGCATCCGAACAAGCCGCTCTCCCCGATGGAGCAAGAGTTCGTCAAGATGATGCTCTCCAAAGCAGGTCAGAACATCGTTGCCAAAGATGGCTACGTGCCGGTACCGGCCAAGGTGGTTCAGGCTGACCTGAAAAAGCTGGGTATCATGTAACTGCCTGCAGTCAGCATGCCCTGATAAAACGAGCCCCAAGCGGGCTCGTTTTGTTTTTGGCGGCTGTCAGTTTTGTTAATAGCGCAGGATGGATATTTTTCCGCCAGCCGGGGGCTGGCTCCCTTGCGCAGCAGGGCGGCATTTCCGAGAATAGGGCAACGTTATGGCAAAGGATCCCTTCATGATTGCGTCCCTCACCAAGTTTGGCATGGTAGCCCTCTGTAGTTCCCTGCTGGTCGCCTGCGCCCAGTCGCCGACCGGCCGCAGCCAGATGCTGCTCTACTCTCCCCAGCAGATGAACCAGCTGGGCGCCGACTCCTTCGAGCAGATGAAGAAGCAGGAGAAAGTGAGCAAGGATGCCAAACTCAACGCCTATGTCTCCTGTGTCGCCAAGGCGGTGACCGCCCAGGTGCCGGCCAGCTATGGCATCACCAACTGGGAAGTGGTGGTGTTTGACTCCAAACAGGTCAACGCCTTCGCCCTGCCCGGCGGCAAGATCGGGGTCTACAGCGGCCTGCTCAAGGTGGCCAAGAATCAGGATCAGTTGGCGACCGTCATCGGTCACGAGCTGACTCACGTACTGGCCCAGCACTCCAACGAACGGCTCTCGCGCAGCCAGTTGGCGGGGATCGGTCTGGCGGCTGCGGACATTGCCATGGGCACCAGCGAGTATCGCGGCGCCACCATGGCCGCCCTTGGCCTCGGGGTCGAGGTGGGGGTGATGTTGCCCTACGGCCGAACTCAGGAGAGCGAAGCGGATCGGCTGGGGCTTGAGCTGATGGCGCGCGCCGGGTTCAATCCGGCCGAGGCAATCCCCCTGTGGCAAAACATGAGTGCCGCCGCCGGTGGCAACACCCCGCCGCAACTGCTCTCCACCCACCCGAGCAACGAGAACCGGATCGCCGAGTTGCAGGCGCAACAGGCGCAAGTGTTGCCGCTCTATGAGCAGGCCCGCGCCAACGGTCTGGTGCCCCAATGCAAGGCATAAGCCTGCGCATGGCGCGCAGCGACGATGCCGCCGCCATGACGGTGATGCAGCGAGCCAGCTGGCTCGCTGCCTATGGCCAGGTGCTCGGTGCCGACCTGCTGGAGCAACTGGATGTTACCGCTCATCTGCAGATTTGGCAGAGCCGTCTGGCCGAGCCGGGCCCAAGGCCCATGCTGCTTTGTCTCGATGAGGTGGTGATTGGCCTGCTCTACTGGCAACCACAGCAGGAAGTGGGGCAGAGCAGCGCCCTGATCCGCGCCTTTTACCTCCATCCCGACCATTGGCGACAAGGCTATGGCAAACGGCTGTGGCAGGCGGTGGCGATGCAGATGCGCCGCGCCGGTTGCCATAGCGTCAAATTGTGGCTGCTCGATGGCAACCACATAGGCGAGGGGTTCTACCTGCGTCGCGGCTTCGTCTTTGATGGTGAGGAGCGCACCCTGATAAGCCTCGGGCAGCCCTGCCTGCAGCGACAAATGAGCCGTTTGCTCTGATCACTCTCCCGTTTTTCGCCTTCGGTCACTTTATTTTTTTTGCGAATTAATACAATGTCCCCCTTGAAACAGAGTTGGATAAACACGGGCTGACAAGGGAGTGCTGGCATGTATTACGGCTTTGATATCGGTGGCACCAAGATCGCCTTCGCGGTCTATGACGGTGCATTGAACCTCTGCCACGAGGAGCGCATGAGCACCCCGGGCAATGATTATGAGGGGTTGCAGCAGCTGATCCGCTCCCGGGTCGAGCAGGCGGATGCCCGCTTCGGCGCACGGGGCTCGGTCGGCATCGGTTTCCCCGGTGTCATCAACAGCCAGGATCACAGCATAGTGGCGGCCAATCTGCCCTCCATCAATGGTCGCCATCTGGGCGCCGATCTGGCCGAGTTGCTGGAGCGGCCGGTCAAGGTGGATAACGACGCCAACTGCTTCCTCTGGTCCGAAGTGCATCAGGGAGCTGCCGACGGCGCAGGCAGTGCGCTCGGCGTCACCATCGGCACCGGTATCGGCGGCGCCGTCTATCTGGCGGGCAAGCTTATTCAGGGGCGCAACTGGCTGGCTGGCGAGATTGGTCACTACCCCTTGCCCGCGACCATGCTGATGAAGTATCCCGAGTTGCCCCGTCCCCGTTGCGGCTGTGGCCGTCTGGTCTGTTTTGAAACCTATGCCTCCGGCACCGGTCTGGAGCGTCTCTATCACCATTTCCATGGCCAACGTGCCACGGGTCACCAGATTGTGGGACGCTTCGAGGCCCATGAACCCCATGCGGTCGAGACGGTCGAATGCTGGCTGGAGATCATGGCCGCCGGGCTTGCCACCGCCATTTCGGTGATTGATCCCGAAGTGGTGGTGTTGGGGGGCGGCCTGAGCGGCCTGCCCGCCCTCTATGAACAGCTGCCGCTGCGTCTGCCCGGTCACTTGCTGCCCGGGGTCGCCCTGCCCGAGATCCGCCAGGCCCGCTTCGGCGGTGCCGGTGGTGTGCGCGGCGCAGCCTTGCTCAATCTATGAGATCAGATGTGGGGTCTGATCTCCCCGAAAAAGGAGTCCTCATGACCCGTCTTGAAATCTGTATCGACAACCTGGAATCCCTCTTCACCGCCCAGCAATCCGGGGCGGATCGCATCGAGCTCTGCTCTGCGCTGGGTCTGGGCGGCCTGACCCCCTCCTACGGCTTTATGCAGCAGGCAGCCCGCCACGCCTGCGTGCCGGTATACGCAATGATCCGCCCGCGCGCCGGGGATTTTTGCTTCAACGACGGCGAGTTCGAGATGATGCTGCAAGATATCGCGGCGGCACGCTCTGCCGGTCTGCAAGGGGTGGTGGTCGGTTTGCTGGATGAGGAGGGGCGGGTGCCTGCCGCCAAGCTCAAACAGCTGGTGGATGCAGCAGTGCCGTTGGGGGTCACCTTCCATCGTGCCATCGACCTCTCCTCCGACTGGCGCCTCGATCTGGAGACCATAGTTGCTGCCGGTTGCGAGCGCATTCTGAGCTCGGGCCATGCGCCGACCGCGCTGGCGGGGCTGGAAACCCTGCAGGAGATGCAGCAGGCTTTGGCGGGGCGTGCCAGCCTGATGCCGGGTGCCGGGGTCAATGCCGACAACGTGCGTACCATCATCGAGTTCACCGGAGTGAGCGAAGTGCATATGTCCGGCATGGGCTGGCGCGGTGGCATGGTGCCGCACGGAGTGAATATGGGCACTTCGGATGATGGTCGGGTCAATATCACCGATGGCGCCAAGGTGGCTGCGGTCAGAGCCTTGCTGGATCGCGGTTAAGCAGATCGCCGCCGTTGGGCGGCGTTCATCCGCATCTTGTGTGAAGTTCCTCCCACTGACGGGGAAATCAGGGGCGCCCCCGGCAGCACCCCGGCCAAAAGTCTGATATTATCCCGCCTCTTTACTACATGGATCTGGAGCAACATCTCAATGTCCCAATACGACTCTATCGAACAGAAGGCCAGCTATGGCATCGGCCGCAACATGGGTGATCAGCTGGCGCAGCAAGCCTTCGCCGGTCTGGATATCCCGGCCCTGCAACAAGGTCTGGCAGATGCTCTGAATGGTCTGGAGTTCGCGGTCAGCCGTGACGATATCAATGATGCCTTCCAGGTGATCACTGCGCGTATGCAAGAAGAGCAGGAAGCCGCCGCCAAGGCCGCCGCTGCTGACGGCGAAGCCTTCCTGGCTGATAACGCCAAGCGCGCTGAAGTGAAGGTGACCGACTCCGGTCTGCAGTACGAAGTGCTGGTAGAAGGCAACGGTGCCGTTCCGGTAGCCGGTCAGTCCGTGCGTGTGCACTACCACGGTACCTTCACCCACGGTGGCGTATTCGACAGCTCCGTCGCTCGCGGCCAGCCGGCTGAATTCCCGGTGACCGGCGTGATCGCTGGCTGGGTTGAAGCGCTGCAGCTGATGCCGGTTGGTTCCAAGTGGAAGCTCTACATCCCCCACGATCTGGCCTACGGTGCCCGTGGTGCCGGTTCCATCCCGCCCTACTCTGCACTGGTATTTGAAGTCGAGCTGCTGGACATCCTGTGATCCTGCTGGCTTGATGCAAACGGCGACCCTCGGGTCGCCGTTTGTTTTTGGGTTATGTGATAGACAGCATTTGTCGCGACCAGCGGGCTGGAGAGCAGAAAAGGGCGACACTTTTGCGCCATTGGCTGGTTTTTTCAGAAACGGGAACAGGCATACTGCGACTCATTAGAGAGGATAAGGAGAACCCGATGAGCAAGAAGATGAAGAAAGTAGCGGGGCTTGCTCTGTTGCTGCTGAGCATTCCGGCCAGTGCCGATGCCATGCGCTGCAAGAACGCCCTGATCACAGAGGGAGACACCACCGCCGAGATGCTGCTCAAGTGCGGTGAGCCGATGTTGCGTGAAGAGCTCAACCGCAACGAGGAGAACCAGTTTGGCAACATGGTACAGGTCAAATATGGTGAACGCTGGACCTACAACTTCGGCAAGAACGAGTTCATGCGCTTTGTGACGGTGCGCAACGGCATCATTACCGATATCGAAAACGGCCCGCGCGGCCAGTAGCCGGCGGGCAAAGCATGGATGCACAACAGACAGTAGGGCAAGACCCTTTGACTCACATGTCCGGCAAGGGGTTGTGGTGACCAAGTTGTCTGACCGCCAGATTGATCTGGCGAGCCAGTCTTAGCCGCTGGCGGCAGGTCAGGCCATGGAGGCTGATCCTGCCTGCGTTGAATTCAAATGTCCCCAGCGACTCGATGGCAAAATAGCCTCGATGAAAGCTCTTGATGTAGCGAGCGATCTGCCGTGGGGATAACTGCTTGAATACCTTCATCACACGGTTCCCTGATATTGCCTGGACAGGGCACACTATGGTGTCGGTCGATGACACTGATATGACGGTTTATAAAGATTTGCATGAATCCTTATTTTGCCAGTGAGTTCGGCAAATTGACGGCGTCATCGAAAAAGTTGTGCCATGACAAACCACCGCACCGATATACTGCGGGCTTGAATGGAACAAATAAAAGGGCCTGTGCGTGGAATGGGTTGATGTGGTGGACGGGAATAACCGGGTGATTGGCGTGGCCGAGCGAGCCAAGGTGCGGCGAGAGAATCTCTGCCATCGCGCCAGCTATATTCTGGTGCTCGACGACGCGGATCGGATCCTGGTGCAGCGACGCACCCTCAGCAAGGATTTCTGCCCCGGCATGCTGGATGCCTGCGCCGGTGGCGTGGTCACCACCGGTGAGGAGATGGAGCGCTCCGCCCGCCGCGAGCTGGCCGAAGAGCTGGGGATTATGGATGTTCCCCTGCAGGGCTTTGGCAGCTTTTATGCGGAAGGGGAGGGCTACCGGGTCTGGGGTGGCCTCTTCAGTTGCCGTTATCAGGGGCCGCTGCAGTTGCAGGCCGAAGAGGTGAGCGCGGTGCACTGGATGAGCCTGGCCGAGATTGCCGAGCGCGCCAGTGAATTTACCCCCGACTCCCTGCTTGCCATCGCCACCTGGCAGGCAAGGCGCTGACCAACTTCATATATTCTCTTCTCCAGAGACAAGACGGGCAGCCTGATGGCTGCCCGTCTGCCTTTGTGCATTTAGTTGGTCTGCTACACCAGCTTGAGGCGCCGGTTGGTGCGCCCGCAAGCGCTCGGCTTGGCGAGCCAGTGACCTTGCCAGTCGGTGGCCAGACGCAGCAATGGATACTCCAGATCGAGCCGGGTCACCACCAGCTGGCCGGTCTCGTCGCCACTCACGGGATTGCCGCTGGCGGGATCGATGATCTCGACGATGCAGCTCTCATTGACGATAAAGCCCTGACCGGGCTGACTCTCGTAGGCCACCACCCCCACATCCTGCCACACCAGACAGTTGAGGGCCGCAATGCCGTGAACGGCGCGCAGTGGTGCGGTTTCGGGATGGGTTGCTTCACACAATAGGGCACGGCGCAGCGAGTCGCTCGGGATCTCCGCCGCTTCGGCCGCTTCCAGCAGGTCGAGCAGGGTCACCAGCGGACCGACGTAGCCGGTGGGTTGATAGCGCAGCAGTGCCTCCAGCTGGCGCTGGGTATCGTGGGGCCCGCAGGGTACCACTGGAGCCCCCAGCTGGCGGGCGCCGTTATCGAAGATAAAGGCGGTGGGGCCAGCATGATAGTCGTGGCCGTTGAGCATCACTTCCCCCGCCTTGAAACCGGCGGCAAACAGCGCCCGGGCGGCGCCCCACCAGTCTGCCCCGGCATATTCGGGGATGGCCAGCTGGCCCGGACAGGAGAATACCCGCAGCGCCTGACTGGCGGGGCGGCCGGTGAGACCGGCAAAGGGGGGATGAGCCTGCTGGGCGGCAAAGAGTTCTTTGCTGTCGAGCAGTGGCAGGGTGGCCAGATCTGCCAGATCCTCGAGGCGGCACTGGCGATAGGCGCTGGAGTAACCGGCGCAATATTGACTGACATGGGTAAGCTGATGATTGAGCTGGTCCAGTTGCTGCTGTTCGCGCATGGCGGGGGGACGAATTTCCAGACCATCGTAATAGTGTTGCATGGGGCCTCCTGGCGCCGTGAAACCAGCTCAAGAGTAGTCTGCCCAAGGGGAAAATGCCTGCCGCTATCCATGGTCAGGATCAGAGCCGCTGTTAGGCGGCATCGTCACTCTGGGATAAACTGGCGACTTCCCATCACGACTCAGGACGAGAAATCATGATTGCTGTAGGACAACCCCTGCCTGCGGGCGAATTTACCTTTATCACCGCCGAGGGCAAGCAGCTGCGGGATAGCAAGACGCTGTTCGCCGGTAAAAAAGTGGTGCTGTTTGCGGTACCCGGCGCCTTTACTCCCACCTGCTCCAATGCTCATCTGCCCGGCTATGTGGTGCTGGCCGATCAGTTTATGGCCAAAGGGGTGGATGTTATCTGCTGTCTGTCGGTCAACGATGCTTTCGTGATGCGGGCCTGGCAGACGGCCCAGAATGCCGAGGTGATCACCATGCTGGCGGATGGCGATGGCAGCTGGACCCGGGCGCTGGGCCTGGCCAAGGATACCGGCGCCTTTGGCGGCATCCGTGCCCAGCGCTTTGCGTTGATCGCCAACGATGGTGTGGTTGAACAGCTGTTTGTGGAGGCACCGGGCAAGTTCGAGGTCTCCGATGCCGCGAGCCTGCTGGCTGCACTGTGAAATGTTAATCACGGTTTGATTTCCCCTTGAAATGGGAGGCGGCACAGCTACACTGGCGCCACTTTCCCATGGTGCCTGCCCGTTTGGGCTGGCGCTTCGTTGCAGATAACAAGAGATGAAGATCCTATGACCCTGGCTTTTGTTGCCCTGATTGCCGGACTGGCGCTGCTGGTCTGGAGTGCAGACAAGTTTGTCGACGGTGCCGCCGCCACTGCCCGTTATGCGGGGATGCCGCCGCTGCTGATCGGCATGGTGATCATCGGTTTTGGTACCTCGGCCCCGGAGATGGTGGTCTCGGCGCTGGCGGCGTCCCAGGGCAATCCCGGGTTGGCGCTCGGCAACGCCTATGGCTCCAACATCACCAATATCGCGCTGATCCTGGGTCTGACGGCACTGATCAGCCCTATCGCGGTGGCCTCTCAGGTGGTGCGCAAGGAGATCCCGATCCTGCTCGGTATTACCCTGCTCTCTGGCGCCCTGCTGATTGATGGGCATCTGGGCCGGATGGATGCGGTCATTCTGGGGGCCGTCTTCGTTGCCCTGATGGGCTGGTCCATCTGGGCTGGCATGAATGGCAAGGGAGATGCGCTGGATACCGAGACCGCCGAGGATATCGAGAGCGAGGGGATGTCCCTCAAGAGCGCCATCTTCTGGCTGGTGGTCGGGCTGGTGCTGCTGATCGGCGCTTCCCGCCTGTTGGTCTGGGGGGCAGTGACCATCGCTCAGGCGCTCGGTATCAGCGATCTGGTGATTGGCCTCACCATAGTCGCGGTGGGAACCTCCCTGCCGGAGCTGGCCTCGTCGCTGATCGCCATTCGCAAGAACGAGCATGATCTGGCCCTTGGCAACGTGCTCGGCTCCAACCTGTTCAACACCCTGGCGGTGGTGGGGATTGCGGCGGGCATCCACCCGCTCGATGTGGCGCCGGAGGTACTCACCCGTGACTGGAGCATCATGATGGGGCTGACCTTGCTGCTGCTGGTGATGTGTCTGGGCCGCAAGGGGCAGGGCCGTATCAACCGGTTGGAGGGGGGCGTGCTGCTCACCTGCTTCGTCGCCTACACCGGCTGGCTGCTGACCAGTCAGTTTATCTGATAGAGGTTGGTGAAATGAGAGAGGGGGAAGCTCAAGCTTCCCCCTCTTGTTTTTGCCCAGTGAACCTGTTGGCGAGCGGTGTGCTCAGGCTACTGCCACCAGCTTCTGCCCCTTCTGACTGCTGTCCAGAATGAGGATGCTGGCCTTGGGGAAGAAGTTGAAGGTGGAGGCGGAGGCCCAGGTGTAGGCGCCCATCACCTTGCCAACCACCAACTCGCCGATAGCCAGATCCGGCAGCATGATGCCATCGCGGATCACATCCACGCTGTCGCAGGTGGGGCCGGAGAGCACCGAGTTGTGTTGCTCGCCACTGGCATAAGGCGTGCTCACCGGATAGGTGACGTGGTCATAGAGCTGGCCGTTGTAGCTGCCGTAGAGACCGTCATCCAGGTAGTACCAGATCTTGTCGCCGCGGTGGGCCTTGCCCATCACGCTTGAAACCGAAGTCATGGCCGGTGCGCTGATAAAGCGGCCCGGTTCGGCAATCTTCTGCACGGTAGCGGGCAACTTGGCCAGTGCTTCGCGGATCGGCGCGCAGAAGCCGTCGATATCGAACTCGCCCCCCTCATAATCCACCGGGAAACCGCCGCCGATATCCAGCACCCAGGGCTTGAGCCCGAGCGCCCAGGCCTGCTCCATGATCTCGCGGCAGGCGTCGATGGCCTGCACATGGCGACGGGCATGAGGCACTTGCGAGCCGACGTGGAACGACAGCCCCATCACCTTGATCCCCTTGGCGTGGGCCAGTTGCAACAGCGGCAGCGCCTGCTCCGGAGTGCAGCCGAACTTTTTGGAGAGATCGACCTTGGTCTCGGGGTTCGGAAAGCTGACCCGCAGCAGCAGTTTCACTTCGTCCTTGTAGGGAATGAACTTCTCCAGCTCCAGCGGGTTGTCATAGACAAACACGGTGCAGCCGAACTCGAGCGCATAACGGATATCGCTGTCGCGCTTGATGGGATGGGTATGAATGCAACGTCCCGGGCGAACCCCCTGACTGCGCACCAGATCCACTTCGCCATTGGTGGCCAGATCGAAACAGGCCCCCTCTTCCTTCAAGACAGAGACCACCGCCTCATGGGGCAGTGGTTTGAGTGCATAGTGCAATCGTACATCGGGCAGGGCGGCGGCCAGGGCCCGATACTGTTTGCGGACGGCTGCCTTGTCGAGCAGCAGCAGGGGGGAGCCGAATTGTTCAACCAGCTGACGGTAATCTTGTGCTACCACATCTTTTGCAACCAGGGCGTCGTTCATTCTCTTTTGAAAGTCCTTAGGGGGCGTGATATGCCCAAGCCATATGCGATTGAACCGGCGACGGCCGGGTCAGGCGAGCGGTCCGGTGGGACCAACCGAACACAGTGCATAAATTGATAGCAAAGTGATTGGTTATGCAGCGGATTATCGGCTTATTGATTCTGTGTGCAAGCATTTTGATTGGATATGTCGGCAAGATTTTCTTGGCGAAACGAGAGGGATCACTGTTCTCTATCCGCCATTTTTCCCGTTTGGGCCACATTTGATCCGTGAGAGCCTAACTTGTTGATAGTTAACTAACATTTAACATTCTTGCTGCGATTCTGGTGGTCACTAAAAAAATATAAATGGGGGCGGCCAAGTGCGAGACAGCTCACATTTTTTGGATTAACATGCCGACTTCCTAATCCAAACTAGTTCGGATGAAGGTAGCAGGAGAGCGATGGGCAACCATCCACCGAAGAAGTGAATCTTTCAGGTACCGGGCAACCGGTGTGGACTGCTACTGGACGATACTCTGGAGAGACCCGTTAAATCGGGCGCCGAAGGAGCAAGGCACCATGACTACCCGCAAGGGCAGGCAGGCGCCGGAAACTCTCAGGCAAAAGGACAGAGGGGATGGGATGGTTGTACCTGGGCTTGGCCCGCATCCGATCGCCTCTGGCCGATCGCGACACCTATGGGAAGATCATCCTTCTCCTCCTTAATTTCTGTTTCTTAAGGAGGATGCATGTCATCAATTCAATCGGCGTTAACCGCCATCGATAGCTTTATCTGGGGCCCGCCCCTGCTGATCCTGCTGGTCGGGACCGGTATCTATCTCACCCTGCGTCTGGGTCTGCTTCAGGTCGTGCGCTTGCCGCTCGCTCTGCGGCTGGTCTTTGGTCGCGATCAGGGGCAGGACAAGCAGGGGGATGTCTCCAGCTTCGGCGCCCTCTGTACCGCCCTCTCTGCCACCATCGGTACCGGCAACATCGTCGGGGTGGCTACCGCCATCAAGCTCGGCGGCCCCGGTGCCCTGTTCTGGATGTGGATGGCGGCGCTGTTCGGCATGGCCACCAAGTACGCCGAGTGTCTGCTGGCGGTGAAGTATCGCGAGCAGGATGCCAACGGCCAGATGGCGGGTGGCCCCATGTACTATCTGGAGAAGGGGCTCGGCTCTAAGCCGCTGGCCAAGCTGTTTGCCCTGTTCGGCATCGGCGTAGCTTTCTTCGGGATCGGTACCTTCCCGCAGGTCAATGCCATCTCCGACGCCATGAGCCTCTCCTTCTCGGTGCCCCGTGAGGCGACCGCCGTGGTGCTGACCCTGATCGTGGCGCTGGTGACCCTGGGGGGGATCAAATCCATCTCCAGCGTGTCGAGCAAGGTGGTGCCCTTCATGGCCATCTTCTACATCGTCGCCTGTCTGGGCGTGCTGGTGAACAACGCCAGCGCCCTGCCCGATGCAGTCATGCTGGTTATCGAGAGTGCCTTCACCGGCCATGCGGCGACCGGCGGCTTCGTCGGTGCCAGCATCATGCTGGCCATTCAGTCCGGGGTGGCGCGCGGGGTCTTCTCCAACGAGTCAGGTCTGGGCTCTGCGCCCATCGCGGCGGCGGCAGCCAAGACCGATTCGTGCGTGGAGCAGGGGCTGGTCTCCATGACAGGTACCTTCATCGACACCATCATCATCTGCACCATGACCGGCCTGACCCTGGTGGTGACCGGCGTGTGGAGCGGCGATGCAAGCGGCGCGGCCATGACCAGTCTGGCCTTTGCCCAGGGGCTCGATGCCCATGTCGGTCAGTATCTGGTGAGCATTGGCCTGCTGTTCTTCGCCTTTACCACCATCCTTGGCTGGAACTACTACGGCGAGCGCTGCACCGAGTACCTGTTCGGGGTGAAGGCAATCAAGCCCTATCGTCTGGTCTATCTGGCGCTGGTGGCGAGCGGTGCTTTCCTCCATTTGGACATGATTTGGCTGCTGGCCGATATCGTTAACGGCCTGATGGCGGTGCCCAACCTCATCGGCCTGATTGGCCTGCGCCATGTGGTGATCGCCGAAACCCGCGCCTACTTTAGCCGGGATCTGGATAGCGAAGCCGAGCCGGAGCCGCAGACGGCCTGAACGCCTCGGCCCGTTTCACGCTCCCCTTGAAAAGAACAAGCCACGACTCCGGTCGTGGCTTTTTTGTGCGCCGTGTCTCTGGATGGGGACTTTCCCTCTCCCTTCGGGATAAGGTCAGGATGAGGAGGATAGCCCCTCGCTCAGCAGGCTATCCAGACGTGCTCGCACTTTCTCTACCAGTGCCTGATCGCTACCGCGCCAATCGATGCAGCTTGCCAGCGTGGTGGAGGTTCCCGCCATAAAATGCAGTTCGCCGCCCGCCAGCTCGTAGAAGCGACTCGCCATCCTGGTCCCCTCATCCACATCACCAGCCACCAGCAGCATGGCTTGTGCCAGCACGGCGCCTTGGTGATCCTGCCCCGGTGCCAGCCAGCGCTGGGCGGTACCGGTGATCTTGCGTCCCCCGATCACCAGATTGTACTGACCATCGCAAAAGGAGCCGGGCACGAAGTCATAGCTTCCCTCAAGGCCGTACTCCGCCAACAGGGTCAGCAGCGGTGCCCCCAGCAGCCGGTAGTAGTGGGCGAGATCTGTGGTGGTGCGGGGCAGCAGCAGGGATAGGTTGAGGATCCCCGCCCCGTGGGGCACGGCGGTGCCGCCGCTGTCGCGCACATGTACCGGCCAGCCTTCAGCTGCAAGTTGCTGGCAGGCGGCTTCGTAATGGGGGAGGCGGGTATCCTTGCGGGTGACAATCAGGCATTGGGGCGCCTGCCAGAGGTGAGCGCGGGGCTGGCCGTCATGGGCACAGTCGCGCAGCCAGCACTGCTCTTGCGCCAGTATCTGTGCGGGTGAAGCGGTATCGGGGAGGGGAGAGAGCAGGCGATAGGGCATGGCGGCATCCTCAAAAAAGGCTGCCCAGCACACTACCCGTGGCGACTGGCAAGGTAAAGCCCCGCAGTGCGGGGCTGTTTGCTATCGGTAGGCTGTGTCTCAGGAGTGGCGCGCTTCGCGCTTGGGCAGCAGCAGGTTGAGCACGATGGCGGTAATGCCACCGGTGGCGACGCCGTAGGAGAGTACGCTCTTGGCCAGCTCCGGCAGGTGTTGCAGCACTTCCGGCACCTGCGCGACCCCCAGCCCCATGGCCAGCGACACCGCCAGGATCATCAGGGCGCGGCGATCCAGCTCCTCGCGGGCAATGATGCGCACGCCAGCGGCGGCGATGGTGCCGAACATCACGATGGTGGCACCCCCCAGCACGGGCTCGGGGATCTGCTGTACCAGACTGGCGACCGCCGGGAACAGGCCGAGCAGGGCCAGCATGGCGGCGATAAAGAGCCCGACATGGCGGCTGGCGACGCCGGTCAGCTGAATAACGCCGTTATTCTGGGCGAAGGTGGACATGGGGAAGGTGGAGAAAACTGCCGCCAGCATGGAGTTGGCACCATCAGCCAGCACGCCGCCTTTGATCCGCTCCATATAGACAGGCCCTTCCAGTGGCTCGCCGGAGATATCCGAGGTGGCGGTCATGTCGCCGATCGCTTCGAGCGCCGTCACCACGAAGATGATGGCGAGCGGCACGAACAGCTGCCAGTCAAAGCCGAGACCGTAGTGGAGCGGAATGGGCACCATCATCAGCGGGCCGTCGAAGGTGGGGGCGCTCACTTTGCCCAACAGCAGGGCCACGGCATAGCCCGCCAGCATGGCGATCATGATGGCGGAGAGGCGCAACCAGGGGTTGCGACTGCGTTGCAGCAACACGATAAGGCCGAGCACCAGCAGGGAGAGGAAGAGGTTGGTGTGACTGGCGAAGCTGCCATCAGAGAGGGCTGCATAGCCGCCGCCCATGCTGATGAGACCTACCTTGATCAGGGTCAGGCCGATCAGCAGCACCACTATGCCGGTCACCAGCGGGGTGATGATCCGTTTCACCAGATGGAGGAAGCGGCTCATCACCACGATAGTGAATGCGGCAACCATCATGGTGCCGAACAATGTGCCCAACAGATCCTCGGTGGGCATGGCCGCCTGTTTGAGGGCGAGACCGGAGGCGATGATGGGGCCGAGGAAGTTGAAGCTGGTGCCCTGTACCGAGAGCAGGCCGGAACCGATGGGGCCGAAGCGGCGGGTTTGAATGAAGGAGGCGATGCCGGACATGACCAGCGACATGGAGACGATATAACGGGTGTCGGCGGCAGGGAGGCCGAGGGCATTGGCGATAATCAGGGGCGGGGTAATGATGGCGACAAACATGGCGAGCATATGCTGCAGGGCGGCGAACAGCGTCTGGGGCAGAGGCGGGACATCCTCTATGCCATAGACCAGTTCGCTATGGGCTCGCCTGGGGGGATGGGCCTCTCGATTGGCGCGTGTGACAGCAGCCTGTTCCATAAGTACCTCGAATTGTGTGGGGAGGGGGAGAAAATTGGGCGCTATTGTAGTGATTGAAATGAGGCTGACCAGCGCTAATTATGCAAAAAAAGGTTTATTTTTTGATGGGTTGAAACGTTTGCGCGCTGCGATTATCATCTGTCGGTTTGTGTGACCGACCTCTCCTTTTTATTCTCCCCGCTAATGACATTTTTACCACTTTGTAGGTGTAGAATGAGCCCTCAGTATTCATCGTGGAGACTCTGGATGCTCAAGTTGTCAGAGTTCTGGAGTGCGAGGGTTCACTCCGAAGACTTTACTCGTACTCGCATGGGCTTTATGACGGTGCGTTTGCGCCTGCTGACCTGCTTGCTGATGCTCGGATTGCCCGCCTGGGCCGTGGTGGATTGGCTGACCTTGCCCGCCGTTCATTTCGAGCAGCTATTCCAGGCCAGGATCTTCTGCACCCTGGCGCTCTCGCCACTTATTCCGCTCTCGTACCTCATTCACTTCAAGCGGGAACGGATGAAGCTGGCCCTTGGCTACCTGATGGCCGTGATGATGCTCTTCTCCCTCTTCTGCCTGAACAGCTTTGGCGCCGGACAGGAGTTGCAGGCGGGCTATGCGGCCTTTCCCTATCTGCTGATCACCCTGTTTGCCATCTTCCCCATCCCCCTCTCCCTCGGCTTGCAACTGGCTGGTGTGGTACTGGTGACCATGCTGCTGGGCCACTGGCTGCTGGTGGGACAGAGTATCTGGAGTCAGGCCACCCTGAATCAGGTGTGGGTGCTCGGCATGTTTACCATGGCCAGTTGCTGGGTGCAGTGCGGTCAACTCAACATGCTGCTGCGGCTCTATCGGGAATCGACCACCGATGAGCTGACCGGCATGATGAACCGCCGCCTGCTGATGAAGCAGCTGGAGCAGGCCAGAATCCGGCTGCAACTCAAGAAGAAGCCCTTTGCGGTGATGCTGCTGGATCTCGATCGCTTCAAGCGGATCAACGATATCTACGGCCATCTGGCGGGGGATGCGGTGCTCAAGGAGGTGGCTACCACCCTGGGCGAGCAGCTGGAGCCTGACATGGTGCTGGGGCGTTATGGTGGTGAAGAGTTTGCCATCCTGATGCACAACTGCGCAGATCCGGCACTGGCGAGCAAAATGGCTGAGCGGCTGCGCATTGCCGTCGAGGCGCGGCTGGTGAAGAGCCCCACCTCGGACGAATTGCTGGAGGTGACGGTGAGTATCGGGATTGCCATGGCCCGTTGTGATGACACCATCGATATTCTGATCAACCGTGCCGACGAGTGCCTCTATCAGGCCAAGATGGCGGGACGCAACTGCGTGGTGGTCGAGGGGCAGAACCGCGCAAAAACAGATGCCGCCTGAGGGCGGCATCCTGTTGGCAATGAGCTGGCGAGATCAGGCCAGCTTGTACTTGCCGGAGAGCTGCTGGGCCAGCAGCTTGAACATGTTGAAGACTGCCATGGTCTTGCCGGTCGGGGTGCCGTCTTCGGCCAGGAAATACTCCCCCTTGAACACCAGAATATCCCCCTTCTGCTCCACCGAATCGGCGCGCATACCGTGGATGAAGTCTTCATGCTCTTTGATGATCTTGTTGGCCATCTCAAGCAGGACCGTCTCGGTGATCAGCTCTTTCTGTGGTTGCATGCTCGTCTCCTTAAACGACTACTGGACAGGGATACCGTGGATCCCTGCCTCTGATTGAAGAGGCGCCCAGCATACTGCAAACAGGGTTTTTCTGTCATTGATATGACCCCGATTTGTGGCTGTTTATCCGATCACCAGATTCTTCAACCAGCAGCGCTGGCGAATACGACGCTGCACCAGCAGCACCTTGCTAAGCTCCTCCAGCAGCACTACTGCCACCACCCAGGAGAGGGGCCAGCCGAGCAGCGTGACCGCCACCCAGGCGAGCGGGATGCCGATGCACCACATGCCGACAATATCGATAAAGATGCTGTAGTTCACATCACCGCCAGAGCGCAGCACCCCGATGATCCCCACCATGTTGAACACCTTGAGCAGCATCCCGAGGCACATGATGCCGAGCACCTGCCCCGCTTCCGTCATCAGCTCGGGGGGCAGGTTGCCGACCCACTGCAGCAGGTTGGCTTGCAGCAGCCAGACGATGATCCCCACCAGTAGTGCGCCAATCGGTGCCAGCAGCAGGAACAGCTGGGAGTGCTGCCAGGCGACCTCGTACTCCTCGGCCCCGAGCCGGTGACCGAGCAGGGTGGAGCAGGCCACCGCCAGTCCGAAGAAGAGGGAGATAAGGATGCTCTCCAGGGTGCCGAGGGTGGTCATGATGGCCAGCGAATCGGTGCCAAGATGGGCATAGAGAAAGCCGTAAATCAGCATGCCGAAGGCCCAGAGGCCGTCATGGAACAGCAGCGGCAGGGCGATCAGGGTAAAGCGCACCACCTCCTTGCGCTTGAAGGCGGCCAGCCAGTCTGATGCGCGCGGGATCAGGCGCGCCTCATAGCGCTTTACGTAGAGCAGCAGCAGGGCTGTCTGCAGCAGCCGGGAAATGGTAGTGCCCCAGGCCGAACCGGCGACCCCCATCGCCTCGAAGCCGAAGTGACCGAAGATGAGGGCGTAGTTGAGGATGACGTTGGCGATGATGGCGATAATGCCGATGCGGGTTGGCGCAGCGGCATTGCCGACCGAGCGCAGGGCTGATTCCAGCGGCACCACTATGGCGGTACAGAGGATGGTGGCGCCGGTGATCATCAAGAATTGATCCGCCAGAGCTCGCAGTGCCGGATCCTGACTGGCAAAGCCGAGTACGCTGCCCGGTGATAACACATAGATGAAGGCAAAGGGCAGGGTGACCAGCAGGGCGCCCACTATGGCCAGCGCCAGGGAGCGGCGTACCCCGGCCATCTCCCCGCGCCCGAAGTATTGTGCTGCCAATACCGAGACCCCGCCCGCGAGGCCCGCTATCACCAGCAGATTGAAGAAGAAGACCCGGTTACCCAAGCCGACCGCCGCCACAGCCGTGGTGCCAAGCTGGCTCACCATCATGATATCGATGAGGCCGAGCAGGGAGAACATCATGGATTGCAGCGAGACAGGCAGGGCCAGCCGCCACAATCGGGTCATGAACTCGCGATCGGTGGTTTGTTTTAAAATCGCTTGCCAATAATTCATAGTTGTTAACCGGGTATGAGAAAAGCAAGGTTTGTCAGGGGTATGATAGGGGCTGGCGAGGCTCTTCTCACTGTGAGTAGCTATCGGTTTTCTTGTGTAAAACTATCCTGTTGAGGTGTTATGCCATTTGCCAGCGAGTGTCTGGAGATAGCGCCAGCCTGTGAAGAGCAGATGCTGGGACGTGAAGGGCTGCCCCTGCTCGGCGAGGCGGGGATCTTCCTGACCGGCCTATCCCGGGTGCGGGATCACTACCTCATCCGCCGCAATCGCCCCGAGTTTCACATCCTGATGGTGAGTCACGATGAGGGTGGCGCGCTGCTTACCGATGAGGGTGAGCAAGCCATTCCGGCCGGATCGCTGATTTTCCTGCCCGCCGCCGTGCCAGGCGGTCTCAAGCTGATTGGCGAAAGCTGGCAGATCAGCTGGATTTTGCTCGATGACGTGCCGCGCTGGCAGCACCTGCATCGCCTTGGTCACCGTATCTGGCAAGGGGATGGCGGCGATCAGCTCTACCATCTGCTCAGCCTGATGCAGGGGGAAGGGGTTCGTTCTTCGCTGCAACCTCAACTGCTCAGCCTGTTGCTGGCGCTGCTGGAGCGGACCCTGCAAGGGGAGGTGCGCGGCACCCCTGAACTCAGATTGCAGGCTCTGTTTCGCCGGGTGGAGGCGCGCCTGGACGAACCCTGGAGTGTCGCCCTGCTGGCCCGACAGATGGCCTGCTCGGTGCCCCATCTGCATCGCCTCTGCCAGCAAGCGTTCGGTATGGGGCCGATGGCTAGGGTGACCGAGCTCAGAATGAACAAGGCGCGCCAGCTGCTGCTCTATACCAACTGGCCACTTGGCGAGCTGGCGGCCCGGGTCGGTTACAGCGATGGGGCCAACTTTGCCAACCGCTTTCGTCGTCTGACTGGTCAGACCCCCGGCGCCTTTCGTCGACTGGGTCGCAAACCTTTTGCAACGGATGTGCAAACTCTTTGAAATTAATGAGACAAGCCCCTAGGATCGGCGGGTCCCTGCGTCTAGCTAACCGTTTAGGTACCAAGATCCATGTTTGAAGATAATAACCAGAAACGTCCTCTCTACATTCCCTACGCCGGTCCCGCCCTGCTGGAGACCCCTTTGCTCAACAAGGGCAGCGCCTTCACCAGCGAAGAGCGCAGCAACTTCAACCTCGAAGGTCTGTTGCCCCAGAATATCGAGACCATCGAGGAGCAGGCCGAGCGCGCCTATCGCCAGTTCATGGCGTTTGGCAACGACATGGACAAGCACATCTACCTGCGCAACATCCAGGATACCAACGAGACACTGTTCTACCGTCTGCTGCACAACCACCTGACCGAGATGCTGCCCATCATCTACACCCCGACGGTGGGCAAGGCGTGCGAGGAGTTCTCCAACATCTATCGCCGCGCCCGTGGCCTGTTTATCTCCTATCCGGACAAGGATAGGATCGATGACATGCTGCAAAACGCCACCAAGCAGAACGTCAAAGTGATCGTAGTGACCGATGGTGAGCGGATCCTGGGTCTGGGTGATCAGGGGATCGGCGGCATGGGCATTCCCATCGGCAAGCTCTCCCTCTACACCGCCTGTGGTGGCATCTCGCCCGCCTACTGCCTGCCGGTGGTGCTGGATGTCGGCACCAACAACCAGCAACTGCTGAATGACCCCTTCTATATGGGGTGGCGCAATCCGCGTATCTCGGGGGATGAGTACGCCGAGTTTGTCGATGCCTTCATTCAGGCGGTCAAACGTCGCTGGCCCGATATCCTGCTGCAGTTCGAGGATTTCGCCCAGAACAACGCCATGCCACTGCTCAACCGCTACAAGAACGAGCTCTGCTGCTTCAACGACGACATTCAGGGTACTGCTGCCGTGACGCTGGGCAGCCTCATCGCCGCCTGCAAGGCCTCCGGTGCCAAACTCTCCGAGAAGCGGGTCGCCTTCCTCGGCGCGGGCAGCGCCGGTTGCGGCATCGCCGAGCAGATCGTGGCGCAGATGAAGGCCGAAGGGCTGACCGATGCCCAAGCCCGCAGCCGTGTCTTTATGGTGGACCGCTTCGGTCTTATCACCGACAAGATCCCCAACCAGCTCGACTTCCAGCGCCGTCTCTCCCAACCGGTGGAGCGCATCGCCGACTGGCCGGTGGGGGACAATATCTCCCTGCTGGAGGTGATGGAGCATGGTCGCCCGGATATCCTGATCGGGGTCTCCGGTCAGCCGGGGCTGTTCACTGAAGAGGTGGTCAAGACCATGCACAAGCACTGTGCCCGTCCCATCATCTTCCCGCTCTCCAACCCTACCTCCCGGGTCGAGGCGATGCCGGCTGACCTTATCCGCTGGACCGACGGTCAGGCGCTGGTGGCCACCGGCAGCCCGTTCGCACCGGTGGAGCACAAGGGCAAGCGCTACGTCATCGCCCAGTGCAACAACTCCTTCATCTTCCCGGGGATCGGCCTTGGCGTCATCGCCTCCGGCGCCACCCGGGTGACCGACGCCATGCTGATGTCGGCCAGCCGCGCGCTGGCGGAGTGCTCGCCGCTGGTGAAAGGGGAGGAGGGCTCCCTGCTGCCGGATCTGGCGGATATCCATCAGGTATCCCACTACATCGCCAAGATGGTGGCCAAGACCGCCATGCTGCAGGGCAAGGCGGTGCAGACCCCGGACGAGGTGATCGATCAGGCCATCGACGCCAACTTCTGGCATCCGGAATATCGCCGCTACCGTCGCACCTCGTTCTGATTTCTGCGCAAAGACGCAAAGCAAAAGGGATGCGCAAGCATCCCTTTTTACTGCACGTCTGACATGGTTATCGCCTCAAGATGAACTACTCGCTGCCGCCCTGTACGCCGGTGACACGCACCTCTACCCGGCGATCCAGCCCAAGGCAGTCGATGAGCGCCGCCTTCGCCTTGATGGCATCACACTGGTTGCCGGTGACCGGATTGCTCGCGCCATTGCCCTGGATGCTCACCTTGTCGGCAGGCAATCCCTTGCTGATCAGAAAGTCGGCAACGGTTTGGGCCCGAGCTTCTGACAACTTCTGATTGTTGGCATCCGAACCGATACGGTCGGTATACCCCATCACGACTGCACTGCCATCCTTGGGCTGCACGTCGACGATCTGCTGGTAGAGATCGTCCAGCGCACTCATCCCCTCCTGCTTGAGATCGGCCTTGCCAAAGGCGAACAGCACATCGGAACTGAGGTTGAAGGTCTGATCCACCACTTCTGGTTCGGCCGGTGGAGGGGGAACCACGACCGGGGCGGGCGTGGGGGCCGCTTCTTTGGGTTGGCTGCGGTTCGGGTGGATCACCAGCTCCAGCGTGGCGGTGCTGATGTCGCTGCCCCAGCGCTGGGTGCCGCTGTTGGCTTTGCCGTTATCCGGATCATCGCCAACGCGCACTATGTAGCGGTAGCGTGCCTGCAGATCGACCCAGTCATGGAGCCGGGCCGTCACTCCCAGACCCGCCAGCGGCGCCAGGTTGTCGTCCCCGCCATTGACTGACTCGACGTGATAGATATAGCCACCGCCTTCGGCAAAGAGCGAGAACATCTCGCTGAGCGGCAGGCGGCCAATGACTGACAGCGTGGCTCCCTTGCTGTTGAAGTCATGGCCGCTGATATCCCAGTCACCGGTGGAGAGATAGCCAATCTCTGCCCCCAGATTTTCCGTGAAGTTGTAGCCGCCAAACAGGGAGAGCGCAGTCGCATCCTTGCCGACATCCTGACTGAAATCATTCAGATTGTGGGCAATGGCCCAGCCACCGCCAACCCCGGCATACCAGTCGTGAACCGGTTTCGCTTGTGCGCCTGTGCTCGCCAATGCCAATGCAATCCACACAGGTTTTACTCTTATGTTCATCGCGTATCCTCGTCGATGTTTGGTGTAGTGGGGTTGCCTGCTGCTCAAACCCCACACTTATGTATAGGTGACGGGCTGTTTTTAACCACCAAAGAGGTATGGGGGGCGACACGCCGTGAACTAGGGCGCGACACGGGAAGAGGAAGAGCAAAAGAGGGTTACAAGGTGGGCGAATAAGCGGCAAGAAAAAGGAGGCCAAGTGGCCTAATGCCAGTCAGTTAAGCCTGACTGGCATTGTTTTTATTGGCTTTTGCACCGCATACTTTTGTGGTCTTGCCTTCACACTGCGGGGATAATTCCGCTCCCTTCGCTCCGGTAATACAAACTGCCCCGCCTGCTTATCCAGCTCCGCCACCCGCTTCGGGATACTCCCCGGTGACAGGTACGGCATGCAGCTCAGTTCATGGATAAGATAGACCGACGCCATGTGAAAACTCAGCTGGCTCGCAGTGTATCCCTTCAGACTCGCCGCCATCTTTACCATCTGGCTGCGCAGCAGGTTATACGCCAGCAGCACGCCCCACAGCTCTTGCCGTATCCCCGCCGCCTTCTTGCTGCGCAGGGTTAGCCGGTGTTGTTGCAGGCTGTGCTTCATCTCCCGATAGCCCAACTCGATTTCCCAGCGGTGGCTGTAGAGCTCGACGATGTCGGCGCCCGGGAAACGCATCGGGTCGACCATCGAGGTCAGTACCTGCCGCTCTTTGCCGTTGATAGTGCGAGTCAGCAAGCGGGCTTCCACTGTATCCGGCAGGTGCGGCCACTTCTTCCTCGTCTGTGGACTGGTTTTGAGACGCACTAGCACATCCTGACGCCCCAGCTTGCGCACCACCTCGTATTGCGTGCCCTTTTTGAGCGGCAGCAACCAGTGTCGCTCAACGCCCGCACTCTGCCATGCGTGGAGCAAGCCGAGGGAGTAGAACCCCTTGTCGAACAGGGTGAGCGAGTGGTCCGGCGTGCGTGCGACAAGCTGTTCGGCCAACACCATCTCGTTGACGGCGCAACTCTCCATGACCGCCTGAACAAGCAGGTGACTGGTCAGCTTCATTTGACAAAGCATGCGCACCTGCGGATAGGTGGTCTCCCCATGCTGGGTACCGGGCTTGGCAAACTCGGCAGCATTGTCCGGGGTATCAGGCGTGCGCCACATCACGCCATCGACGGCGAGCAGTTGCAGCCCGGCCCAACCGGGGTGGTTGGCCTGCTGGTACCAGAGAGAGGCGGTTTCGTGAAACAGGCGTTCGATGCTCTTGTCCCCCAATTTTTGGCGAGCTTGCAGGAAGGCGCTGGGGGCGACAAAGGGGCGGTCGCCGGGCAAGAGGATATCAAGCTGAGTCATGGGGATATGGCGGAAGATGGCGATGCCGATGATAGCCCAGACCAGACGCTCCATGGGCATACGGCGGCGACGCAGGGTCACGACATCCTCTTCGGCAAGCAGCGTCGTGATGAGCTCGGGAGCAATGAGGTCTGAGAGTGACTCAAACTGAGCTGCATTGCTGGCGTGGAGGAAGTCGAGAGCCTGGGCGATACGCATAAAAAAATCCGAAACCAATCAACAGGTTTCGGATTTTCACACAGCAGAAGGAGCGGTCAATGGATCCTTAACTGATCGGCATTAGGCCAGGTGGCCTCCTTGTTATGTCGGATGTGTCCTGGTATTGGTTGCCAGATAGTGAGCGTGTCAGCATCGGGGTCAAGTCCCCGCCGTTTTCTTCATTTAGCGTACAAAACATCACCATGTTGAATGGGATTTCAATAAACCGGTCAGAAAAACGATTGGCGTTCGTCACAATAATACGTAAAATCGCATACTCGATGCTTGTAGCAACGAATCCTGCCTAAAAAGCCAGTTTCATGCCCTTCCCAAGCAGTAAAAGGTAACAAGTGACGCATTTGTGTTCATTTTGTGCCTTGAAAAAGTCTTGTGATAACTGAAAAGTGATAAATATCCCCATCAGTTATCAAAAAATTAAGGACATCCATGTTTTCCTTAGTCAAGCAAAGTGTCGCCGGGCTGCAAATTCTGTTTGTCGCCTTCGGTGCCATGGTTCTGGTGCCCCTGCTCACCGGATTGAACCCCTCCATGGCCCTGCTTGGCGCCGGTGTGGGCACCCTGTTGTTCCAGCTCTGCACCCGCCGTCAGGTCCCGATTTTCCTCGGTTCCAGCTTTGCCTTCATCGCCCCCATCATCTACGCCACCCAGACCTGGGGATTGCCATCCACCATGTTTGGCCTGTTTGCCGCCGGTTTCATGTATTTCATTCTGGCTGCGCTGATCCGGGCAAAAGGGATGGGCTTTGTGCACAAATTGCTGCCGCCCGTGGTGATTGGCCCGGTGATCATGGTGATCGGTCTTTCTGTGGCGCAGGTTGCCTGCAACATGGCGATGGGCCGCGCCGGTAGTGAGCAGGTGGTTCCTGCGGGAACTGCGCTGACACTGGCCGGTATCTCGCTGGCGGTCACCCTCATTGCAGCTGTGTTTTGCAAGGGGTGGATCAAGCTGATCCCCATCCTGTGCGGCGTGATTGCCGGTTATGTCTCGGCGGTCTTCATGGGCCAGGTGAGTTTCGATGGCATGGTGAACGCCCCCTGGTTGGCGCTGCCCCACTTCGAAACCCCGGAGATCAACTGGGCTGCTGCGTTGTTCATGTTGCCGGTAGCCATCGCCCCCTGTATCGAGCATATCGGTGGCGTGTTGGCGATTGGTGGCGTGACTGGCAAGGATTACACCAAGGATCCGGGTTTGCACCGTACGCTGGCCGGTGACGGCATCGGCGTCTGCTTCGCCGGTTTCATCGGTGGCCCACCCGTGACCACCTACGCCGAAGTGACCGGTGCCGTGATGATCACTCGCAACTTCAATCCGGTCACCATGACCTGGGCTGCGGTGTTTGCCATCATTCTGGCCTTCTTCGGCAAGTTCAATGCGCTGCTTACCTCCATCCCGATGCCGGTGATGGGCGGTATCATGCTGCTGCTGTTCGGATCCATCGCTGCCATCGGTCTCAAGACTCTGGTGGAATCCAAGGTGGATCTGGGGCTGTCACGCAATATCGCCATCGTCGCCGTGACTCTGACCGTCGGTGTCGGTGCGCTGGAGATGAAGATTGGCGACTTCGCGCTGGCCGGTGTTGGCCTGGCCTCTGTTGCCGCCATCCTGCTCAACCTGATCCTGCCTGCGCACTCCGAAGAGGGTGTGATGGACGCGGCCAAGGATTGAGTTCCACCAGACGTTCATTGTTGATTTGGAGAAGGCCACCTCGCGGTGGCCTTCTCATTTTCGGGTATCTCGCGCCACTTTTTGGCTCGACGGAGCTCATCTGGAATCTAATTTGGAAGCAGATGAGGGGGTTAGCATTCTCATTTGACGTATCTCTTTTCGTGACCTTAGCTAAAGGACAGGTTTGGCTCTGAGGTCTCCTCGAGCAGTATGGGAAAATGGATGTTGGCGTTTTCTATCATTTCTCTCCCAGACCCCTGTCGTAAAACGATGCGCTTTTTCTTTGCCACGGCGCTGTTGTATGGCAGAGGCTTATCCGCCCCACTCCGCACTCCCCTTATGCTGCCCTGGCATGTTTCCACCTCGATTTGTTGTGAGCCTGCCTCGCCGGTTGCGTTTCGTTGCGCACAGGCAAAATCCGGATCTGTTTGCTGCTGCACGTGGGTGGGCGGCGAGCCGTGAAAGCCGGCATGACCCCAGCGGGTCAGACGTGCACCGCCCTCAATAACGGCGGATGTTCAGGGATGAATGGCAAGCAAAGCGAGGTTGCAATGAACTATCAACTGCTGTGGAAAAGTGCAATTTTTTCAGTCTCTTCCATGATGGCGATAAGCGCTGTTCAGGCTGCGCCACTGAATGTGATGACCGAGGATTACCCGCCATTCAACATGCAGGGGGAGGGGGGCAAGATTGTCGGGCTGTCGACCGAGGTGGTCGAAGAGCTGTTCAAGCGTGCCGGGGTCGAATACAAGCTGACCCTGATGCCCTGGAAACGGGCGTACGAAGATACCCTCGGCACCCCCAATACCGCCCTCTACTCCACGACCCGCACTCCGGAGCGGGAAGCACTGTTCAAGTGGGTAGGGCCGCTGGTCAATAACAACTGGGTGTTTTTCTCCAGTTCGACCGCCAATATCACGGTCAAGTCGCTGGAAGATGCCAAGCAGTATTCGGTGGGTGGCTATAACGGCGATGCGGCTGCCGAATATCTCAAGGCCCAGGGATTTGCCAAGTTGCAGCTGGCTGCCAACGATACCGCCAACGTGAAGAAACTGGAGGCAGGCCGCATCGATCTCTGGGCAACCGGCCAGTATCTGGCCCCCTATCTGGCCAGCAAGGAGAAGGTGGCCTCACCCAAGCCGGTCTTCGTGTTCAAGGAAACCCAGATGAGCTTGGCGTTTAACAAGGATACGCCCGATGAGCTCATCACCAAGCTCAACGAGATCCTCGCTGCCATGAAGGCGGATGGCACCATCGACAAGATCAATGCCAAGTACCAGTAACAGTACCAATAGCAAGTGCCGCTCAATGGCACTGCGCCGGCTGCCGTAAAACCGGGAGGAAACCATGGATTGGAAAAGTCTGACGTTCAGGATTGCCGTGTTGACCTCCCTGTCGGTGAGTCTGCTACTGGTGTTGTTTGGCGCTTACAACTACAACGCGGTCAGGGCGGAGAGCTACAGCAAACAGAGTGCGCTGGTCGAACAGGCCATCGGTCGGCTGCAGCTCTCCCTGCCCGGCCCGCTGTGGAATTATGAATCGGCCTTCATCGAGGCATCGCTCAAGTCCGAGCTGGCGGCCGATATCCTGAGTACGCTGCTGGTGGTCAACAAGGACAAGCTGGTGGCCGGGTTTGCCCGTGACTCGGCGGGGAGCATTGCCCCCGTGACAGCCATGCCTGCCGATACCGCTGCCTATGGGGGATATGATCTGGTCTATGACGACAGCGGCCAGAAAAACACCGTGGCCCGATTACTGGTTCAAACCAGTGATGCCGCCATTCAGGCCCAACTGCGCCAGCAGTTGATCACCACCGTCTGGCAGATCCTGGTGCTCGATCTCTGCATCATCGCGTTGCTGATGGTGCTGATTCATCGCAATGTGCTCAGGCCGCTCCATCAGATGAATCAGGCGGTGTTTGATCTGGCCAAAGGAGAGGGGGATCTGACCCGGCGTCTGAAGATCAGCCGTCAGGATGAGATGGGCGCGCTGGCCACCAACATCAACCACTTTATTGCCAAGTTGCAGGAGATGGTGGCGGAGATCAACGAGCTCTCTGCCGGTGTGTTGCAAACCGCCGAACTCTGTGACTCCCTCTCGGCAGATACCCGGGTAGGCAGTGACGCCCAGCAATCCGAGTTGGATCAAGTCGCCACCGCCATCACCGAAATGAGTCAGGCTGTGCAGGAAGTGGCTGGCAATGCGGTGAAAACCTCTGGCGCCACCGATGAGGCCAACCTCTATGTGGAGCAGGGTTACAATCTGGCGGGCCATGCCAATGAGGCCATCCATCAACTGGTGGGGGAGGTGGAGCGAGTCGCCACCCTGATGCGCACCCTTTCGACCGAGAGCAGCAGCATTGGCACCATCATCGAGGTGATCAACGGCATTGCCGAGCAGACCAATTTGCTTGCCCTCAATGCGGCCATCGAGGCGGCGCGGGCGGGTGATCAGGGGCGCGGTTTTGCGGTGGTGGCGGATGAGGTGCGCACCTTGTCGGGCCGTACTCGCCAGTCGACGGAGGAGATCAGCGCCAGTATCAAGCGGTTGCAGCAAGCGACCCAGAATGTCGGTGCCGGCATGCAACAGAGTCAGGAGAAGGCATCCCGCGCCGGAATCGAGGCGGCAGATGTGCAGATATCGGTGGAGAAAATTAAAAATCAGGTCAGCCTGATCCGCGAGATGAACATGTATATCGCCCAGGCATCGGAAGAACAACACTCGGTGGCGGAGGCGGTCAGCCACAGCGTCAACCGGATTGCAACGCTCAACAGCGAGAGTGCGGCCAGAGTGGCACAGGTTGCCGAGGCCAGCAGCGATCTGCGGCAGCTGTCGGCCCAGCTCGACACCCTGCTCAAGCAGTTTCGGGTCTAGTCAGTTAACTTCGCCCCGTTGGATCATCCTGCGGGGCAGGTCGGTTCCCATTATTTTGAGGCGCGGCGAGATGTTGTGAGGGGCAAGGGGCCTTGTCCTGCAGCGCTTTTCGTCATGCCCATGTCACTGTTCAGCTGAGATTGGCGTGACCGCGATACGCAAAACTCGCAGCATCATGCTCTGCCCGATACGCAGTCCGACAGCGCTGGACGCATATTTTCATTTTCCCCGCTCATGCCTGCCTGCATCTATTGTGCCGCTGATCCCGACCCTTTAGAATTTCGTTTAATTACAGCGAGTCCTGAGCCGCCATCTGGCTTTATCAGGTGTGGAATCCCATCTTCTTCATGATGAATGCAAATAACAGGTGGTTGGTATGACGGGGGTTGCGCCAGGCAATAACATATCAGCCTATCACTTCGGTGATTATGTCTTTGATGTCAAAAGGCGAGAGTTGATCTTCTGTGCCGACAAGGACAACTTGCAAAGCGCCCGGGTGGTGCGCTTGTCATCGGCAGAGAGCCTCATTTTCAGCTATCTGCTCGATCACCATGACGAGGTGTGCGACAAGGATCTGTTGCTCGAAATCGGCTGGTTGGGTCGCCCCATCAGCCCCAACTCCCTGAACGTGGCCATCGCCAATATTCGCCGCCACTTCGCCTCATCCCCCCAGACGCTGGATATCAGAAGTACCCCGAAAAAAGGGTACTCCCTGCATCTTAACTGCAAGATGAAGAGCTATTACGGCAAGGCACTGCCAACAGAGAGTGAGCCCTTGCCCGAGCCGATGAGCGAGCCCACGCCTGCAGCGGCTGCGCAGCCACCGTCGACATCACCAAGCTCCGACCACGAGGTCATCAAAGAGCCTGCTGCTCCCCGTACTTTTGGTGAGCGCGCCAAACTTGCCTTTCTCAGCGGTATCGGGCGGCCAATGCTGGCAAGGGGCCTGATATACGTCAATCTGCTACTGGCTGTGCTGGTGGCGTTTGTCGCCAGCTATCTCCATTTCGAGTGGCTCCATGTGCACTGCACCGACTCGCCGACCGGCGTTGTTTGCCAGATGGAGGCACGGAGCGATGTGCCACCAGTCAAACCGGCATCGCTGGTGCTGGTCTCCGGCCACCAGGTTCGCGTGCTTTCCTACAAAGAGCTCGAAAAAACGCTGTAAGGGATCTCTGATGAAACGAACGCTGAAAAATACCTTGCTGCTGTTGCCACTGCTTGTCGTGCTGCTGTTTGTGGTCGGGATGTTTATCAACAGTCTGGGCTGCCATTACGACCTGAAAATGTCGGCCAATGGAGTTAACTATCACGGGGTGTGCCGCTGGGGCAAAATCACCGTGATCGAAGAGGAGGAGGCGACCAGGGAGAAGTGGCGGGTGACCGGTTTTCAACTGACCTTCTTCAACCAGCTTGTCTACCTCATCGACAGTCGTACCCAACTGCACGAATCGGGTAACGATGACTCCTATCTCAATGAGTACAACCTGATCCAGTCGCAATATGCGCTGGTCAACTATGCCTGGGTGCCGCTGACTGAAAACAAGGTGGCGATCTTCCAGCGCGATCCGGTGCACGAGGTCGTGATTGCCCAGCGAGATGGCTGGTTCGATCTCTACCGCTGGTTCTTCCCCCCGGCACCGCTGGTGCCTGTTCAACCACAAAGCGCAGGTGCCGGGCGTCCCGCTAGTTTCTAAGCAATTTGCACCAGGGGCCGGTGACCTCGCAGTGGCCTGTCTCATCACTGTTTTGCCAGCCCAGCCGATGGTAGAAGGCTACTGCCGCCGTGTTGCGGGTCGCAACCTTGAGCGAGCCGTGCGGCGAATCAGCGAGGCCCCGCTCCAGCAGGGCGCGTCCTATCCCCTGACCGTGCCAGTCGCTTGACACATAGAGGTGATGGACGAAGTGATCGGGCTGCCAGATGGCGATAAAGCCGCAGATATTGCCCCCCTGTTCGGCTACCCACACCTGTTCACCTTTGGTCTGTTCCTCGAAATCCTCGAGTTGGAAACGGGCGGGATCGACCCAGTGAAAGGTGTGGCGGCGGCTCTTTAAAAACAGCCGGGCCAGTTGGGGAATGTCGTGTTCTTCCATGAGCCGGATCATGATGCCCTCCCGGATCAAGCCAATGTTCATTGAGGCAGCTGCACAGCGGCAGGTTAATCGATGCAAATGACAAGGGTGTGATTAAGCACTGTCCATTGTATTTGCCATGGGGCTATACTGCCGGAGTCCCTTGTATGGATGGCTTGAGGATCGCTGATTTATGGACAATAAACTGATTGAAGGCAACATTTTTGTTCCGGCGCACATAGACGATGTCTGGCACGCCTGGACTACCGAAAGCGGTCTGCGCAGTTTTCTGGCTCCCGAATGTTTGATGGTGGCCGAACCGAATGGTCCTTTCGAGATCTACTTCAGGCCTGATGCCCCGCTGGGTGAACGTGGCAGCGAAGGGTGCCGGGTCATGGCCGTCATGCCCTATGACCTGCTCAGTTTCAGCTGGAATTTCCCGCCCAGCCTACCCCATATCCGCCAGCAAAAGACCCAGGTTTGCCTGCGCTTTGTGCCGGAAGGGCAGGGCACTCGCCTCTACTTCCTCCAGAGCGGTTGGGCCAATGATCCGGATTGGGATCTGGGTTATGCCTATTTTCGAGAAGAGTGGCTGGAGACCAGTCTGCCACGGTTGCAGTACCGTTTTACCCACGGTCCCATCGACTGGAACAATCCTCCCGACAAGGCGCAGCTAAAGGCGCTGGCCCAGTAATCCCGGATATCAGACATAAAAAAAACCGGCCAAAAGGCCGGTTGAAACAGTTCAGGCTTGTCAGGTGACAAACGTATCCAGCGGATGAGAGTCGCTTTCCACTCCTTGTGAAGCACAACACTCTTGGTTACGTGCGGCTACTTTATGCCATTCACACTGAATCGAGGCTGAACCATGGATGATCCCGCCTCGTTCCCCCTCTTCAATCAGATAGTGATCCCCATCGACTGGCGCAAGTAAGCACCCGCACCGAGCAGCCCCGGCCCTTCATGGGTGATCAGAAACACCGGGATCTCCTTGAGGTAGGACTTGAAGCGCCCCTTGTCTTCAAAGGCGACCCGGAAACCGGAACCGGTAAAGAACTCCTGGAAGCGCGGCACTATGCCACCTGCGATATAGACGCCGCCAAAGGTACCCATATTGAGGGCCAGATTGCCGGCAAAGCGGCCCATCAGCACGCAGAACAGGCTCAGGGTGCGACGGCAATCGAGGCACTCCCCGGCCAGTGCGCGCTCGGTAATGTCTTTGGGGGCAAACGGTTCTGGCTCACGGCCATCGGATTTCACCAGCCCGCGATAGAGATTGACCAGGCCCGGGCCGGAGAGGAAACGCTCTGCCGAGACATGGCCCAATTCGCCTCGCATCACCTGCAGCACCGCATCTTCCTCTTCGGTGTTGGCAGCAAAATCCACATGACCACCTTCACCCGGCAGGCTCAGCCACTGCTCACCCGCCTTGACCAGATGGGCGACCCCAAGACCGGTGCCCGCACCATAGATGGCGATGGGTTTGCCCGCTACCGGCGCGGCGCCGCCAAGCTGGATGCGATCCGATTCAGCCAATACCGGCACCGCCATCGAGACCGCAGTAAAGTCGTTGATCACTTGCAGGCGCGCCAGCCCGAGATTGCTCTGCATCTCGCTGATGGAGAACTCCCAGCTGTGGTTGGTCATGGCAACCCAGTCACCGTTGATGGGGCAGGCGATGGCGATGCAGGCTTCAGCCACCTGTACCTTGTGTTCTTCCAGATAGAGGCGTACCACGGCTTCAAGGCTGGGATGGGCCAGACCTGAGTAGGTCTTTGCCTGAGAGATAGTTCCGGTGGCCAGCTCACACAGGGCCAGACGCGCATTGGTGCCGCCGACATCGCCGACCAGCGCATGGGTATGCTGCATAACAACTCCTTCGTTACAGGATGGGGACGACTCTGGTGTCCCGAGATTATTGTTGGATTATGACGGCCCATTCTATCCGAGCTCAGGCTTGCTCACCCGCCGGATCGATACAAACGTGCGCCTGCTCACAGTGTTGTTGCTTTGCAACATTTGTAAGCGCTTTCATGGCTAGGTGACGTTTTGTAACGAAAAGTACGAAATAATTAGAGATGAGTCATACTTTGTATGGCAGGCGTTAGTTGCCATAACCGCTTGTCTTGTATAGTCCTTAGCTTGAATGGAAACTTGCTTAGCCGTAGATTGAGTGCAAAGACACTGAAGCTAAATTACAAAAACGCCTGGTGGTGATGATGAATACCCTTGATAAAATTACGAACAACTTGGAAAGTTTCAGTAAATCAGAACGCAAGGTTGCCGAGGTGATCCTGGCGTCTCCCCAGACCGCCATCCACTCCAGCATCGCCGCTCTGGCCAAGATGGCCGACGTCAGTGAACCGACCGTCAACCGCTTTTGCCGCCGTCTCGATACCAAGGGCTTTCCTGATTTCAAACTCCATCTGGCCCAGAGCCTGGCCAATGGCACCCCTTACGTAAATCGTCATGTGGAAGCGGAAGATGGGCCCGATACCTACACCGCCAAGATCTTCGAATCCACCATGGCTTGTCTGGATGCCGCCAAAAACAGCCTGGATATCTCTGCCATCAACCGCTGCGTCGATATCCTGACCCAGTCCAAGAAGATCAGCTTCTTTGGCCTTGGCGCCTCCTCCGCCGTTGCCCGCGATGCCCAGAACAAATTCTTTCGCTTCAACATTCCGGTAGTGAGCTTTGACGATATCGTCATGATGCGCATGAGCTGCATCAACAGCAGCGAAGGGGATGTGGTGGTGCTGATCTCCCATACCGGCCGCACCAAGGCGTTGGTCGAGATCGCCGCGCTGGCGCGCGAGAACGACGCCACCGTGATCGGCATGACTGCCAAGGACTCCCCTCTGGCCCGCGAGTGCAATCTGGTGCTCTCCATGGATGTGCCGGAAGATACCGATGTCTATATGCCGATGGCATCCCGCATCGCCCAGCTGGCGCTGGTGGATGTGCTGGCGACCGGTTTTACCCTGCGCCGGGGGATGAAATTTCGCGAAAATCTGAAGAAAGTAAAAGAGGGATTGCGCGAATCCCGCTTCGAAACCCCGCACTCTTCCTGAACCGTCGGGGGCTCCGGCCCCCGACTGTCTATGCCACCCGCCTTGGTGTAGTATTGTAATTTAATAACAAAAACCACCCAGATGGTTTGTAAACGGGTGCATCGAGCCATGGGCTTGATGGGGCAGAATCTCAAGTCATATCAACTTCATATTGGAGTCTTTCATGCCTAGACGTACAAAGATTGTAACCACACTCGGTCCGGCTACCGACCGCGAAGGGATCCTCGAAGGGATCATCCGCGCCGGGGCCGACATGGTGCGGATGAACTTCTCTCACGGCACTGCTGAAGACCATATCCTGCGCGCCAATCAGGTGCGTGACATTGCTGCCAAGCTCGGTCGTCACGTCGCCATCATGGGTGATCTGCAAGGCCCGAAAATCCGTGTTTCCACTTTCAAGGATGGCAAAATCTATCTGGCCATCGGTGACAAGTTCATTCTCGACGCGGCACTCGGCAAGGGTGAAGGTTGTCAGGAGCAGGTCGGTATCGACTACAAGAGCCTGCCAGACGATGTGGTGCAGGGCGACATCCTGCTGCTGGACGATGGCCGTGTGCAGCTGAAGGTCGAGCAGGTTGAAGGCACCCGCATTCACACCACGGTGACCGTGGCCGGGCCGCTCTCCAACAACAAGGGCATCAACAAGAAAGGGGGCGGTCTCTCCGCTCCGGCCCTGACCGAGAAAGACAAGGAAGACATCAAGACTGCTGCCCGCATGAATGTGGACTATCTGGCTGTCTCCTTCCCGCGCTGTGGCGATGACCTGCGTTACGCCCGCGAGCTGGCCCGCGAAGCCGGTTCCAATGCCAAGATCGTGGCCAAGGTCGAGCGTGCCGAAACCGTCGCCACCGATGAGGCGATGGAAGACATCATCCTCGGTTCCGATGCTGTGATGGTCGCCCGTGGCGATCTGGGTGTAGAGATCGGTGACCCCGAGCTGGTTGGCGTACAGAAGAAGCTGATCCGCCATTCCCGTCGTCTCAACCGTGTGGTGATCACCGCGACCCAGATGATGGAGTCGATGATCAATGCGCCGCTGCCGACTCGTGCAGAGGTCATGGACGTGGCCAACGCCGTGCTGGATGGTACCGATGCGGTGATGCTCTCCGCCGAGACTGCCGCCGGTCAGTTCCCCATCGAGACAGTGACCTCCATGGCGAGCGTCTGTGTCGGTGCCGAGAAGCATCCGAGCCTGAACGTCTCCAACCACCGCATGAGCTACACCTTCACTTCCGTTGAAGAAGCTGTAGCCATGTCCACCATGTATGCGGCCAACCACCTGGAAGGGGTCAAGGCGATCGTGGCGTTGACCGAATCCGGCACTACTCCGCTGCTGATGTCCCGTATCAGCTCCGGTCTGCCGATCTTCGCCATGTCTCCCCACAACAAGACCCTGGCCTGGACCAATCTCTACCGCGGCGTCACTCCGGTGATGTTTGACGGTGACGAGACCAAACCGGTCTACGAAGTGTGCCGCGACGCGCTGGCCGTGCTCAAGGATAAGGGGCTGTTGCAGAGCGGTGACATGGTGCTGCTGACTCACGGTGATAAGATGGAAACTGTGGGTAGTACCAACACCTGCAAGGTGATGATGGTCGAATAAGCCCGTCCGGTTTTACTGTGCTTAAAAAGGCTGCTCCTCTTTGATGAGCAGCCTTTTTGTTAACCGCAGTCGGGCTGTGGCGGTATAAACAGGACTCAATGATTGCTTAACCGGATTCCCCTTCCGATAATGCGGGAGTGATTTTCAGCGGGTAGCCTGTTGTAGGTGATCGTCTCAGGTAACCCAGACACTCGACAATACGGGAGTGAAAAAATGAACAAGCGTAACTGGTTGCTGGCCTTGTCACTGAGTCTGGCCTTCTCACCCTGTTATGCCGACTGGGCCAAGCTCAAGGCCGCAGCGTCGGATCTGGGAGCGGCAGTGAGCGAGACCGGCAAGGAGGTGTGGCAGGATGTCAGTGATTTCTCCAAGAAGAGCTGGGCCTCCATCTCGGCCTGGGGAGAGGATGCTTTCAATACCGCTGGCGTCTGGACAGACAAGAGTATCGCCACTGGCAAGGAGTGGCTGAAGGCGGCCGATAAGGAGCTCAACGAGATGCTCAACCCCAAGACGGCGAAAGAGGCGAGGATCGCGCTCAATACCATGGCCGACACCGCATTGATCCGGTTGTTCAACGAGCAGCCATCAGCCAAGCTGTTGTTTGACAAGGCTTATGGCTATGCGGTGTTCGATTCGCGCAAGTTCTCCCTGATGCTGCATACCAATCAGGGAGCCGGAGTGGCGGTCAATCGCAAAACCGGCAAGCACACCTATATGAAGATGTTTGGTGCAGGTCTGGCGGCCGGGATTGGCGGCAAGTTCTATCAGCAGGTGATCCTGTTTGAAGACAAGGTCAGATTCGATGCCTTCGTAACCCAAGGGTGGGAAGCCACCTCCGAAGTGGGGGTGGTGGCCGGCAAGGAGAGCGCCGAGCTGACCGCCAAATACAACGGCGGCATGGCGATCTACCAGATTGGTGAGAAGGGCCTGCTGCTCGATGCCAATATCTCCGGCTCCAAGTACTGGATTGACAAGGACCTGACTGAAACGAGCCGCTAATCCTGTCGTTATCGGTTGCTCACTGCACACCATGCGCTTGTCGTGATCTTGCCAACAGGCCCGCAATGCGGGCCTGTTTGTTCTCTCGGTGTCAGTGGGCTGAATAGACCTGCTTGCCCTTGAACATGGTCCAGAGCACCTTGGTCTCCTTGAGCTCTTCGCTTGCTACCTGTTCCAGATTGCGATCCAGCAAGATCAGGTCAGCACTCTTGCCCGCGCTGATGGAGCCAATCTCCTTCTCCCGTCCAATTACCTTGGCGGCGTTGAGGGTATAGGCCTGCAAGATGGCCTGACGGCTGATCTGCTCGCTGGCGGGGGGCAGCAAGCCAAGCTCCCCTTGACGAGTGATCGCGGTATACATGGCGAGGAAAGGGTTGGGGCTGGAGACCGGCCAGTCACTGGCACTGGCGATAATGGCGCCGCTTTGCAGCAAGCTGCCTGCCGGATAGAGGCGGGCTAGCAGTGCCGGGGGCACTTTTCCTTCAAGCAGCAGGGTGGTCGCCACGTTTTTCCCGGCCCACAAGAGTTGCATCGATGCGGCCACATTGAGCGGTTTGAAGCGGGCAATGCTGGCCGGGCTCACCACCTCCAGATGGGTGATGCTGTGCAGCAAGCGGTGATCCTGATTGTGGGCCCGGGCATAGGCGATGGCATCGAGGGATTCACGGACGGCCCGATCGCCGATGGCATGAAAGTGAGCGATAAGTTGATGGGCATCCGCGGTGCGGATCAGCTCGTTGAAACGCTGCTTGTCCAGATCGTCCTTGCCGCTGTAACCGGGACGGTTGAGGTAGGGCTCGCTCAACTTGGCGGTCTGGGATGGATACTCGATGACACCATCTTGCAGGATCTTGATCCCCACCAGTTTAACGTCCGGGGCATCTTGAAACTGCTGTCGCAGCGCCAATACGTCATCAATGATGACGGGTGATGCATGTATCCCCACCAGTGCCAGTGCGGATACATGTCCGGTCAGCTTGCCTTCCCGGGAGAGCATGCTGTACGCCGGCAGCAGGCCGGTATCGCGGCGATCCGGCTCGGCGTTGAAGATGGGCGCAAGGGGGCGAATGTTGCTGATAGGGTCCATCCAGGCGGTAATGCCCACCTGATTGAGCTGTTTGGCGGCGGTCATGATGGCCTTGGCAATCGTCTCGTCGCTGACGGGGGGCAGGGCCTTGAGGATGGCATCCCAGCCGCCTTCCGAGGCAAAGCCATTGAGCTTGCCGGATGGGGTGAGGCCAAAAGTGCCTTTCAGCGGAGCATAACGGCCGTCAAGGGAGCCGGCATCAATGCCAGCCTTGCGCAGCATGGCCTGATTGGCCCAACCGGTGTGGGCATCCGAACCGGCAAGCACTACCGGGATCTGCCGGTATTGCGGGCCATTGAACAGCTGATCGAGCAGGGGAAGCTGATGCCAGTAGTCGAGGGAGACATTGCTGTATAGCTCTACATCGCCCAGTGTCAGGCGGGGATCATCTTTGCTGCGGGTCAGAAATTGCTGCACCTGCTCAACCTCACTCATGGCATCGGGAAAGTTAACTGTCATCCCCTGAAAACCGGCAAATGCCGCATGAACATGGCTGTCGATGAGCCCTGGCATCAGGTACTTTCCTTTCAGATCAAGACGCTTGGCATGGTTGCCGAGGCGGGCGCTGACCTCCTGATAGCTGCCGACTGCCACGATCTTTTTACCTTCAATGCCGACCGCTTCCGGGTGAGGGTTCGCCGGATCACCACTGTAGATGGTGCCGCCAAAGATCAGCGTCTGGCTCTGTGACTGGGCATTGGCGGCAGCGGGAAGCGTTACCAGCAGGCTGGCTAGAAACAGCGTTTTGATATTCATGGGCATGACTCCGTCGCTTCGGTGCCCGAAGGCACCGAAGTGGGTAAATGGAAATGAGGTATCGGCTTATCGGTTGATCAGCGGGATACAGATATCAAACACGTAATGATCCCGGTCGGAGTCCGTGCCTGCGTGGTATTGCTCGTAACACGGGCGATCGTCGCAGTTCAGCCCTTGGCCCACTACCCAGCGAAACGCCGTCTCCCAGCAGGCAACCAGTTGATCGCCGCGAGCGATAAAGTGACATACAGCATAGGGGCCCGCTGCGATGGTCTGGGTGGTTAACTGGCGCCCAGCGGGGATCTCTGGCCCCAGCTCGATGCAGACGTCAGTACGACAACGGGTCTCATCGGTGATATCGGGGATATCCCAATAGAGACTCAGGGTACCCGCTGGTGTCATCGCCTCGTCTGAGGCGAACAGCGCGAGCAAATCCCGATGAGCTTGCTCGCAGGTCTCTTTGCCATAGGGGCCCAGGCGGCGCATGTACGCCACGCGCCGGGCGGGCATCAGCCTGACGCTAGCCCCCTGCAACAGACCCGGGTGTTCGGTGACCGGGTGCATGACCAGGCCATCATAGGTGTCAAAGGGAAGGGGATCGTTTCCAATCTTGCTTTTCCAGTTTCCCCCCTGCTGCTGGCGGTATTCCGAGGGGCTCATGGCGAAGTGCAGGCGAAAGGCCTTGGCGAAATTCTGCGAGCTGGAGAACCCGGCGGCCAGTGCGAGGGTGGTGATGTCGCTTTGGGGGGAGGCGAGCAAGCGACGGGCAGCGCGTTCCATACGCAGGCGCCGGGTAAATCCGGCAATGGTCTCGCCGACCATCGTCTTGAAAATACGGTGGAAGTGGAAGGTGGAGATGGCTGCCGCTGCTGCGACCTCATCCAGGCCCGGATTGTCATCCAGATGGTGGCTGATGTAGTCCATCGCCTTGAACACGGGTTTGCGATAATCCAGAGCGGACTCCTTGCCAGCCAGCAAAAGTGGGCGTCAGAGTCGGATTTAATCAGAGCCACCTGCCGTTGTCGAACCCGTCCGGCCTGGTCTGGCCACTCATCCTCGTCGCATTTTTAACGCATTGGCACTCTAATTGCTTGTTGCATGCCAGCGTCAATGATTTGTCTGGGGATGGAAAATGGAAATTAGTGCAAGCAGCCTGATGCAAGAGATGCAGGCGCTCAAGATCGAAGCAGGCGCAACGCCGCTGGCACAACCCGGTCGTCAGGTAACCTCCGACTTTGGTCTGCTGCTGCAACAGGCGCTTGGCAACGTCAACGAGCTGCAAGGCGCCGCCAATGATCTGCGTACCCGTTTCGACATGGGCGACAAGTCGGTGGATCTGGCCGAGGTGATGATCGCGGGCCAAAAATCCTCCATCGCCTTTGAAGCCACGGTACAGGTGCGCAACAAGATGGTCGATGCCTACAAGACCATCATGAACATGCCGGTATAAGCGACGCCAATAAACCATGACGACTGAACATCATGAACATGTCAGCAATAAGGACATAAATCGTGGCTACTGACCAAAACGGCGATCTGCTGATAAACGATGAGGGCACCGCCGCCCTCGATGAAAATGAGCAGAAGAGTTCGGCGCTGGGCTTCCTGTCCAACACCGATGTGCTGCGGCAAATCACCCTGATCCTGGGGCTTGCCATCTGTCTGGCCATTGCGGTGTTTATCCTGCTGTGGGGCAAGGAGCCGGACATGCGTCCCCTCGGCACCTACACCACCCAGGAGCTGGTGAAGACTCTCGACTTCCTCGATCAGCAGAAGATCCCCTACGAGGTGGATGGCAAGAGCGTGCTGGTCAACGCCGAAAGTTACCCCACTATCCAGTTGGCCCTGACCCGTGCCGGTCTTGCCAATGCCACCGATAGCAACATCGGTGGTGAAGATATCCTGCTGAAAGATTCCAGTTTCGGCGTCAGCCAGCGGATGGAGAGTGAACGTCTGAAGCTGAGCCGCGAGCGCCAGCTGGCGAGCGCCATCGAGCAGTTCCAGAATGTGGCCAAGGCCCAGGTGCTGCTGGCCATTCCGAAAGACAACGTGTTTGCCCGCAACGAACGCAAACCCAGTGCCACCGTGGTGCTCAACCTGAAAGGGGCTGCGCTGGGGCAGGGGGAGGTGGACTCCATCGTCGATATGGTGGCTTCCGCCGTACATGGCCTTGAGCCGACCCGCGTCACCGTCACCGACCAGAATGGCCGCCTGCTCAACTCCGGCTCGCAAGACCCGATCTCTGCCCAGACTCGCAAAGAGTTTGCCATGCAGCAGAAGCAGGAGCTGGAGTACAAACAAAAAATTGACGCCATCCTGATCCCGGTGCTGGGGGCCGACAACTATACGGCGGAAGTGGATCTCTCCCTCGACTTCTCCCAGCAGGAGCAGACCCGCAAGACTTACAACCCTGACTTGCCTGCAGTGCGCTCCGAGATGACCATGGAAGAGAACAGCGCCAGCGGCAGCAATGGTGGGGTGCCCGGCGCCCTCTCCAACCAGCCCCCTGCCGCCTCCAATATTCCCGAGGAGGCGACCGGTGGTGATGGTGCCAGCGCTGCCGCTTCGGGCCGTTCCCGCAAAGAGGCGACTCGCAACTTCGAGCTGGATACCACCGTCAGCCATACCCGTCGCCAGATGGGAGGCATTCGCCGCATGACTGTTTCGGTTGCAGTGGATTACAAAGCGGTGCCCGGTGCCGACGGGGCTGTGACCCGTGAGGCGCGCACCCAGGCAGAACTCGATACATTGCGTCGTTTGCTGAGCGGTGGCCTTGGCTTTGATGTGACCCGTGGTGATACCCTTGAGGTGGTCGCGATTCCGTTCAATCGCCCAGAGCTGGATACCGTGGCCGAAGTGCCGCTCTACGATCAGCCCTGGTTCTGGCGTGCGGTGCGGATTGCCGCCTCGGTACTGGTGATCATCGTCTTGATCGTCACCGTGGTTCGCCCCATGCTCAAGCGACTGCTCTACCCGGATGCCAAACCGGAAGGGGAAGTGGATTTCGACAACCACACCGTACTGGGTGGCGACGACGAGTTGAGTCTGCTGTCAGCGCAAGTCGAGAACGATCAGGTATTTGGTGTCCGCGATGGTCAGCTGAAACTGCCGGATCTGCACCGTGATGAAGACTTGCTCAAGGCGGTACGTGCGCTGGTGGCGAACGAGCCGGATCTGGCCGCTCAGGTCATTAAAGAATGGGTAACGAACAAAGATGCCTGAAGAAAAGAAGAGTCAAGTCACCGGCAATGACATCACCGACAGTCAGCGCCAGATCCTCGACCAGATGTCGGGGATGGAGATGGCTGCGGTGCTGATGTTGAGCCTCAATGAAGAGGATGCTGCCCAGATCTTCCGTCATCTCGAGCCCAAGCAGGTGCAGCGGCTCGGTATGTCGATGGCTTCCATGTCTGACTTCAGTCACGATCGGGTGGCGGCGGTGCACCGTCAATTCATCGACGATATCCAGAAGTACACCAACATCGGTATCGGCAGCGAAGACTTCGTGCGCAAGGCGTTGGTGGCGGCCCTTGGCGAGGACAAGGCGAGCAACCTGGTGGACCAGATCATTCTCGGTTCCGGCGCCCGCGGCCTCGATTCGCTCAAGTGGATGGATGCCCGTCAGGTGGCCAGCATCATCCAGAACGAACACCCCCAGATCCAGACCATCGTGCTCTCCTATCTGGAGCCGGAGCAGTCCGCCGAGATCCTGAGCCAGTTCCCGGAGCAGGTGCGCCTCGATCTGGTGATGCGTATCGCCAACCTCGAAGAGGTACAACCGGCGGCACTGCAAGAGTTGAACGACATCATGGAGAAACAGTTCGCCGGTGCGGCCGGTGCCCAGGCAGCCAAGATGGGCGGCCTGAAGGCAGCCGCCAACATCATGAACTACCTGGATACCAATATCGAAGGCCAGCTGATGGACTCCATCCGCGAGTCGGACGAAGAGATGAGCCAGCAGATCCAGGATTTGATGTTCGTGTTCGAGAACCTTATCGATGTGGACGATCGCGGCATCCAGACCATGCTGCGGGAAGTGCCGGGGGATCTGCTGCAACGCGCCCTCAAGGGCTCCGACGATCAGATGCGCGAGAAGATCTTCAAGAACATGTCCAAACGGGCGGCCGAAATGCTGGCGGACGATCTGGAGGCCATGGGGCCGATCCGGGTCTCCGAAGTGGAAGCGGCCCAGAAAGAGATCCTCTCCATCGCCCGTCGTCTGGCGGATGCTGGCGAAATCATGCTGGGTGCCGGTGGCGGCGAGGAGTTCCTCTAAGCCATGGCCCATAAACCGAATTGCGATGCCAAACCCGCATCAGGCAGTGGTGAGGAGCCGCGCAAAGCATGAACAACAAACTGCGTGGGTATGTGCGCCCCGAGGGCGATGATGCCCGGGTTGAGACCTGGGGCTGGCCCGAGATGGAGGTCGAGGTAGAGGCGGGAGCGCCTACCAATGCCCTTGGCCTGGCCCCTGACTGGTATCAGCAGGAAGAGGAGGTGGTGGAGCCGGAGCCCGAACAGGAGCCGGCCCCCAGCATCACCGCCGAAGAGCTTGAAGCGATCCGTCAGGCTGCCTGGGAAGAGGGGATGGCCGAGGGGCGCGAGTCCGGTTATGCCAAGGGGATGGAAGAGGGCAAGCTGGAAGGATTGCAACAGGGCCACTCTGCCGGTCTCGAACAGGGGCGCGAGGAGGGGCTGGCTATGGGGCGCGAGCTGGTGGAGCAGGAGATCGCCCACTGGCAGGGGCTCGCCGCCCGCCTTGCCAATCCGCTTAACGAGCTGGATCAGGCGGTGGAGCAGCAGTTGGTCTCGCTGGTGATGCAACTGGCTCGTGCGCTTATTCGTCACGAAGCGGAGACCTCTCCTCGCATTTTGCTGGAGGCGCTTAAAGAGGGGCTGGCCTTGCTGCCTGCCGCCGAGCAGGGGGTGACTCTGATGTTGCATCCCGACGATATCGCGCGAATCGAACAGGCATTTGGCGCCGACGAGTGCGCCAAGCGCCACTGGCGATTGCAAAGCGATCCCACCCTCTCCCCCGGCGATCTGCAACTGGCTACCGAGCTCTCCAGCATCGATTTGACCCTCTCCGGTCGCATCGATCAGTTGCTGCGCAACTTCTTGCGGGACAATGCGTCGCAGAAACCGGCTTCGCAGGACTCACGCCCATAACCGATGCCGGACGTTGCTGTCCGGCTGCACTTTTTAGCTCTCAGGAGGCCAGATGAGCGGCTCGCTACTGAACCGGTTGCAAGGGTACAAGGTACGCGACAGCGCCCCCAAACCGCCGGTCGCCGGTAAATTGACCCGGGTGGTGGGGCTGACCCTCGAAGCCATCGGCTGCCGCGCCGCCATCGGTGCCCTCTGCCGCATCGATACCCTTGATGGGACGCTGGAGGCTGAAGTGGTCGGTTTTTCTGGCGATCGCCTCTATCTGATGCCGAGCGAGCAGCTCAAGGGGGTGATCCCCGGTGCCCGGGTGGTGCCCATCACCGAAGAGCACGGCATTCTGGTCGGCATGAACCTGCTAGGTCGAGTCATCGACGGCATCGGCCAGCCACTCGATGGCCTCGGCCCCATTCTCTCCTCCCAGACCGTGCAGTTTGCCCAGCACCGCATCAACCCGCTCTCTCGCCGCCCGATCCATCAGCCGATGGACGTGGGGGTGCGCGCCATCAACGCCGTGCTGACGGTGGGGCAGGGCCAGCGGATGGGGTTGTTTGCCGGTTCCGGTGTTGGCAAATCGGTGCTGCTTGGCATGATGACTCGCGGCTCGGTGGCGGATGTGGTGGTGGTCGGCCTCATCGGTGAACGGGGCCGGGAAGTGAAAGAGTTTATCGAAGACATTCTGGGAGAGGAAGGGCGTGCCCGCTCCGTGGTGGTGGCGGCTCCCGCCGATGCCTCGCCGCTGATGCGGCTCAAGGGGTGTGAAACGGCGCTCGCCATTGCAGAATATTTCCGCGATCAGGGGCTTAATGTGCTGCTCTTGATGGACTCCCTCACCCGTTACGCCCAGGCCCAGCGTGAGATCGCGCTGGCGGTGGGCGAGCCGCCGGCGACCAAGGGTTATCCGCCCTCGGTATTTGCCAAATTACCGGCGCTGGTGGAGCGGGCGGGTAACGGCAGTGACGGCCAGGGCTCCATCACGGCATTCTTCACCGTCCTGACCGAGGGGGATGACCTGCAAGATCCCATTGCCGATGCGGCGCGGGCGATCCTCGATGGCCACATAGTGCTGTCACGCGAGCTGGCCGATGCGGGCCACTATCCGGCTATCGATATCGAGAAGTCCATCAGCCGGGTCATGCCCATGGTCACTTCGCCGGAACATATGGATCTGGCGCGCACCCTCAAGCAGTTCTACTCCCTCTATCAGCAGAACCGGGATCTCATCACCATCGGTGCCTACAGTCAGGGTTCCGATCCGCGCATCGACCGTGCCATCATTCAAAAACCCTATCTGGATCAGTTCTTGCAACAGGGGATGCGCGAGGTCATTCACTACGATGATGGCCTGCAAGCCTTGCAGATGGTGGCGATGCCATTGATGCGCTGATGATGGTCGGTAACAGAGAGGTCGACGATGAGTAAAGGGTTGGTATTGTTGGCCGATCGGCTGGTGGAGGCGGAGCAGCAGTGTGCGCTGGCGCTGGTGAAGGCGCAGCAGGATCTCAAGCTGTTCATGGATCAGCAAAATGCCCTCAACCAGTACCGCCAGATCTATCACCAGCAGTGGACCGATCGCGGTCTGCAGGGGATTTCGCCCCAGCAAAATACCCAGTATCACGCCTTTATCAACAAGCTCGAACAGGCAGCGACCCAGCAGTACGAAGGGGTGTTGCAGGTGCGTCAGGCGCTGGAACAGCGTCGTGAAGAGTGGCTGGCGGCCCAGCAGCGGCGCAAGGCGGTGGAGCTGTTGCTGGAGAAGCAGGCGAGCCGCGAGCAGCAGAAAGCCCAGCGTCAGGAGCAGAAGATGCTGGATGAGTACGCCATGTTGCGACGCTTTCATCAATCTGGCCTGTAACTTGCTTTGATATGGACATTGTCGGCGGCCATCTCTTTGGGGGCCACCAGAATTCAGGGATCCCATCATGATGCAGACACTGTTGACACAAACGCCTTCGGCTCCGGCCAACGGGTTGGACAAAGCGCCTCTGAGCGGTTCCGTCGAGAGCAAAAGCATCGATGGTGGAACAGGCAGCGACAGCAAGGGGGATTTCGCCACCCTGATTGCCAAGGCCCGGAACAGCGAACAGGGCGCCGCCGAGGCCACTCCGGGCGGTAACCATGTCCGCTCAGCCAAATCTTTGGCGACCGAGAGCGCCTCTCCCAAAGAGGAGACCGGCAAGGAGCAGGATCCTGACGCCGACAACAAGGTGGAGGAGGTCCCTGCCACCGACTTTCTGCTGCGCCTGCAAGACTCCCTCAAGCTCGACACCTCGCTAGTGACACCCCAGCTGGCGGTGGCGGCCCAACAGAGCGCCACTGCGGTAGACGGCAATCCGTTGCCGCAAGAGGGTGAGCTGGAGGGGATTGCGCTTGATGAAAGCGAGCAGACCCCAGCCGCAGCCAGGATTGCCCAACAGCTTGCTGGTCAGACCGGGGCGCAGTCGCCGCTGGCGACGACCGCCAACTCGACTCTTGATACCACGGTATCGTCCTCTGCGGCGCGAGTGGTGACGCAGGGCGATGCCTCTTCAGCCGTTCTCTCCTCTGAAGGTGAAGATGCCGCCACCACTGCGGATGGGCAGACCGGGGAGAAAGCCTCTGCCAAGGGCGAAACCCTCGGAGCAGATGGCAAGCACACCAAGCCCCTCACGGGGGCAGAGCGGATGGCCCAGCTGGCCAAGGTGCTGCCGGTCGATGAGTCGGCAAGCACCGCCAAATCCGCTGAGTCACTCGCTGCAAAAGAGGCTGGCGACAGCAAATCCGATCTCGCCGCCAGCAATGCTTTGACTAACAAGGGGCAGGCGACGCAAGCTGCGACTCAGGGGGCTGCGCTCAAGGCCTTCAGCGAGGGGCTTTCAGCTACCGTAGAGGGGCATGATGGTCATAAAAGTGCGGGCAATAGCAGGGCTAAGGGGAATCAGATTGACGAATTGCTTACCGTTAAACAGGAAGAGCTATTAACAGAAAAAGAGAGGGGCGACAGCAAATCCGATCTCGCCGCCAGCAATGCTTTGACTAACAAGGGGCAGGCGACGCAAGCCGCGACTCAGGGGGCTGCGCTCAAGGCCTTCAATGAGGGGCTCAAGCAGCCTGAGGCGGGCGCTGCAACCACTTCAGCAGCTGCGGATGGAAGTGGGGTAGCTGGCAAGGGGGCAGAAAAGAGTGCCGCCGAGGGTAGCCAGCAGCCAGCCACCGCCGCCAATCAAGGTTCGGCGCCCGTGAGGACGGCGCAGAGTGCCGCAGAAAGTGCCGCAGCCCAGAGCAGCGTAACGGCAAATGCGACGGCTCAGAGCGATAGTGCTGCCGCCCCCGTGATGGTGGCGCCGCAGCAGGTGTTGGCACAGGCTGAATCTCAGGGGCCGCAAGCGCCGTTGTCGACCATTTCAGCCGGCATCAAACAGATGGAAGTGACCGGCACCGACGAGGTACGCAAAGCGGTTTCGCTTGAGGTAAAACCGAAGGCCGGTGAGGCGGAGAAGAGCCTGGTTGCGACGACATCGAGCGGCGAGAGCAGCCCGAGCCAGACCGTTCAGCATGGCCAGAACAGCCAGACTCAGCCACAGGTGGCCGATAGCCGGGCGCCCGCTGCTGAGACGACGTTGCGCCGTGAGCCGCAGAATTTACCCCATTTGAAACTGGCCAGTCAGGAAGCGCCTGCCGAATTGCACCAGAAGGTCAATGTGATGCTGGCCGAAAAACTGCAACAGGCGGAAATTCAGCTCGACCCCCTCGGCCTTGGCAAGATGAAGATCCAGATCCAGATGGGGTCAGACAGCCAGGCCAACGTCCATTTTGTGGTACAACATGGCCAGACCCGCGAGATGCTGGAGCAGGCGATGCCCCGGCTGCGTGACATGCTGGCAGGGCAGGGGATCCAGCTTGGTCAGACGCAGGTGCAGCAGCAGTCGCAACAACAGCAGCAACAGGGCCAGCCCACCTTTAACGGGCAGGGGCAGCAAGGTCAGAGTAGTGGTCAGCAGCGGTCCGGTAACGGGCTGGTTGAAGGGGAACTCACCACTTCCAACCCCAGTTTGCTGGTGGAATCGACAAACGGTTCCGGAATTGATTTCTATGCTTGATGCAATCCCGAGTAAGTTTATGATATCGAACAAGTTTGAGACTAGGGTGGACAAGGGATGGCTGACGATAACGAGTTGACGCTAAAAGACCCGGCTGCGGGCAAGAAAAAGAAGCTGATCATTATCATTGCCCTGGCGGTAATTTTGCTGGGCGGTGGTGGTGTTGGCGCCTTCCTGATGCTCTCCGGCTCCGATAAACCGCCCGCTGAAGCGGCGGAAGGTGCCGAGGCCGCACCCAAGGTGGAAGCGCCTAAACCTTCCCTCTATGTCGGTATGCCGCGCCCATTTGTCTTCAACGTCGCCGGTGCCCAGCGAGATCGACTGGTGCAGATCAAGATCCAGCTGATGGTGCGCGGTACCGCCGACGAGACGCTGGCCAAACAGAATATCCCCCTGATTGAAGGCACCTTGCTGCGGGTATTCAGCGCAGCCAGTGCCGAACAGCTGATGACCTTTGAAGGCAAGGAGAAGCTGCGCAAGGATTCACTGGAAGAGTGCCGTCGGGTGCTCAAGGACCTGGTCTCTTCCCCCGTTATCGAACAAGTGCTGTTTACCGGCTTTGTAATGCAGTAGGTGAAGCGTGAGCGATCTGTTAAGTCAGGACGAAATTGATGCCCTCTTGCACGGTGTCGATGATGTCGAAGAGGAAGAGATAGGCGGCGCTGGAGACCCCGGCGTAGCCCAGTTTGACTTCTCCTCCCAAGACCGCATCGTCCGTGGTCGCATGCCGACGCTGGAGCTGGTGAATGAGCGTTTCGCCCGCCATATGCGGATCAGTCTGTTCAACATGATGCGTCGTACCGCTGAGGTCTCGATCAACGGCGTGCAGATGCTCAAGTTTGGCGAGTATGTTCATACCCTGTTTGTGCCGACCAGTCTCAACATGGTGCGGTTCCGCCCGCTCAAGGGGACGGCGCTCATCACCATGGAGGCCAGACTGGTCTTCATCCTGGTAGAGAACTTCTTCGGTGGCGATGGCCGTTATCACGCCAAGATTGAAGGGCGCGAGTTCACGCCGACCGAACGGCGCATTATCCAGATGCTGCTCAAACTGGTGTTTGAGGATTACAAGGATGCCTGGGCGCCGGTGATGGATGTGGGGTTCGAGTATCTCGACTCCGAAGTGAACCCAGCGATGGCCAACATCGTCAGCCCGACCGAGGTGATCGTGGTCAGCTCGTTTCACATCGAGCTTGATGGTGGCGGCGGCGACTTCCACGTGGCGATGCCTTATTCCATGCTGGAACCGATCCGCGAGCTGCTGGATGCCGGTGTGCAGAGTGACAAGGGGGATACCGACGTACGTTGGAGCAAGGCGCTGCGTGATGAGATCATGGACGTCAAGGTGGAGCTGCGGGCCAAGCTGCTGGAGACCGAACTCACCCTGCGTGAACTGATGGAGCTGCGACCCGGCGATATCATTCCGGTCGATATGCCGGAAAATCTGCTGGTTTTTGTGGAGGACTTGCCCACTTTCCACGCCAAGATGGGCCGCACCAAGGATAATGTGGCGCTCAAGATCACCGACAAGCTCAAACGTCCGGAAGGGGTCAAGACGGAGATGCATCTGGTGACCCGGGGCGGGGTACGAATTGATGGCGAGGCCGAGCTGGAAGAGCTCGAGCGCAGTATCGAAGATCAACAGCGATAATTGACGGTTTATTACGGTAAACGGTCACGAAGTAGCATAAGGAAACAAGATGAGCGGAACTGAGGAAGAGGATCTGATGGCTGATGCCTGGGCTGCGGCTCTGGAGGAGCAGGTGACGGCGGAAGCCAAGCCAGCCCCGCTGGAAGAGTTGAAAGATGATGCCCCTATCAGTGCCGAGGAGCGTCGCAAGCTCGACACCATTCTCGATATTCCGGTCACTATCGCCATGGAGGTGGGCCGCAGCCAGATCAGCATCCGCAACCTGTTGCAGCTGAACCAGGGCTCGGTGGTGGAGCTGGATCGTGTTGCAGGCGAGCCGCTGGATGTATTGGTCAACGGTACCCTGATCGCTCACGGCGAGGTGGTGGTGGTGAACGACAAGTTCGGTATCCGCCTGACCGACGTCATCAGCCAGATTGAACGGATCAAGAAGCTTAAATGATGCGCCTCCTGTTGTTATTGATGCCTGTTCCGGCCTTTGCCGAGACAGCGGCATCTGCCAACGTGCCTAGTCTGAGCTCCTGGTTGCTCTCCAGTCTGATGGTGATTGGTCTCATTCTGGTGCTGGGCTTTCTGCTCAAGAAGAGCAAGCTGGCAACCGCCATGGGGGGCGGCCAGATGCGGGTCATCGCCTCGTTGCCGGTGGGTTACAAAGAGAAGCTGCTGGTGGTCAAGGTGGGCGAACAGCAACTGCTGGTCGGCGTAACACCGCAGCAGGTCAACTTTCTCTACCGGCTGGAGGAGCCGCTGGACGAAAACCAGCCGCAGGCGTTTTCCCAGCAGCTTGGCAAATTGATGGGCAAGCATGAAAAAAGCTAACGGCTTATGGCTGAAAACGGGGCTGTTGGTCAGCCTGCTGATACCACTGTTTTACTCCTGGCCTGCGCTTGCACAGGACGCCATGTCGGCGGTGACCGTCAAGACCATGGGGGATGGCTCTCAGGAGTACAGCCTGACCCTGCAAGTGCTGGCGCTGATGACCGCGCTCTCCTTCTTGCCGGCCATGGTGATCATGATGACCTCGTTTACCCGCATCATTGTTGTGTTGGGTATCTTGCGCCAGGCGATAGGTCTGCAACAGAGTCCCTCCAACCAGGTGTTGATCGGCATCGCCCTGTTCATGTCGTTCTTCATCATGTCGCCGGTGCTGGATCGCATCAATGATGAGGCGTTGCAGCCCTATCTGGCCGAAACCATTCAGGCAAAGGAGGCGCTGGAGCGGGCCGAGTTGCCCATCCACCAGTTCATGCTGGCCCAGACCCGGATCAAGGATCTCAATACCTTTATGGAGATCGCCAACGTGCAGGTGGAGAAACCTGCCGATGTACCGCTACGGGTGCTGATCCCTGCGTTTGTCACCAGCGAGCTGAAAACCGCTTTCCAGATTGGTTTTATGCTGTTCTTACCGTTCCTGGTCATCGATCTGGTGGTCGCCAGTATTCTGATGGCGATGGGGATGATGATGCTCTCGCCGATGATCGTCTCGCTGCCCTTCAAGCTGATGCTGTTTGTGATGGTGGATGGCTGGAACCTCATTCTGGGGTCGTTGGCCAGCAGTTTCGGACTGGGTGCCGGTTAGCCGGTCGAGCGCAAGGAGCCCAAACATGAGTCCTGAAACCTTTGTCGACGTCTTTCGCGAGGCGCTCTGGCTGGTCAATATCATGGTCAGCGCCGTGATCCTGCCCAGCCTCGCTATCGGCCTGGTGGTAGCCATTTTTCAGGCGGCCACCTCCATCAACGAACAGACCCTGAGCTTTCTGCCCCGTCTCATCGTGACACTGTTTGCGCTTGGCGCGGGCGCTCACTGGGGTCTGCAGAGTCTGATGGACTTCTTTGTACTGATGGTGAATCAAATCCCCGAGGTGGTGGGATGACCTACACAACCGCTCTGATCATGGAGTGGTTGTCTTCCATCCTCTGGCCGCTGGCGCGGGTGAGCAGTCTGCTGATGGTGATGGCGGTGTTCGGCAGCCGTCTCGCTCCTGCGCGGGTACGGATGGGGCTGGCTTTGGCCATCACCTTTCTCATTGCCCCGCTGCTCCCGAAAATGCCTCCTATCGAGCTATTCTCTGCCGGCAGTTTTCTGGTATTGGGCCAGCAACTGCTGATCGGAATTGCCCTCGGCCTGATGACCCAGTTTCTGATGGAGAGCTTCGTGATGGCCGGTCAGGTCATCGCCATGCAGACCAGTCTGGGTTTTGCCACCCTGGTGGACCCTATGAATGGCCAGTCGGCCCCCGTGGTGGGGCAGTTTTATCTGATGCTGGCGACCCTGGTGTTTCTGGCGCTGGATGGTCATCTGGTGATGCTGCGGTTGGTCATTCTTAGTTTCGAGACACTGCCTGTCTCCGAGCACGGCCTTTCGGTTTCGTCCATGAAAACCCTGAGTGCGTTTCTGGGGGTGATGTATCAGGCTGCTTTGGTGATGTCGCTCTCAGCCATCGTCGCCTTGCTCTTAATCAACTTCGCCTTTGGTGTCATGACCCGGGCGGCGCCGCAACTCAACATTTTCAGTATCGGTTTTGCGGTCAGCATGATGTCGGGTCTGCTCATCCTCTGGCTCACTATCGGTGGGTTCCTCGGTCACTTCGACATCATGTGGGAGCGGGTGCAGGAGGTCAGCTGCGAGTTGATCAACACCCAGTGCTTCGGGGGCGCTCATGGCTGATACCGACCAGGAACGTACCGAACAACCCACGGGCAAACGACTGCAACAGGCCCGTGAAAAAGGGCAGATTGCACGTTCAAAAGAGTTGGGAACCGCCAGCGTTTTGCTCTCGGCGGTATTTGGCCTGCTGATGCTCAAGGGCTCGCTGGCGACCGCCATGATCAAGGTAGTCACCATGGGCTTTACCCTGGATCGGGAGCAGGCTTTCGATCCCAATGCCATGATCGCCATGGTGCCGGCGCTGCTGGGGGAACTGGTGCTTCCGCTGGGACTCTTGTTTGCGCTGGTGGCGATTGCCGCTTTTATTGGCAACACCCTGATGGGGGGAATGAACTTCTCCACCGAAGCCATGATGCCCAAGATGAGCAAGCTGAGTCCACTCAGCGGCCTCAAGCGCATGTTCGGGGTGCAGTCGCTGATCGAGCTGGTCAAATCCATCGCCAAGGTGGTGTTCATCACCCTGTTTGCCTGGTGGATGCTATCCAGCCAGTTCAATCACCTGCTCAATCTCTCAATGGAGGGATTTCCCGGCGGCATTATCGATGCGCTGGAGTTGTTTCTCTGGATGCTTATCATCCTCTGCTGCGCCCTGCTTCCCATCGTAGCCATCGACGTGCCGTTCCAGCAGTGGAACCACATGCGTCAGCTCAAGATGACCAAACAGGAGGTCAAGGACGAGTTCAAGGACAGCGAAGGCAAGCCCGAGGTAAAGGGCAAGATCCGTCAGTTGCAGATGCAGATGGCGATGCGCCGGATGATGGGGGATGTACCCAAGGCCGATGTGGTGATCACCAACCCGACCCACTACTCGGTAGCGCTCAAGTATGATGCGGGCAAACCCGGTGCCGCGCCCAAGGTCGTGGCCAAAGGAACAGATGAAATTGCAATGAAGATCAGGGAGATCGCCAGAGAGTACGAGATCCCCATCATGCCGTCACCAGCCTTGACCCGGGCCATTTACCACTCAACCGAGCTGGGCCACGAGATCCCGGAAGGGCTGTTTGCGGCGGTTGCCCAGGTGCTCGCCTATGTCTTCCAGCTCAAGAAATTCCGTCGTGGTCAGGGGCGTCGTCCCCAGCCGCTGGCTAAAGATCTACCCATTCCGACCGAATATCGAAAATGACAAAGTTCTGACGTAGTCAAAATAAATCCATTGCATTTCAATGTCTTGTATTGTTGGCTTGATGTTTGCTTTAATCTGGCACCAGCAGGTTGAAATTGAGAAGCGCGATGGAATTCAAGGCAGTATTGGGCCAGTTCAAAGAGTACCGGGGAGTATTGGGCAAAGGCCTTGGTACCCCTCTGCTGGTATTGGCCGCGCTCGGCATGGTGGTGTTACCCATCCCGCCGCTGATGCTGGATGTGCTCTTCTCCTTTAACATTGCCCTCTCCATCGTGGTGCTGCTGGTATCCGTCTATACCCGCCGCCCCCTCGAATTTGCTGCCTTCCCGACCGTACTGCTGCTCGCTACCTTGCTGCGGTTGGCGTTGAACGTCGCCTCGACCCGGGTGGTGTTGCTGGAAGGTCACAATGGCAGTGCGGCGGCCGGCCATGTGATCGAGGCGTTCGGTAACGTGGTGATCGGCGGCAACTATGCGGTCGGCATCATCGTTTTCACCATCCTGATGATCATCAACTTTGTGGTGATCACCAAGGGTGCCGGGCGGATCGCGGAAGTGAGTGCTCGTTTTACCCTTGATGCGATGCCGGGCAAACAGATGGCCATCGATGCCGATTTGAACGCCGGTCTCATCAATCAGGAAGAGGCGAAGAAGCGTCGTCAGGATGTAACCCAGGAAGCCGACTTCTACGGCTCCATGGATGGTGCCTCCAAGTTTGTCAAAGGGGATGCCATTGCGGGCATCATGATCCTCTTTATCAACATCATCGGCGGCTTCATCATCGGGATGATGCAGCACCAGCTGACCTTCAGCGAATCGGCCGAGATCTATACCCTGTTGGCAATCGGTGACGGTCTGGTGGCGCAGATCCCCTCCCTGCTGCTCTCAATTGCAGCCGCCATCATAGTGACCCGTCAGAATACCGATCAGGATATGGGAACCGCGGTGCTGGGTCAGCTGTTTGACAATCCCAAGGCGCTGATCATCTCTGCCGGGATTCTACTGATGATGGGACTGGTGCCGGGGATGCCGCATTTTGCCTTCCTGAGTCTGGGGGCTCTTGCCGCCGCTGGCGCCTGGTGGTTGCTGCGCCGCGAGAAACTGGCGGCCGCCAAAGCGGCCAAGGGTGAGTTGCTGCCGGCCACTGCCGAACAACCTCATGAGCAGAAAGAGCTGAGCTGGGACGATGTGATGCCGGTGGACATCATCGGGCTTGAAGTGGGTTATCAACTGATCCCGCTGGTGGATCGCAATCAGGGGGGCGAACTGCTCAACCGGATCAAAGGGGTGCGCAAGAAACTCTCGCAAGAGCTGGGCTTTCTGGTCCCGGCCGTCCACATTCGCGACAACCTGGATCTGGCGCCAAACCAATACCGCATCACCTTGATGGGGGTCAGTACCGGCGAGGCCAATGTCTACCATGATAAGGAGATGGCCATCAATCCGGGGCAGGTGTTCGGCCAGATCCAGGGGATAGCGACCCGGGATCCCGCCTTCGGGCTGGAAGCGGTCTGGGTTGCCAAGGAGATGGTCTCTCAGGCACAGACGCTGGGGTATACGGTAGTGGATACCGCGACCGTGGTGGCTACCCATCTGAGCCAGATCCTGACCAACCATGCGGCTCTGTTGCTGGGTCATGACGAGGTACAACAGCTGCTCGACATGATTGGCAAACATCAGAGCAAGCTGGTCGAAGGGCTGGTGCCGGAAGTGATCAGCATGGGTAACCTTGTGAAGGTATTGCAGAATTTGCTCAATGAAGGCGTGCCAATCCGCGATATGCGCACTATCCTGCAGACCCTGGTTGAATACGCGCCGCGCAGTCCGGATCCGGAAGTGCTAACGGCCGCTTGCCGGATTGCCCTGCGTCGCCTGATTGTGCAGGAGATTGCAGGCCCGGATCCCGAGTTGCCGGTGATTACCTTGGCGCCGGAATTGGAACGTATATTGCATCAATCCTTGCAGGCAGGTGGTGGTGATGGTGCCGGTATTGAACCGGGTCTGGCTGAGCGGATGCAGCGTTCGCTGGTGGAAGCCACTCAACGACAAGAATTGGAAGGCCAACCGGCCGTGCTTCTGACATCGGGGATCTTGCGCAATACCCTGGCGAAATTTGTCAAGAATGCCATTCCTGGATTGCGCGTTCTGTCTTATCAGGAAGTGCCCGACGACAAGCAGATCCGCATCGTCAGTGCGGTAGGGCAGAACTAGTTAGCGGAGACGACGGGTGAAGATTAAGCGGTTTTTTGCCAAGGATATGCGAACGGCTCTGGCCGAGGTCAAGGAGACTCTCGGGCCTGACGCCGTCATCATGTCCAACAAGAAGGTCACCGGAGGGGTAGAGATAGTCGCCGCAGTCGATTATCAATCCCAGGTTCCGGGGCCCAAAGATGCGCCGGTTCGCCGTCAGCTGAACGATGAGAGCGTCAATATTTCGTCTGCTGCACGGCAGATGATCCGCCCCGAGCCGTCGCCGGCGAAGGAGCAGAACGAACATTATGCCGATACCCTGGCCGCCTTGCTGGCGCGCCAGCAGAAGCTCAAGCCGGGCAATGGGGCGCCAATGGGCAATACCCAATCGTCCGGGCTGGCCGCTGCCAATGCAGCGCCCAGAACATTGGCCGAGCAGGGGCAATGGGGCGCCGCCCCGGAACCTGCCAAGCCCAAAGCCCGAGTTGCGTCCGGCCAGCGCGCCCCTCAACCTGCCCAGCGGGATCAGGAGATGGAAGGGATGCGCAAGGAGATGGCCAGCATCCGTAAATTGCTGGAGCACCAGATCTCCGGGCTGATGTGGCAAGAGGTGGAGCGCCGCGAACCGATGCGGGCCCTGTTGATCAAGGAGCTCAAGAAACTGGGCTTTGATGATGCGTTTGCCGATCAACTGGCGGGACTGATCCCCGAAGATATGTCCATCCATCAGGCGATGGCCCAGTTGGCCGAGGTGCTGACGGCCCAGCTCAAGATCAGTGAGGACGAGATCATGCGTCAGGGCGGCGCGGTGGCGCTGCTTGGCCCGACCGGGGTGGGCAAAACCACCACTATTGCCAAGCTGGCGGCCCGTTTCGCCATGAAGTATGGCGCCGAGCAGGTGGCGCTGATCACCACCGACAACTACCGGATTGGTGCCCATGAACAGCTGCAGACCTATGGTCGCATCATGGGGTGTCCGGTGCGGCAGGTGCGTGATGCAGAAGAGCTGGCCAATGCCCTTTATCAGTTCCGCCACCGTCGGCTGGTACTTATCGATACGGCTGGAGTTGGCCAACGGGATATCCGGCTGACCGAGCAGCTCGATACCCTGGTCAAGAATGCCAAGGTGCGGATCCGCAGTTATCTGGTGATGTCGGCAACTTCCCAGCGTCGGGTGATGCAGGAGGCGGTTGACCATTTCCGGCGTATTCCATTAAGCGGCTGCATACTTACCAAATTGGATGAAAGTCTGAATCTGGGCGAAGTGATTAACGTGTGTATCCAGAATTCATTGCCCATCAGCTATATCACTGACGGACAAAGGGTTCCGGAAGATATTCAGGTTGCCAATGCGGCGCAGCTCGTCGGGGCTGCCATGGGCTCGCTGGAGCGAGAAACAGAGGAGCCCTATTTCTGGGGCGCAGGCTTTGGCGAGGCCGAAGATTCGGAGTTTTATGAGTAACATGTATATGGATCAGGCGAGTGGTCTGCGCAAAATGCGTCAAAACAATCGAGTAAAAGTAATCGCCGTTTCCGGTGGTAAAGGGGGCGTGGGCAAGACCAACGTAACCCTGAACGTGGCCGGAGCCATGGCTGCCCAAGGCAAGCGGGTGATGGTGCTGGATGCCGACCTGGGTCTGGCCAACGTCGACGTCATGCTGGGGCTGCGGGTTCATCGCAACCTCTCTCACGTGCTGGCGGGTGAATGCACCATCGACGATATCATCGTCGAAGGTCCATACGGCATGATGATCGTGCCTGCGACCTCGGGCACCCAGTCCATGGTCGAGCTTTCTCCGGTGCAGCATGCCGAGCTTATCCGTGCCTTCAGCGAGATGAAGACCCAGGTCGACATCCTGCTGGTGGATACGGCTGCGGGGATCTCCGACATGGTGCTGAGCTTCACCCGTGCCGCTCAGGACATCATGGTGGTGGTCTGTGATGAGCCGACCTCCATCACCGATGCCTACGCCCTCATCAAGATCCTCTCCAAGGATCACGGCGTGTTTCGTTTCAAGGTGGTGGCCAATATGGTGCGCAGTCTGCGCGAAGGGCAGGAGCTCTTTGCCAAACTGACCCGGGTCACGGATCGTTTCCTCGATACCTCGCTGGAGCTGGTCGCCTGTGTACCTTATGACACCAATCTGCGTGCCGCCGTGCGCAAGCAGAAGCTGATTGTCGAGGCGTTTCCCAAGTCGCCGGCCGCACTGGCGTTCCGGTCCCTTGCCAACAAGGCTGCGAGCTGGCCGGTTCCCAACCAGCCGGGCGGCCATCTGGAGTTTTTCCTGGAAAATTTGTTGCAGAAACCGGCCACAACACAGGAAGGTTCCCGTGAATAAAGCCCAAGCGTACTTGCGTCATCAGGATTCCTATGTGCTGGTGGAGCGTCATGCTCCCCTGGTCAAGCGAATTGCCCAGCATTTGTTGGCTCGCCTGCCCAGCAGTGTCTTGCTGGATGACCTGATCCAGGCAGGTATGATTGGGCTGCTTGAAGCCTCCCGCAACTTTGACGGTAGCAAGGGAGCAAGCTTCGAGACGTATGCCGGGATCCGCATCCGAGGCGCCATGCTGGATGAGATCCGGCGTGGTGACTGGGTACCCCGCTCTGTGCATCGCAACAGTCGGGCTATTGCAGAAGCGATCGAGAATGTCGAGCAGACCCACGGGCGTGACGCGCGAGATACCGAGGTTGCTGCCGAGATGGGGGTCTCCATCGCTGATTACCATGCGATGCTGCAAGATGTCTCCTGCGGCAAAATTATCGGCATCGAAGATTTGGGGGTCAGCGAGGATGTGATCGGCCACCCCGATGATGCCCCTTCCGGCTCGGGATTCGATGAATTGGCTGCCGAGCGATTTCAGATTCAATTATCAGAGCAAATTGGTCGTCTACCAGAGAGAGAAGCTTTGGTTCTCTCTCTTTACTACGATGAAGAGCTGAATTTGCGTGAAATTGGCGAGGTTTTGAATGTCAGCGAGTCGCGTGTGAGCCAGATCCACAGTCAGGCAATGCACAGATTGCGTGCTCGTTTGAGAGATTGGCATCTATAAGTGTTTGTACTGGCTACACTGAGATGAAACTCTAAGGCATAATCCGCACGACACAACCCGTTTTTAGCATCATGTAAGTGAGCCACTCTGGTGGCTATTTAGGAGGGAATTTTGGACAAGAACATGAAAATCCTCATTGTTGACGATTTTTCAACGATGCGCCGGATTATCAAGAACTTGCTGCGCGACTTGGGATTCAACAATACCCATGAGGCGGATGACGGCAATACAGCGCTGCCGATGCTTAAAAATGGTGATTTTCAGTTTGTAGTTACCGACTGGAACATGCCAGGCATGCAAGGTATTGACCTGCTTAAAGCCATCCGTGTCGATGAGAAGCTCAAGCATCTGCCGGTACTGATGGTAACCGCTGAAGCCAAACGTGAGCAGATCATTGAAGCCGCCCAAGCTGGCGTCAACGGTTACATCGTCAAGCCCTTCACCGCAGCAACGCTCAAAGAAAAACTCGACAAAATTTTCGAACGAATTGGCTAAGGAGCTGCAGGGATGATGGCCAAAACGAGAGCAATGATTTCGCTCGACCAGGCAAGGATGCTTGTTGCTCATCTGGAGCAAGGCGAATTTGAGCTGGCCGATGAACTGCTTGCCGAAGTATGTGCCCCCAACGCAGCCGATCTGTTTGAAAAAGTAGGTCAGCTGACCCGACAACTGCATGATTCACTTCAAGAATTTCGCCTCGACCCCCGTATTCCCGATTTGGCTACCCATGACATTCCCGATGCTCGGGAGCGTTTGAGCTACGTTATCGATATGACCGACAAAGCGGCCAATCGCACAATGGATGCGGTGGAAGCCAGTTTGCCGATAGCGGATCGCCTGAATGACAATATCCAGCTGGTGATGCCGAACTGGAATGCCCTGATGTCTCGTGACATGAGCGTAGGGCAGTTCAAATCCTTATGTCACCAACTTGATGATTTTATTAAGGCTTCAGAGTCTGATGCCGATAAATTACGGCAACTGCTGACAGAAATCCTGATGGCACAAGATTTTCAGGATTTGACAGGTCAGATGATCCGCAAGGTCATCAAGCTTGTTCAGGAAGTTGAAACAAAATTAATAGAAATGCTGACCATGTTTGGTGAGGCTTCTGCTGAGCATTCAACTCGTAGTATTCCTGTCAACGGGATTGAAGCAGAGGGCCCTATCATGAACCCCGAGGCTCGTGCCGACGTGGTCAATGGTCAGGATGATGTGGACGATCTGCTGTCTAGCTTGGGATTCTAATGGAGTGACGCATGGCCTTCGAAGTTGATGAAGACATACTGCAAGACTTTCTGGTCGAAGCATCCGAAATATTGGAACAGTTGTCTGAACAACTGGTCGACTTGGAAAAGCGGCCCGATGACAAGAACCTGTTGAATGCCATCTTTCGCGGTTTCCATACCGTGAAAGGGGGGGCAGGTTTTCTGTCGCTCGGTGAACTGGTGGATGTATGCCACGGTGCGGAAAACGTGTTCGATATCTTGCGTAATGGCAAGCGAACCGTTACTGCGGAGTTGATGGATGTGATCCTGCAAGCGCTGGACGCCATCAATGTCATGTTCGCCCAGGTTCAAAATCGCGAAGCACCCAGCCCTGCGTCAGATGATTTGCTTCATGACCTCCATGAGTTGTGCAAGCCGGAAGGGGAAGAGCAACTGCGCACTGCTACGAGTGCGGCTGCGGTTGTAGAATCTGAACCTGCAGCACCGGTAGTTGTTGAAGAAGTTGCTCCAGAAGTTGTTGAACCCACAGCCATCAGCAGCGAGCCTGCTCCTGTCAATGGCGGCGGCTCGATCGATGAAATTTCTGCAGACGAATTTGAACGTCTGCTGGACGAGCTCCACGGCGTGGGGGGGGCACCGACCAAGACGGCTGCAGCAGTCCCGATAGCGGGTGGCTCTGGCGATATCACCGATGATGAGTTTGAGGCCTTGCTGGACCAGCTCCATGGCCAGGGACAGCACATGGGGGCGCCAGAGGTAAATCCTCTGAAGTCGGTGCAAAAAGAGGTGGACGAGCTTATCGATGATGATGAGTTTGAGCGTCTGCTTGATGAATTGCATGGCCGTGGCCAAGGGCCTCAGAGTACTCTGGCACCTGCCGCACCTGCCGCACCTGCCGCACCTGCCGCACCTGCCGCACCTGCCGCACCTGCTGCGGTGACTCCGCCCAAACCGGCCACTCCTGTAGCCAAACCTGCACCGGCTGCTCCCGCAAAACCTGCCGAAGCAGCCAAAGCACCAGCGCCTGCCGCCAAGGCGGCGCCTGCGCCAGTAGAAAACAGTGCCGTGCAAAGCGATACGACGGTGCGGGTGGATACCAAGACTCTCGATGTCATCATGAACATGGTAGGCGAGTTGGTACTGGTTCGTAATCGGCTGGTGAGCCTGGGTATTGCAAGCAATGATGAAGAGATGTCAAAGGCGGTTGCCAATCTGGATGTGGTAACGGCTGACCTGCAAGGTGCGGTGATGAAAACCCGCATGCAGCCAATCAAGAAGGTATTTGGTCGTTTCCCGCGCGTGGTGCGTGATCTAGCCAGAACCCTCAAGAAAGAGATTGAGCTGGTGATGGTGGGGGAAGAGACAGATCTGGATAAAAACCTGGTGGAGGCGCTCGCCGATCCTCTGGTTCACCTCGTTCGCAACTCCTGCGATCATGGGGTCGAAATGCCGGATGTGAGGGAGAAAGCGGGCAAGCCGCGGCAAGGGACGATCACCCTTAGCGCCTCCCAGCAAGGTGACCATATTCTGCTTTGCATCGAGGATGATGGGGCAGGGATGGATCCTGAGAGACTCAAGTCCATCGCAATCAGTCGCGGTGTTCTGGATGCAGATACTGCCGCTCGCATGAGCGACAACGATGCCTATAACCTGATCTTTGCCCCGGGCTTTTCAACCAAGGCCGAGATCTCCGATATCTCTGGCCGTGGTGTCGGAATGGATGTGGTTAAAACCAGCATTGTCAGCCTCAATGGGTCGGTGCACATCGATTCCACTTGGGGTAAAGGTACCCGTCTCGAAATCAAGGTTCCGCTGACGCTAGCCATTCTGCCGACTCTGATGGTGGAAGTGGGTGAGCAGACCTTCGCACTTCCCCTTGGTTGTGTGAACGAGATTTTCCATCTGGACCTGAAAAAGGCCAATATGGTTGATGGTCAGCTCACCATCATTGTGCGCGAGAAGGCGATACCGCTCTTCTATCTGCACAAATGGTTGATTCGTGGCGCCAACAAACGTTCACGTCAGGATACCGGACATGTGGTGATCGTGCAGATTGGCACTCAGCAAATCGGGTTTGTGGTAGACAGCTTGATTGGTCAGGAAGAGGTGGTGATCAAGCCACTTGATAACCTGCTGCAAGGCACCCCTGGCATGGCCGGGGCGACAATTACCAGTGATGGCGGAATTGCTCTTATTTTGGATGTGCCGAGTCTGCTCAAAGCATATGCGCGTAGACATTAATAGCTCAGGCCCAAGGAGTTAGAAAAACAACAATGGCAGTCAAGGTATTAGTTGTCGACGATTCGAGCTTCTTTCGCCGTCGGGTGAGCGAGATCATCAATCAGGATCCCATGCTGACGGTGATTGATACGGCCCAGAATGGTCGTGAGGCGGTGGACAAGGCGATGTCGCTGCGCCCTGATGTGATCACCATGGACATCGAGATGCCCGTGATGGATGGCATAAGTGCGGTGCGGGAGATCATGGCCAAGTGCCCAACCCCCATTCTGATGTTCTCCTCCCTGACCCATGAAGGGGCCAAGGCTACGCTGGATGCGCTGGACGCCGGAGCCCTCGACTTCTTGCCCAAGAAGTTTGAGGACATTGCCAGAGACAAAGATGAAGCTGTCAGACTGTTGCAACAGCGGGTGAAGGAGATCTCCCGCAAGCGCTTCCTGATGACATCCGCTGCTCGCCCCAAAGCACCTGAACCGGTTGCTCGTGCTCCTCTGGGCAGCACTGTGCCCAGAACTTCAGATCGTCAGCCTGACTTGCAACGTACTGTGCCAAGTGCTTCATTCAAGCGCAGTGGCAAGAGTTATCAGTTGGTGGCGATCGGCACTTCTACCGGCGGACCTGTTGCGTTGCAAAATGTGCTGACCAAGTTGCCGGGAGATTTTCCCCATCCCATCCTGCTTATCCAGCATATGCCAGCCACTTTTACTGCCGCGTTTGCTGCCCGTCTCAACGGGTTATGTCAGATTGGCGTCAAGGAAGCGGAAGATGGCGATGTGCTTAAACCCGGGCATGCCTATCTTGCTCCCGGTGGCAAACAGATGCTGCTGGAAGGTCGTGGTGCAGGGGCCCGCATTCGCATCGTGGATGGCAACGACAAGGTCAATTACAAGCCTTGTGTGGATATCACTTTTGCCTCTGCGGCCAAAACCTATGCCGACAAGGTATTGGCGATTGTGCTGACCGGTATGGGGGCTGATGGCCGTGATGGCGCCAGACTGCTGAAAGAGCAGGGATCAACCATCTGGGCTCAGGATGAGGCTTCCTGCGTGGTATATGGTATGCCGCAAGCGGTAGCCAAAGCGGGGATTGCCAGCGAATCACTCCCTCTGGACAAGGTGGCCCAGCGTATTCTGGTTGAGTTGGGGCGCTAATCATGGGCTTGCTCGGTCTGCTCCTGGCATTGGGGGCTATTGCCATTGCCCAACTGTGGCATGGCGGCTCCCTGTTGACGCTGGTGGACGGCCCTGCTTTTTTGATCGTGCTGGGTGGTACCGTCGGTGCCGTCACGTTGCAGACCCCAGCCAAGTACATCTTGCTGGCGTTGCGCCAGCTGTTATGGATTTTTACCCCTCCCCGCCAGGATCTCGCGACGCAGGCCGAACGGTTGCAGTCATGGGCAGTCTTTGCGCGCCAGCAAGGGCTGCTTGCCCTTGAAAATCAGGCCGAGCAGGAGGAAGACAACTTTACCCGCCAAGGGCTTGGTATGATTGTCGATGGGGTCTCCACAGAGGATATCCGTATGCTGCTGGAAGCGGACATCGATATCGAGCAGGAGCGCAATGAACATGCCGCCAGGGTATTTGAAGCCATGGGGGGGTACAGTCCGACCATCGGGATCATCGGTGCCGTGCTGGGCCTGATCCAGGCCATGTTTCATCTCGAAGACCCGTCAGCGCTGGGGGCGGGTATCGCAGTGGCATTTGTGGCAACCATCTATGGTGTGGGGTTTGCCAACCTCATCTACCTGCCTATCGCCAACCGGCTACGCGCATTTCACTATCACTATGCACTCTTTCAGGAGATGACCCTGGAAGGGCTGCTGGCTATCGCCCATGGTGAAAACGGCTTGCAGGTTGAACGCCGGCTCAAGGCCTATTTGAAAGGAGAGTAGCCATGCGCAAGCGCTATCGGTTGCACTTGCAGGGTCGTGAGCATCTTGACCGCTGGCTGGTCTCCTATGCCGATTATATGACGCTGATCTTTGCCTTGTTCGTGGTGCTCTACTCTGTTGCACTGGTGAATAAGGACAAGTATCGCGCGGTGATTGATGGTATGAGCCAGGCGTTCAGTGTCATGCAGTCTGGCGGCAATGGCTTGCTTGAAGGGCAGGGTAATTCCCTGCTGGATAACCCGGTATCTGCCTCTCCATCATTGCTGGAAAGCCCAGCATCCCCCTCTCCTTCACGTGCTCCTATTTCTGGTGTGCCAGTGCTGCAAGATGGCGCGACACTTGCAAAACTCGATATGCAGTTGCAACAGAGCATGGGCTCGCTGGTGGATGCCGGTATCGTCAAACTGACGCAAGATGAGAACTGGCTGATGGTTGAACTCAGTTCCGGCTTGTTGTTTGGCAGCGGCAGTGCCTTTTTGGGACCAAACGCTGCACCGGTCATTAATACTCTTTCAAGTATTCTCAAACCGGTCGATAACTATGTAAGGGTTCGGGGTTATACCGATAACCAACAGATAAATAATGAAATTTATCGTTCTAACTGGGCGCTTTCTGCTGCTCGGGCCGAGGCGGTACTCAATGGCTTGATTGCCGATGGGATCGCCCCCCAGCGTCTGGCGTTCGAGGCATATGGCGAGTTTTCCCCCTTTGCTGACAACGGCAGCGAGCAGGGCAGACTGCAGAATCGCAAGGTTGTGGTCGCTATCTCCAAGTTTGCCTGGGTGCCGCCAGCACCTGTGGTTGCAACGCCTACGGTAGTTGCCGAACCGGTTCCTGCTGTACAACAGGCGGTGGATGCAGGAGAGATAAAGGTGATCACCTTGCCCGGTGGTGGCATACGTATAACAACAAGGCAGGATTGATACAGTGATTGTTTGGACGGTTGCCAACCAGAAAGGTGGTGTGGGTAAAACCACCACAGTGGTCTCGCTTGCGGGGATCCTGGCCCAGCGTGGCCAGCGGGTGCTGTTGATTGATACCGACCCCCATGCTTCGCTGACTGCATATCTTGATTTTGATTCAGATCGCCTGGATGGAACCCTCTATGAGTTGTTTCAAGCTGTCAAACCGACAGCCGAGCTTGTCAATAAACTGACGCTCAAGACCAAGTTCGAAAATATCAACTTACTGCCAGCATCTATTACCTTGGCAACCCTTGATCGGGTGATGGGCAATCGTGAGGGGATGGGACTAGTACTGAAGCGGGCACTGCTGCGAATTCAGGAGCAATATGATTACGTGCTGATCGATTGCCCGCCAGTACTGGGGGTGATGATGGTCAACGCGCTGGCTGCCTGCGATCGGATTCTGGTGCCTGTCCAGACCGAATTTCTGGCTCTCAAGGGGTTGGAGCGGATGATGAAAACATTCGAGATCATGCAGCGTTCCAAGCGTGACAAGTTCCGTTATACCGTGATCCCGACCATGTTCGACAAGCGCACCCGTGCTTCTTTGATGACCTTGAAATCGATCAAGGATCAATATGGGGATTCAGTGTGGAATGCGGTAATCCCTATTGATACCAAGTTTCGGGATGCCAGCTTGCTGCATATCCCCCCGTCTATCTATTCTCCCGGGAGTCGTGGAACCTATGCATATGAAACGCTGCTCAATCATCTTGATGCCCTTGAGCGGCAACGGGTTCATGAGGTGACGGCATGAGAGATACCATTCAAGTTCGGGCGATGGATGACTATTTCCACTCCCTGCTGCTCGATGAGCCGCTGGTGCTGGATGAGGTGGAAGAGGTTCAATCTGCCCCTGTTTTACAGTTGCAACGTCAGCCCCAAAGCGTCCCCGAGGTAGTCGCCGCACCTTACCTCGAAAGCGATCCACGGCTTGCCCAGCTCGGTGAACTATTGGCTCAGGTGGGACAAGTCCAGTTCGAAAATGATGCCTTCACCCAGGAGATAACACTCACCGCACCGCTGGAGATTGTGGCGGAGGAGTCACTGTTGCCGGTAGAGCCTGAGTGGCCTGCGGAGGTGCTACTCCCCGAGGTTGCGGAGCCCCATACTACTATCCTGACCGAGACTGCGGTGGAGGTTGCTCCGGTAGAAGCCAGTGAACCTGTTGCCTGGGAAAATATCGATACCGGTAAAGAGTTTCAGGCCCTTTTCTTTGAAGTCGCGGGTGTGACGTTTGCGGTGCCGTTGACCGAGCTTGGTGGTATTCATCAGCTGGGCGAGATCACCTCCCTGTTTGGCCAACCGGGCTGGTACAAGGGGATCATGACCTCTCGCGAGCAGAAGATGAATGTGGTCGATACTGCCCAGTGGGTCATGCCGGGTCAGCATCTCGAGATGGATGATTACAAGTATCTGATTATGCTTGGTGAATCGCCGTGGGGATTAGCCTGCCACCATCTCAAAGGGACTGAATTATTACACCGTGACCAGGTGAAATGGCGCCATCAGGAGGGCAAGCGCCCCTGGTTGGCGGGCATGGTTAAAGAAAAAATGTGTGCCCTGTTACACGTCCGCGAACTGCTCCTGTTGCTGGAGCGTGGGGTTAACATAGAAGGTCGCTGATAACTTCTGCAATCGAGCTGTTTTATTGCTAGTTTTAGCAGTAGACGTTTTCATAAAAGGAATAAAAACATGACAGAAAAGCGCAATATTGCACAGAATCTGGCCGAAGATGAAGTGCTGCAATGGGTAACCTTCCAACTGGAAAACGAAACTTACGGCATCAATGTGATGCAGGTTCAGGAGGTGTTGCGCTACACCGAAATTGCACCGGTGCCGGGTGCACCTGAGTACGTACTGGGGATCATCAACCTGCGTGGCAATGTGGTGACTGTCATCGATACCCGTTCCCGTTTCGGTCTGCCTTCCGGTGATGTGAGTGAAAACTCCCGGATTGTGATCATCGAGGCAGAGAAGCAGGTGATCGGCATCATGGTCGACAGTGTGGCAGAAGTGGTTTATCTGCGCTCTTCCGAAATCGATGCGGCACCTGCGGTCGGCACTGAAGAGAGCGCCAAGTTTATTCAGGGGGTGAGCAACCGCGATGGGCAACTGCTGATCCTGGTTGACTTGAACAAGCTGCTCTCCGATGAAGAGTGGGAAGATATCGGTTCCCTCTGATAAGTAAGGTGATGTTTTGATAATCGAGATGGTTGCCTTGGGGATGTCCCTGATTGCCTTGGCGTTTGCCTCTTATATCTGGTTCAAGAGCAAGCGCAGCAAGCAGGAGTCCGAGGCCAGTGTGGCAACCCTGCAAGGTCAGTTGGAAAGCTTGCGCAAGCAGATGATGGAACTCCATACCGGCGCCATTGGCATGGGGCAGCGTCTGCAGTCGGTGGAAGGGGCGATGCAGCAGGTCAATGAGCGCCAGCAAGAGCTGACCATGCAGGATCCCGAACGCAGGCTCTACAGCCGAGCGGCAAAGATGGTCGAACTGGGCGCCGATCTTGATGAAGTCATGAGTGAGTGCGAGTTGCCAAAGGCAGAGGCCGAGCTCTTGATATCGTTGCGAAAAGGTCGCTCATGATGATTCAGGAAGGCAATTGCCTTCCTGAATTTTATGGCGTGCAGCCGCTTGTCCCCCAGCTGCGTTGAGCAGGCGGTTTCTACCATATTTTCTTTGTGATCCCGGTCGCCAGTCAGTTCAATTGTTGCATCTTTGAAAAGACGTATTCCAATACTGTGTTAAGATGCAGACCGCTTCATTTTCTCTGAAAAAATCCCCATGCTGCTTCAAGTTAACAATCTGAGCTGCGTGCGCGAAGATCGCACTCTGTTTGAACACCTCTCTTTCTCTGTTGCGCCCGGCGATCTGGTGCAAATTGAAGGGCCCAACGGTGTTGGCAAGACCAGCCTGTTGCGGTTGTTGACCGGGCTGTCGCAGCCGTTTGCCGGTGAGGTGTGCTGGAATGGGGAGAATATTCGTCATTGTCGTGATGAGTATCATGCCAATCTGCTCTATCTCGGCCATCAGCCCGGCGTCAAAGCGGCGCTGACCCCTTTTGAAAACCTGAAGTTCTACCAGCAGTTGCATCACCCGCAGCAAACAGAGACTGACTTGTGGCAGATATTGGCCCGGGTAGGGCTGGCCGGATTTGAAGAGAACCCGACCGGGCAACTCTCTGCCGGTCAGCAACGCCGGGTGGCTCTGGCCAGACTCTGGCTGTCACAAAAACCGGCGCTCTGGATCCTCGATGAGCCCTTTACCGCTATCGACAAGCAGGGGGTCAAGGTGCTCGAGCAGCTCTTTCTGGCCCACGCCGAGCGGGGCGGCATGGTGATCCTCACCACCCATCAGGATCTGACCCTGATGCAAGGACGGCTGAAGACTATCTCGTTGATCCCCTTCGCATCGACATTGCAGGAGTAACGCCATGTTGCGCGCTGTTATGCACCTTATTCACCGTGAACTGCTGATGGCTCTGCGCCAGCGTTCCGATATTCTCAATCCGCTCTGGTTTTTCCTCATCGTCATCACCCTGTTTCCGTTAGGGATTGGCCCGGAACCCAAACTGCTGGCCCGTATTGCCCCGGGGATCATCTGGGTGGCGGCGCTATTGGCTGCCATGCTGTCGCTGGAGCGACTGTTTCGCGACGACTTTGCCGATGGCGCGCTGGAGCAGATGATGCTGATGCCGCACCCGCTGGGCTTGCTGGCGCTGGCGAAAGTGGTCGCTCACTGGCTGCTGACCGGCTTGCCGCTGCTGCTGATCTCTCCCTTGCTGGCGATTTTGCTGTCGCTGGATATGAACACCTATCTGGCTGTCGTTGCGACGCTGGCACTGGGCACTCCTGTATTGAGCCTGCTCGGCGCGGTCGGGGTCGCGTTGACGGTGGGACTGCGCAAAGGCGGGGTGCTGCTTAGTCTGCTGATCCTGCCGCTCTATATTCCGGTACTGATTTTTGCCACCTCAGCCATCGATGCCGCGGGGATGAGCTTGCCCTATGGCGGGCAGCTTGCCATTCTGGCCGCCATGCTGGTGGGGGCTCTGACACTGACACCGCTGGCAGTGTCGGCGGCGTTGCGGGTCAGCCTCAACTGATGGCCGTGAGCTGAACCGAATTTGGCTCCGAACGGAGTCTTTTTACAAAAAATAATGTTGCGATGGATCAAGGAGAGTGCCGCTTATTGCTTTCGGGGTATTTGATGCTGCCCTGCGGTCGGTATGGTAGGCCTCGCCAAACGATTAATAACAAAAAGGTTTTGTGAGCTATGTGGAAATGGTTGCACCCTTATGCCAAACCGGAGCGAGCCTATCAGCTGGCAGGCACGTTGTTGCCCTGGTTTGCGGTGATTAGTCTGCTCTCGTTTGTGATCGGTACTGTCTGGGGCCTCGCGTTTGCGCCAGCGGATTACCAGCAGGGAGATTCGTTCCGGATCATCTATATCCACGTGCCTTCCGCCATTCTCTCCATGGGAGCCTACTCCACCATGGCGGTGGCCGCCTTTATCGGCCTGGTGTGGCAACTGCGGATGGCGGACATGACGGTTGCAGCCATTGCGCCGGTCGGCGCCGTATTTACCTTTATTGCCCTCTTTACCGGTGCCGCCTGGGGCAAGCCGATGTGGGGAACCTGGTGGGTGTGGGATGCACGGCTCACCTCTGAACTGATCCTGCTGTTTCTCTACCTCGGCGTGATTGCCCTCTACAACGCCTTCAGCGACAAGGTGGTCGCTGGCCGTGCCGCCGGCATTCTGGCACTGGTGGGGGTGATCAACCTGCCCATCATCCACTACTCGGTGGAGTGGTGGAACACCCTGCATCAGGGGGCCACCATCACCAAATTTGACAAACCCTCCATTTCACCCGAGATGCTCTGGCCGCTGCTGATCATGATCCTGGCGTTTGCTGCGTTTCTCGGGGCCCTGACCCTGATGCGTTTTCGCAATGAACTCCTGATGCGGGAGTGGCATCGCCCCTGGGTCAAAGAGATTGCAGAGCAGGAGAAGTAAGCATGCACTTTGCCTCTTTCAGTGATTTTATGGCGATGGGCGGTTACGCCTTCTATGTCTGGCTCTCATTTGGCCTGACGCTGGTGTGTCTGGTCGGCATCATCATTTCTACCCGCATGAAAACCCGCAGCCTGCTCGGTGAGTTACGCAGCAAACAGGCGCGTGAGGCCCGTCGCAAGGCGGCCCAGCAGATGGAGAACACCCTATGAACCCGAGACGTAAAAAACGCCTCACCATCATTCTGGCCATTACCCTGGGTCTGGCGACCGTCAGCGGGCTGGTGCTCTACGCCCTCAGTCAGAATATCGACCTCTTCTATACCCCGAGCGAGCTGGTGGAGGGGAAGGGGCCGGACAAGGTCAAGCCGGAAGAGGGGCAGCGCCTGCGCATCGGTGGGTTGGTCGTGCCGGGATCGGTACAGCGGGATCCCCAGAGCCTCAAGGTTGCCTTCAAGCTGGTGGATAACGGCGGTCATCTGGTGAAGGTCGAGTTTGACGGCATCCTGCCGGATCTGTTCCGTGAAGGGCAGGGGATTGTTGCCCAGGGCACCCTCAAGGATGCCACGACCGTAGAGGCGTTCGAGGTGCTGGCCAAGCACGATGAGAACTATATGCCGCCGGAAGTGGCCGATGCCACCAACGGCATGCACTTCAAGCCGGAGTATACCGAGGCGCAGTTGAAGGGAGCCAAGCAGTGATCCCTGTGGTGTTTGCCTTTTCCGCTTTGCCTGCCGTGCGTGGTGCGGCTGTTGTCACCGTTCAATTGAAAGGAATGCCTTCATGATCCCGGAATTAGGTCAGTTTGCGCTGATCCTGGCCTTTGCCACCGCCCTGCTGCTGGGGAGCTACCCACTACTGGGCGCCAGTTGGGGGCGTCTTGGCATGATGTCGGCGGCCCGTCCGCTCGCCTATGCCCAGTTCTTGTTGCTGCTGCTGTCGTTTCTCTGCCTGACCTGGGCTTTTATCGATAATGACTTCACCGTGCAGTATGTGGCCACTAACTCCAACAGCCTGCTGCCGCTCGCCTATCGCATCTCGGCGGTGTGGGGCGCCCACGAAGGCTCCCTGCTGCTGTGGGTACTGACCTTGGGTGGCTGGACCGCGGCGGTAGCCATGTTCAGCCGCCGTCTGCCGCTCGATGCGGTGGCTCGGGTACTCGGTGTGCTGGGGCTGATCTCGGTCGGCTTCACTGCCTTCGTGTTGTTCACCTCCGATCCCTTCACCCGCACCTTGCCCTATTTCCCGGTAGATGGTCGTGACCTCAATCCGCTGCTGCAGGATCCGGGTCTTATCTTCCATCCGCCTATGCTCTACATGGGTTATGTGGGCTTCTCGGTGGCGTTTGCCTTTGCCATTGCTTCGCTGATGACCGGCCGTCTCGATGCGACCTGGGCCCGCTGGTCGCGCCCCTGGACCATGGCGGCCTGGGTATTCCTGACCCTCGGCATCGTGCTCGGCTCCTGGTGGGCTTACTACGAGCTCGGTTGGGGCGGCTGGTGGTTCTGGGATCCGGTAGAAAACGCCTCGTTTATGCCCTGGCTGGCGGGTACCGCTCTGCTGCACTCGCTGGCGGTGAGCGAGAAGCGCGCCACCTTCAAGGCGTGGACCGTGCTGCTGGCCCTCTCAGCTTTCTCGCTGAGCCTGCTGGGTACCTTCCTGGTACGCTCCGGCGTGTTGGTGTCGGTGCATGCGTTTGCCTCCGATCCGACCCGCGGTCTGTTTATTCTCGGCTTCCTGCTGGCGGTGATTGGCTCATCCTTGCTGCTGTTTGCCTTCAAAGGCTCGCAGGTGAAGAGCCACGGCAAACACGAGCTGTGGAGTCGCGAGACCCTGCTGCTTTGCAACAACATCATGCTGGTGGCGGGTCTGCTGACCGTGCTGCTCGGCACCTTGTTGCCGCTGGTGCACAAGGAGCTGGGGTTGGGGAGCATCTCTATCGGTACTCCCTTCTTCAACCACATCTACAGCTGGTTGATCATCCCGTTTGCCCTGCTGCTGGGGGTTGGCCCGCTGTTTCGCTGGCGTCGTCAGGAGCTGGGGGAACTCAAAAGCAAGGTGCTCGTGGCACTGGTGCTGAGTCTGGCCGCAGCCTTGCTGTTGCCGCTGCTCTTTGCCGAAACCTTCAAGCCGTGGGCGGCGGTAGGGATTGGTCTGGGCGCCTGGATCATCGTAACCAGCGTGCAGGAGACCTGGGCGCGCGCTACCCACAAGCACAGCCTTGCCATCGGGGTTCGCAAGCTGGGCAACAGCCACTGGGCCATGATCCTTGGCCATGTAGGGCTGGCAGTCAGCATCATCGGCATCGCCTGTACCCAGAACTACAGCATCGAGAAAGATTTGCGGATGCAGGCGGGGGATCGAGTCCATTTTGCCGATTACGAGTTTGTCTTCACCGGCATCAAGGAGAAGAACGGCCCCAACTACGACGGTTTTAAAGGCGTGCTGGAAGTGCACAAGGATGGCAAGCAGGTGGCCATGCTCAAGCCGGAGAAGCGGATGTACAAGGTGACCCGGATGCCGATGACCGAGGCGGCCATCGATGCCGGCATTACCCGTGACCTTTACGCCGCCCTTGGCGAACAACTCGACAACGGTGCCTGGGCGGTGCGGATCTACTACAAGCCGTTCGTGCGCTGGGTCTGGTTCGGCGGCGTCTTTATGGCTATTGGTGGCGTGCTGGCGATGCTCGACAAGCGTTACCGTTTCGGCCGTCGTGAGGAGGAGGCCAAGGCATGAACAAAAAGACCTGGTTGTTTTTAATCCCCTTTATCGTCTTTTTGCTGGGGGCGGTGTTCCTGTTCAAAGGGCTCTACTCCGATCCCACCAAGCTTGAGTCCGTGATGGTGGGTAAAGAGGTGCCGGTGTTCACTCTGCAGGACATTTACGATCTGAACAAGCAGCACGATCGCAGTATCCTGACCGGTCGCCCCATGCTGCTCAACGTCTGGGCCACCTGGTGCCCGACCTGCTATGGCGAGCACACCTACCTCAAACAGCTGGCGGGGCAGGGTATTCCCATCATCGGCATGAACTACAAGGATGAGCGCGACAAGGCGATCAAATGGCTGGCGGAGCTAGGCAACCCCTATCAGGTCAACCTCTATGATCCGGACGGCATGCTGGGGCTGGATCTCGGGGTATATGGCGCGCCGGAAACCTTCTTTATCGACAGCAAGGGGATCATCCGGTATCGCCACGTGGGGGATATCAACCCCGAGAACTGGGGGTCGACCCTCAAACCCATCTTTGATGCCATGAAGTGAGGGGAGTCTTGATGAGAGTATTTATTGCTTCCCTGCTGCTGTTGCTGGGATGGGTGGTGCAAGCACCCGCCATGGCCGCTATCGATGTCTACACCTTCGACAACGACAATCAGGAGCAGGTCTTTCGCGAACTGACCAAGGAGCTGCGTTGCCCCAAGTGCCAGAACCAGGATATCGCCGACTCCAATGCGGGGCTGGCCAAGGATTTGCGCGACAAGACCTACCAGATGGTGCGCGAGGGCAAGGATAAAGAGGAGATAGTGGATTACATGGTGGCCCGCTACGGCAACTTTATCCTCTATAACCCGCCCCTGATGGCCTCCACCCTGATCCTCTGGCTCGGCCCGCTGATGGTGATCCTGATCGGTGGCGCCGTGGTCGTGATGCGTAGTCGCCGGCCCTCTGCGGTGAAAAAACAACTGGATAACGCCTTGAGCGAGGAGGAGCAGCGCCGACTGGCCGAGCTGCTCAAAGAGGAAGAGAAACAATGACCGCTTTTTGGATAGTGATTGCGGGCTTGCTGGTGCTGGTGAGTCTGGCGCTCGTCGTGCCGCTGTGGCGTGGTGAAGGCAAACAGAGCATCAGTCGCTCGGCGCTCAACAAACAGCTCTATCGCCAGCGGCTGCTGGAGATTGGCGAAGAGCGTGAACAGGGTATCCTGGCTGAGGAGTCCGACTCGCTGGTCGAGCTGCAACGAAGTCTCTTGGATGATATTCCCGATGTGGAGCAGACTGCCCGCAGTGGCAAGAGTCTGATCTGGATCCCGGGTGTGCTGGTGCTGTTGGTGGTAAGTCTGGGGCTCTACTACAAGTTGGGCTCCTGGCAAGAGGTGAGTCGCTGGCAAGATGCCAGCAGCCGTCTTGGCGAGCTGAGCAACCGCATTCTGGTGGAACGCGATGCCCAGGTGACCGAGCAGGATCTGCTGGATTTCACGCTGGCACTGCGTACCCGCCTCAAGGATGAACCGAACGACTACCGCGGCTGGCTGCTGCTGGGACGCTTGGCGCTGGATGGAAATGATCCCGAGATGGCCAACGAGGCGCTGGAGAGGGCCTACACGCTTGCCCCCCAGAAGTCGCTGGTGGCGGTGCCCTATGCGCAGGCGCTGATGATGACGGGGGATGAGGCGCAAGCTGATGCCCTGTTGCAGGCTGCTATCGCGCAGGATCCGGACAATATTGAAGCGCGTTCCGTCTATGCCTTTATGGCGCTGCAAAAAGACGACTTCCAGACCGCGCTGGCTCGCTGGCAGGCGATGTTGCCACTGATGGAGAAAGGCACTCCCCGTTACGTGATGGTCGAGCGCTCCATGGAGTATGCCCGCGCGCAGCTTAAACAGCGCGGCATCGAGGTGACGAATTCAGGCGCAGCCAACGCGGGCGAAGCTGAGGGAAAACCGCTCGCGGTGAAGGAGGGGGAGTTCCCCATCCACGTCACGTTGGCGACGGGCATTCAGATGCCGGAAGATGCCCATCTCTTCGTCTTTGCCGTGGTGCCCAACGGGCCGCCCATGCCCATCGCCGTGAAGCGTATCGCAGGGCCAACCTTGCCTGTAACCCTGTCACTCGGGGATGGCGATGCCATGATGGAAGGCAGCAAACTGGCGGCCTATCCGGAGCTGCAGTTCAAGGCACGTCTCTCGCGCGGTGGCAATGTGATGAACAAGGAAGGAGCCTTCGAAGGGGTATCCGTGCCGGTCAAGACGGCCGAGATCCCTGCTGCTCCGATTGACATCCGCATCGATCACGCCCTCTAATATGCCTTTGGATAACTCGGCTCCTGGATAGGAGCCGGGTTATCTATACTTCTGATAAATCAAAATAAAACGTCAGGACTATCATATGTATCTTCGTTCAGGGGCCATACTGGCAGCCCTCTTGCTGGCTGGCTGTGCCGGTGGCCCACCCAAGCCTGGCCCAGAGAGTCTGGATCTCAATCCCGGCATGAATAATCCGGGTGCCACCAGTACGGCGGCCGATCCCCGCGATCCCTTCCAGGGGGCCAACCGGGCCATGTGGGCGGTCAACTATGATGTGCTGGAGCCCTATGTGGCACGTCCAGTGGTACATGCCTATGCCCGCTACATTCCGGTAGGGGTGAAGGATGGCATTGCCAACTTTGTTGCCAACTTTGATGAGCCAAGCAGCATGGTAAACCATCTGATCACCGGTGATTTGAAGGGGGCGGGCACCAACCTGGGGCGCTTTACCCTCAACACCACGGTCGGTCTGCTGGGTATCTTCGATGTGGCCAAACATGCTGGCCTCGAGCGTAACAAGCTGGAAATGGACACAGTGCTGGGCAGGGCCGATATCGGTAATGGTGCCTACATCATGGTGCCTGTCTACGGCCCGACCACCACCCGGGAGCTGGTTGGCGATACGATTGACAGCTTCTACTTCCCCTATGCCCTGTTAACCTTCCCGATGAAGGTTGCACACTGGGCCCTAGATGGCTTGGGCACACGTGCCAAGCTGATCGATCAGGAGCGGATCATCGACAACTCCCTCGATCCTTATGCGCTGACCAAGGACTTCTACCTGCAATATAACCAGGGCAAGGTGACGGGCAAGCAGACCGAGCTGAAAGCGTCTCAGCAAGAGCAGGCTGACGATGCCAATCTGGATGAATACATGGACGAGCTGGACCAGTAAGCGGGTTATCTCGATATGTAAAAGGCGCCAGCGGGCGCCTTATTCATTTTCGCAGCCATATCGAGATAAAAAAACGCCCCGCAGTGCGGGGCGTTTTGGCAAGCGAGGCTGATTAGGCAGCCAGATTCTTGGCCACGAATTCCCAGTTAACCAGAGCCCAGAAGGTTTCCATGTACTTCGGACGCAGGTTGCGGAAGTCGATGTAGTAGGCGTGCTCCCACAGGTCAACGGTCAGCAGCGGGGTGGTACCGGCTTCAGTCAGCGGGCAGCCAGCGTTGGAGGTGTTGACGATAGCCAGAGAGCCGTCAGCTTTCTTCACCAGCCAGGTCCAGCTGGAACCGAAGTTGCCGATGGCAGATTTGGTGAAGGCATCTTTGAACTCGGCGAAGGAGCCGAATGCCTTGTTGATGGCATCAGCTAGGGCACCAGTCGGCTCGCCACCGCCATTCGGGGAGAGGCAGTGCCAGTAGAAGGTGTGGTTCCAGATCTGAGCGGCGTTGTTGAAGATGCCGCCGTTGGAGGTCTTGATGATCTCTTCCAGAGACTTGCCTTCAAACTCGGTACCCGGCACCAGATTGTTCAGGTTGACCACGTAGGTGTTGTGGTGCTTGCCGTGGTGATATTCCAGAGTTTCCTGGGAGATGTGCGGTTCCAGAGCGTTGATTGCATAGGGCAGAGCGGGAAGTTCGAATGCCATTTTCTACTCTCCATTGGCTGGACCGTGCGAAGGCGACGGTTGCAAGACATTGCGTACTCTTTTCTATATGTGAAAAGAGTTGTTTTTAAAATGATGGGGCTGGGTAGCCCAAAGCCAAGGGATTGTAGCAGTATCAAAGATGGCCTAACAACTCTTGATTGGCGCCATGATCACGATCAATCCTGTGTGGGTTCTTTGCGCAATTCGAGCCGGGTCACCCCTTTGTCAGTTTGTGCTCGGGCAAGATTGCAGTAGAATGGCCGCCGAAATCGCTCTAGTGAGGCACCTATGGAAACTATTGAAAAGATTAAGCAGCAGCTGGCTGACAACCCCATCATCATCTACATGAAGGGCTCCCCCAAGCTACCCAGCTGTGGCTTCTCTGCCCAGGCCTCCCAGGCTCTGATGTCCTGCGGCGAGCCGTTTGCCTACGTTGATATCCTGCAGAATCCGGATATCCGCGCCGAATTGCCAAAATTCGCCAACTGGCCGACCTTCCCCCAACTGTGGGTTGAAGGTGAGCTGATCGGTGGCTGTGACATCATGATCGAGATGTTCCAGGCTGGCGAGTTGCAGGCTCTGATCAAAGAGACTGCTGCCAAGTACAAGCAGGATGACGCTGCTGCTGAATAAGCGGGTGTTCACATCGCTAAAAAGGGAGCCATCATGGCTTAATGCCGATCAGTTAAGGACCCATTGACCGATCCTTCTGATGTGTGAAAATCCGAAACCTGTTGATTGGTTTCGGATTTTTTATGCGTATCGACCAAGCTCTCGACTTCCTCCACGCTAGCAATGCCGCTCAGTTTGAGTCACTCTCCGACCTCATTCCCAACGAGCTCATCACCACTCTGCTCGGCGAAGAGGGCGTCGCTACCCTGCGTCGTCGCCGTATGCCCATGGAGCGTCTGGTCTGGGCCATCATTGGCATGGCTATCTTCCGCCACGTCCCCATGACCCAGCTGGTCAATCAGCTTGATATCCTGTTGCCCGGCGACCGTCCCTTTGTCGCCCCCAGCGCCTTCCTGCAAGCTCGCCAAAAACTGGGGGACAAGAGCATCGAACGCCTGTTTCACGAGACCGCCTCGCGCTGGCACCAGCAGGCTAATCATTCCGGTTGGGCCGGGCTGCAACTGCTCGCCGTCGATGGCGTGATGTGGCGCACACCCGATACCCCGGACAATGTCGCAGCCTTTGCCAAACCTGGCACCCAGCATGGGGAGACCGCTTATCCGCAGGTGCGCATGCTCTGTCAGATGGAGCTGACCAGCCACCTACTCACGCAAGCCGTCATGGAGAGCTGCGCCGTCAGCGAGATGGTACTGGCCGAGCAACTCATCGCGCGCACACCGGACCACTCGCTCACCCTGTTCGACAAGGGGTTCTACTCCCTCGGCCTGCTCCACGCATGGCAGAGTGCGGGCGTTGAGCGGCACTGGTTGCTGCCGCTCAAAAAGGGCACCCAATACGAGGTGGTGCGCAAGCTGGGGCGTCAGGATGCCCTGGTGCGTCTCAAACCCAGTCCACAAGCGAGGAAGAAGTGGCCGCACCTGCCGGACACAGTGGAAGCCCGCTTGCTGACCCGCAACATCAATGGCAAGGCGCGCCAAATATTGACCTCAATGGTCGACCCGATGCGTTTCCCGGGGGCCGATATCGTTGAGCTCTACAGCCACCGCTGGGAAATCGAGTTGGGCTATCGGGAGATGAAGCACAGCCTGCAACAACACCGGCTGACCCTACGCAGCAAGAAGGCGGCGGGGATACGGCAAGAGCTGTGGGGCGTGCTGCTGGCGTACAACCTGCTGCGCAGCCAGATGGTAAAGATGGCGGCGAGTCTGAAGGGATACACGGCGAGCCAGCTGAGTTTTCACATGGCATCGGTGTACCTCATCCATGAACTGAGCTGCATGCCGTACCTGTCACCGGGGAGTATCCCGAAGCGGGTGGCGGAGCTGGAGAAGCAGGCGGGGCAGTTTGTATTACCGGAGCGAAGGGAGCGGAGTTACCCCCGCAGTGTGAAGGCAAGGCCACAGAAGTATGCGGTGCAAAAAGCCAATAAAAACAATGCCAGTCAGGCTTAACTGACTGGCATTAGCCATCATGGCTCCCTTTTTTATTTGCTGGCGATGCAAGCCGCACACACTGTAACCCCCGTCGGGAGTGAGTCAGCAAGCCAAAACAGAGCGGCTGCCAATGGCAGCCACTTTTGTCTATATGGTCATCGGGCAGCTCAGGCGATCCGTTCGATACGCGCCATGTAGAAGCCGTCGAAGCCGGTCTCGGACGGGCTCACGGTGTGATCGTCACGCAGACGGAAGTTTTCGTTGGCGGCGAGGAACTTGTCCACCTGCTGGCGGTTCTCCTCGGGCAGGATGGAGCAGGTTGCATAGACCAGCAGGCCGCCGACTTTCACCATCTGGCTGTAACGCTGCAGGATCTCTTCTTGCAGCGCGACCAGCACCGGCAGACGCTCGGCGGTATCACGCCACTTGGCATCCGGATTGCGCTTGAGTACGCCAAGACCGGAACAGGGCACGTCAAGCAGTACGCGGTCGGCGCTCTCTTTGAGGCGCTTGACGGTCTTGCTGCTGGTGATGACCCGGGTCTCCACGTTGTGGGCACCGGCGCGACGGGCGCGCTGCTTGAGGTTCTCCAGCTTCCACTCTTCCACATCCATTGCCAGCAGACGGCCTTTGCCCTGCATCATGGCGGCGATATGCAGGGTCTTGCCACCGGCACCGGCGCAGGCGTCGATAACGCGCATGCCTGGGGCAACTTCCAGCGCAGCAGCAACCAGCTGGGAGCCTGCGTCCTGCTGTTCGAAGCAACCATCGGCAAAGGCCTTGGTACGGAACAGGGCGGCGTCAGAGGTGACCTGCAGGGCAGTCTCCACACCTTCAACCGGAATGGTGGTGACCTGCTCTTTGGCCAGCATGGCTTGCAGTTCATCACGGGTGCACTTGAGGGTGTTGACCCGCAGGTATCGCTTGGGCATCCAGGCCAGGGCGGCACGCTCGGCAGGCCAGGCTTCACCCAGCTGCTCGCTACCCAGTTTCTCCAGCCAGCTCGGGCAACCATCCATCAATACCGGGTTCTTCTTCGCCTCGGTCAGACGGCGGCGGAATGCCTCTTCATTGAAGCGATCCAGGGTCGGGTGGTTGGGCTGGGCAATTTTGTGGAAGGCATGCCAGCTGTGTAGCAGCGGCCAGACATTCTTTTCGGCCTGACGCACCTGAATGCCGGTGAGGAAGCAATAGAGGCTGAGACGGCGCAGCAGGTCGCCGGTGACCAGGGCAATCCTTGCCTGTTCTTGCGGTTTGAGTTCGATGCCTGAGAAGTGACGGGCATAGGCGCGGTCGAGGGTAAGACCCTGACCGAGCACATCGTCAACAATGGCAACGACCAGATCCCCGAAACGGGGCAACAGTGGGGATTTGAGCATGAGATTAACCTTGGCCAGATAAAGATGAACCGCACCTTTGTGAAGAGGGGCAGTTCTAAAATTGACAAATCCGCGCAATGATAGGGGTTAGACGGGGTTGGCGCAACACTCCCCATGCTGGAATGATAGATGGGGGATTGTTCTTGCGAGCCCGTAATATGTTTTTGTTTGCCCTTTCACAAGGCCCCCGAGGTTGGGGGCCTTGTGGTAGGGCCATCACTGGCGAGGCTGAGCAGGGCAATGCCGATCAGGGCAAGTCCAGGGTAAAGCGGGCGCCGCCGAGGGGGGATTCATCGACCCGGATCTGGCCGCCATAGCTGTGGACGATTTCGGTCACCACCGCCAGACCTATGCCCTGACCGGGTGAACTGTCTGCCCGCACGCCGCGCTGGAAGATCTGCTCCGATTTGGCCGGATCGATTCCCGGGCCATCATCTTCCACTTCGATACGCAGCCGCTCGAGATGGCGACGCACCGTCACCTTCACTTCGCTGATGGCAAACTTGCAGGCATTGTCGAGCAGGTTACCCATCAGCTCCATCAGGTCGCCCTGTTCGCCGTGGAAGAGGGCGTCATCGTCGAACTTGAAGTGGGTTTGCAGCTTTTTGTGGCGATAGACCTTGGTCAGGCTGGCCAGCAGTTTTTCAATCAGCGGTACCGGCTCGGTGCCCTTGCTGGCAAGGCGCTGGCGGCCGGTCACGGCCCGTCTGAGCTGATACTGGATCATCTGATCCATGGTGAGGATCTGCTCGTTGATGTTGTCGTGGATCTCCCGCCCCAGCTTCACTTCGCGGGTGGTGATCTGGATCAGCGCCAGCCGGGTTTTCAGGCTGTGAGCGAGATCGTTGAGGGCGTGCTGGTAGCGCTGGGTCTGCTGGCGTTCGTTCTCCAGCAGCTGGTTGATGGAGTCGGTCAGCGGGGCCAGCTCCCGCTCAAAATCGCTTGAGAGGTCATCGCGCTTGCCGGCCCGGATATCGTCGATCTGACGGGCGATGGTGCGCAGGGAGCTGAGGCTCCAGAAGGTGGTGAGCAGCAGCAGCCCGGCCAGCAGCATATAGGCGAGCAGCGCCTGTTTGGCGGTCTGGTAGAGATAGGTGCGGGACTCTTCGTGGTAGCGTTTGGCCGAGTCGATCATCACCACGTAGTAGGCGGTGGTGCCGCTGCCGGGATTGCGGATAAACCGCAGGCTGTAGACGAAGTAGCTCTCGCCGTTCTTGATGGTGTGCTTCTTGAAGAAGTAGTCGAGATCCATCCCCCCCAGATACTTCATCAGATCGCCGCAGATGGTCTGTTTGGCCTTGATCACCTCCGGCATATGGAGGCTCGACCAGACCAGATCGCCATCGGCGCGGCAGATCAGGGTATCGAGGTTGCGATCCCCCGCACCACGGGATATCCGCCCCAGCTCGACGTTCGACCCCTTGTCATCCGGCTCGGTGGAGGAAAACAGCTTGGCCAGGTTCTCCTGCATCCGGGCGCTGGCCTTCTGGGTCTGCTCCTCGACGTGGCCGAGGTAGAGGGCGTAGACGGCAAACCCCATGATCAGTGCGATCACCAGCAGCGAGCTGAGCAGCAGTTTGATGTGCAGTGAGCTGCGGATCATCTTGATGGGGCGCGGCAGATGAAACTGCATCAGTTACAGGAGAGGTTGAAGATGTAACCCTGACGCCGGATGGTGGAGATGGGTTGAATCGTCCCTTCCGGATCCAGCTTCTTGCGCAGGCGGCTCACCATCACCTCGATGGTGTTGGGGTCCCCTTCGCCGTCGCCGTAGAGCTGGTCGAGCAGTTGCTGCTTGGAGACCACCTGACGGGCATTGCGCATCAGGTACTCCAGAATGAGGTATTCAAAGCTGGTGAGCACCGCCACTTCTCCGGCGATGGTCAGCTCCTTGCGGGAGAGATCCAGCTCGTAATCACCGGCCTTCACCTTGGGCGAGATAAAACCGGCGCTGCGGCGCACCAGCGCGTTGAGTCGGGCCAGCAGCTCATCTTTCTGGAACGGTTTGACCAGATAGTCATCAGCACCTGCTTCCAGTCCTTCGACCTTGTCCTGCCAGTTGCCTCGGGCGGTCAGCACAATGATGGGGAAGGGGATCTGCCGTTCGCGCAGTTGCCGGATCAGTTGCAGGCCGTCCATATCGGGCAGACCGAGGTCGATGATGGCCACATCAATGGGATAGTCGGCGGCGTAGTGCAGTGCAATCCCGGCCTGGTCGGTGCTGTAGACCTGATTGTCGGCTTCGGTCAGCAGAGAGGAGAGGTGGTGATTGAGCAGCTTGTCGTCTTCGACCAACAGAATTTTCATGATGTGAGCGGTCATAGGGATCCAGGCTGTCAATTAGAAAGTGTATGTCGCTTCGAGTCAATTCGAATCCTAATGCATCCCGGCTGTATCGGGACTGAATCAGCGGGACTTCAGAGTTCGCGCCAACTGGTCGTTTAACCATGGTCCGGGTTGTCGATGGCATGCTGGGGGGCAGCCTTGCTGCTCTACGTGCTGGGGTCGCCCTGTTTTCTGTGGCCAGTGGCGCCGATGCCGCTGGTTCTGCTTGTGTGGTTGGTGGAGAGAGTACGGATGTTTGGAAGAAACAAAGGTGGTGCGGCTACTGGGTCGGCCGGGGCCACTGTGATTGCAGCCGGTGCCCGCTTCAAGGGCGAGTTGCAGGTGGAGGGGGATCTGGAGGTGCGCGGTCAGATCAATGGCACCATCCAGCTCATCGGTGGTGTGCTGCGCATCATGCAGGGCGGTAGCGTTGAGGGGGAGGTGAGTGCGCCCCACGTGATCATCAATGGTCTGCTGGAAGGCACCTGTACCTCCGCCGAGGTGGAGATCCTGGAGAGCGGCAAGATGCAGGGGATCTTCAAGGGGGGCAGTCTCTCCATCTGCAAGGGCGGCAACTTTGTTGGCCAGTCCCAGCCCACCGTGGCCGGCAAGGCCGATCCCGTGTTGCAAGCCCTGTCTGAAAACAGTTCGTCCGGGAGCAAGCAGCCGGAGAGCAAGAGCAATGTGAAAAAGCTGCCGCACGAGCCGAAAGGCAAGCCGACCGAGGAGCTGGCCAAGCAGGCGTGATGCCGTTTGCCAGAATGCTGTTCAGGAAAACAGAGAGGGGGCCACGATGGCCCCCTCTGCGTTTCTCTGTCACCCGTTAGCTGCGGCGCGGCGGCAGCATATTGGTGAGGGTGTTGTCTTTGAGAATATGGTGGTGATAGAGGGCCGCCACCGTGTGCAGGCCGATCAGGGCGTAACCGATATTGCCCAGCGTCTCGTGCACCTCCTTGATCAGTCCCTTGAGATCCGGACTTGGGGAGAGCAGGGCAGGCAGCTCAAGCCCGAAGAAGGGGATGGGCTTGCCCGCAGCGCTCAGCAGCAGCCAGCCAAACAGCGGGGTGAGAATGAGAAAACCGTAGAGGGCGAGATGGGCCAGTTTTGCCAGCTTGTGCATGACCGGGGAGAGCTCGGGCACGATACGTGGCGTCGGGCTCATCCAGCGCAGGGCCAGTCTGACAAACACCAGGGCGAAGATAAGCAGCCCCAGCATAAAGTGCCACTCCTTCATCAGATCCCGGCCAGGGTCCCCTTTGGGGAAAATATCGCGAAATTCGATCAGGGCGTAGACGGCGATCATGGCCCACAGGGTCAGCCAGTGCAGCCCGATATTCAGGGTGCCATAACGTTGTTCACTGTTCATCAGCATAGGTTTGTTCCTTCGAAGTGCTGTCACATCCGTGTGGCATCCCCGCACTCAAACGTGTCGGGGCGAGGCCAGATCCCTTGGCGGCAACTGCCGAGCAGCCATGCTTGCCATACACCGGCAGCCTGCCGCTGGTATCAGTCAGAGAGGAGATGCCCTCTGCTGTCTGCATGGTATCACTGGTAACCGGGTGGATAGTCTGATCAATGCCACACAATTTACAGGCTCATTAAGCCCCTTGTGACGTGAAGAAGGCGTGAAATAGCATCAGTGATGTCGGCCCGCCCAGGTTCAGGCGGGCTCGATGGCCAGCACCACGCAATCCGGCTCGCTGATGCGAAAACGGACGTTGCAGTCAAACAGCCGCACCCCGTACTCCTTCTCATCGGGTTTGCCCTTCTTGTAAGCGGGGCGCGGATCTTGCGCCAGCACTTCGCTTACCAGCTGGCGCAGCTCGGGATGGGCCTTGAGCCAGTGTTGCAACTGCTGCTCGGCCTCGGCACTGAAGCTCACCGCCAGTGGCGGGGTGGGGGCGTCGGGGGCAAAGCCGCCACGGGCATCCGGCAGGCTGTCGGCATAGGGAATATAGGGTTTGATATCGACGATGGGGGTGCCATCGAGCAGATCCACCGCCCCCAGCTCCAGCCACAGCTTGCCCCGCTCACGGCCGATCCCGTGCAGCTCGACCACCGAGAGACCTAGCGGATTGGGGCGGAAGGTGGAGCGAGTGGCAAAGACGCCGACCCGTTCGTTGCCGCCAAGGCGCGGCGGGCGCACCGTCGGGTGCCAGCCCTGCGCCATGGTCTGGTGAAAGACGAAGCTGAGCCATAGATGGGAGAACTGCTCGATGCCGCGCAGCACATCCGGCTGATCGTAAGGGGGGAGCAGCTCGAGGCGGGCGCGGGCCGATTTAACCAGTCCGGGCTGGCGGGGGATGGCGAACTTCTCCTTGTAGGGAGAGCGGATGATCCCGAGGGTGTCGATTTCGAACTTCATGGCGGATCCTGACTGAAAACCCCGGCAATTTAGCACAGGCGGCCCCAAAACGCAGGTTCGGCCTCACTACGCCCTTTTCTGCGGCGCTGCCGTGATCCCTGTCCCATCCCGGCCAGTCGGGGGCTGTGCCCGCGCGCCAAGTTGCGTAGGGTGGAGGCAACTGGCGTGTCAGGATGAAATGTGCGCACTCGCGCCGAAGGGGGAGGGAGAGGGATGAAACTGCTGATTATCGGTGGCACCGGCTTTTTGGGGCGCCACCTCACCGCGCTGGCACTGGATTGGGGCCATGAAGTGACGCTGTTCAACCGCGGCCTGCACCAGCATCCGGACTGGCGCGATCTGGTGCAGCTCGCCGGCGACAGGGACAAGAGCCTGAGCGCCCTGCAAGGGGCCAGTTTGCAGTGGGATCTCGTCATCGATACCTGCTGCTATCGTCCCGAGCAGGCGGCGAGCCTCTCGGCCGCTTTGCTCGGGCGCTGCGCGCGGCTGATCTTTATCTCCACCATCAGCGTCTATCGCGATTTCTCAATGCCCGGGATGAATGAGTCGGCGCCGCTGCATGCTATCCCCGAAGGTGAAATGCCCACTGACTATGGCCCCCTTAAGGTGTTGTGCGAGCAGGAGTATCGCGCCCGCTGGGGCGAGCGGCTTTGCATCCTGCGCCCGGGCGTGCTGTGTGGCCCCCATGATCCTACCGGGCGCATGGCCTGGTGGATTAAGCGGGTGCAGCAGGGCGGGCCCTGGTTGCTGCCGGGCAGTGGTGAGGATCGCTTGCAGTATCTCGATGTGCGCGACTGCGCCGAGTTTGTGTTGCGCGCGGCCGAGCAGCAGTTGGGGGGCATATTCAACCTGCTCAAACCCGGCATTACCCTCTGCGACTGGCTGGAGCGGCTGAGCGCCCGGTTGCAGCCCGCCCGCCCCATCCAGCCCGAGTGGTTGCCCTGGTCGACCCTGATGGCAGCCGGTATTGAGCCCTGGCAGAGCTATCCCACCCTGCTGCCTTGCGCGCAGGCGGAGTTTGCCGGTTACGGCTCTATAAGCGCCGAGGCGGCCATCGTCCACGGGTTGAACTTCCGGCCGCTGGAAGAGACCGCCGCCGACCTTGCCCACTGGCTGGCCATCGAGCCTGCCGCCGGGGTAGCGGCGAATGCCATGACTCAGGCCGAGGAGACTTCGCTGCGGCAGCAGTTGCTGGAGCCCAGTTTGCAATAGGAGAGGTGCATCGAGCCGCTGCTACCGAGCGTGGCGCGGCAGGTGTGAATACAACGAGAGAGGGCATCCCGCGGGATGCCCTCTCTGTCTATCCAATGTCTGATGGTTGCCGAATACAGGCTGACGCGATTCCCCATCCCATCGCTGTCGCTCACCGAGTTAGCGGATGGCGGCGCCTGCGGCTACCAGCAGCTCTTTCAAGATAGCGCGATGGCAGCGGGACTCCTGCTCGCAGTAGCAACCGACCGAGAGGTTGGTGGTATGAGAGAGGGCGGCCAGCAGCGCCAGATCGTGCCTGGCGGCAGGTTGCGCCATCTCGGCCTTGTACTGTTTGCCAAACGCTGCCCACTGGGCGGGTGTCTCGGCTGCCTGCCCCAGCTTCATGGTATCGCTGCTGGGAGCAAGGTTGGGAAACCAGACGTCATACCAGTTCTGGCTGGCAAATTCGCTCTTGGGGTCGCCGCGGGGCGGGCGGCGCACCGTGCCGATCCGCAGCCCCTCATCGGGCAGGCGCGGGCTGCCAAGGCGAACGATAGCGAGGGCCATGACAGCGGGTTACTTCTCTTCGGCTACTTTCAGCGCCTGCCCGTAGCAGATCACCTGTTTCAGGCAGCCCGGGGTGTCGCTGAACTCGGCGCACTTGTCGATGGTGACGCCGTTGCCACCCATGTCGGCTGCGCGGCGGCGGGCCAGGGTGCGCGCTTCACCGGCGTTGGGCACCGGCTGGTTGGCATCGGCCTGGCAGGATTCACCCTCGATGGTGCCGAGGTAGAGGTAGTTGAGGTCAGCCAGCTCATTCTGTTCATAGATGCGCACGCTACCGGGTTTGAAGTATTCGTCGAAGTTCTCTTTATCCAGATTGCTGTTGAAGGCGTAGTTGGCACAGCCGGAGGCAATCAGGGGCATCATCAGGATCAGGCGTTTCATCGTCTCGTATCTTGTGTCGGTGATGAGGACAGTAGAAATGCGCAGGCGCTCCATGTCGGCATCTTGTTGAATAATGAGGGGGACATTATAGGGGCCAGCCGCCTGCGGCGACCAGCCCCGTTTTGCGCCCGTTTGTCAGGGTGTGACCCCCATCAGGCTGATATCAGCCTGATATCAAACCGGAGCCAGCCGCTGATAGAGGCTGCGGTAGTAATCATCCGCCAGCAGCTCGTTGTGAGGGGCGCAGAGGCGGATCTGTCCCTCTTCCATCAGGGCAATCCGGTCCATCTGCTCCATCCCCAGCAGACGGTGGGAGATGAGCAGCAAGGTGCGATCTGCCCCAAGCCGGAACAGCAGATCCATGATCTCCCGCTCGGTCTGGCTGTCGAGCCCTTCGGTCGGCTCGTCCAGCAGCCAGAGCGGCGCATTGTGCAGCAGGGCGCGGGCGATACCGATACGGCGACGCTCGCCACCGGAGAGGGGGCGGCCGCCGTCACCGAGCCAGGCGTCGAGGCCCGCCTCATCTTCCAGCAGATTGGCCAGCCCGACCTGGGTCAGCACCGCAATCAGCTGCTCGTCAGAGGCGGTCGGGGCGGCCAGTTTGAGGTTGCCCCGCAAGGTATCGGCAAACAGATGCACCCGCTGGCTCACCACCGAGATGGAGGCGCGCAGCGCCCCTTCGCTGTAGTCGGTGAGCGGCTTGCCACCCAGCAGGATCTTGCCAGCCTGCGGGCTCCACTCTCGGGTCAGCAGCCCCATCAGGGTCGATTTGCCGCAGCCGGTCTGGCCCAGCAGCGCCAGCTTTTCACCGGCGTGCAGTTGCAGGGTGCAGCCACGCAGCACCGGCTGGGGGTTGCCGGGGTAGCCAAAATAGAGGTCATTGATCTGCAGCGCGCCAGCGGTGGCATGGGTCTGCTCGTCGCCCCACACGGGGGCTTTGGCCTCTTGCAGGATCTCGTTCAAACGACGGGCCGAGGTGAGGCTGGTGGATAGGTGCTGGAAAGCCCCCGCCAGCGGCATCAGAGCCTCGAAGCTTGCCAGGGTGGCAAAGACCATCAGTGCGGTAATGGGGTCGGGCGCAGCGCCCGCTACCCCATGACCGGCCAGCCAGAGCATCAGGGTCAGGGTCCAGCCGCTCAGCAGTTGCACCGAGAAGTTGGCCAGCCCGCTTACCTTGGCCATGCGGGCCTGCGCGGCGAGCAGCGCCTGCTCGGCTTGTTGCAGCTCAACCAGCGCCTTGGGGGCGGCGGCAAACATCTGCAGTTCGGCCTGACCATCCAGATAGTCCACCATCCGGGTACGCAGGGTCGATTTTTCGGCAATCAGCGCCTGACCGGGGCGACGGCCGAGGAAGTAGAACACCAGCGGCAGGGCGATCATGCCAAACAGCAGAATGGCCCCCAGGGTGAGGGCGAGGCGACTGTCGAAAAACGACAGGAAGAAGACCAGTCCGGTGGTGCTGAGCAGGGCCGCGCCTATGGGGGTGATCAGCCGCAGATAGACGTGATCCATTGCATCGATGTCGGCCACCAGTCGGTTGAGCAGATCCGCCTGACGGAAACCGGCCAAGGTACCGGTGGAAAGCGGCGAGAGTTTCTGCCAGAACCAGACCCGCAGTCGGGTCAGCACCCTGAAGGTGGCGTCGTGGCTCACGACCCGCTCACCCCAGCGACCGGCGGTGCGGACGATGGAGAAGAAGCGCACCCCGCCTGCAGGGGTCATGTAGTTAAAGGCATGGGTCGTCGCAACTGTCATCCCCGCCACGGCGGCGGCGGAGAGGAACCAGCCGGAGAGGGAGAGCAGCCCCATGCCGGCGGCCAGGGTCACCAGCGCCAGCAGCAAACCAATGGTGAGGCTGAGCCAGTGTTGGCGATAGAGGCGCAGAAACGGCAACAGATCACTCATCGAGAGAACCTCCGGAACGTTGGGAGAGCAGGCGGGCAAAAGGCCCATCCGCCTGACTCAATTGTTGGAAGCTGCCTTGCTCCACCAGCTGGCCATGGGCCAGCACCATTATCTTGTCCATCTTGGTAAGCTGGTCGAGGCGGTGGGTGATCATCAGCAGGGTCTGGCCAGCCATCGCCTGCTCGAGGGTGGTCATGATGGCGCGTTCGGAGTGGCGATCCAGACTGGCGGTTGGTTCGTCTAGCACCATCAGCTGGGTTGATTTGAGCAGGGTTCGCGCCAGTGCTAGACGCTGGGCCTGACCGACCGAGAGGCCACCGGCCTGATCGCCGATCGGATAGTCGAGCCCCTTCTCCATGGCAAATTCCCACGCCTGTGCCCGTTTCAGGGCATCTTCCAGCTCGGCATCGCTGGCCGTTGGCTTGGCCAGCAGCAGGTTGTCGCGCAAGGAGGCGTGGAACAGCTGCGGGTTTTGCGAGAGCCAGCCTAACTGCAGGCGCCACTGGCTCATGTCGAGGGTGGCAAGCTCCTGCCCGTTGACCTTGAGCTCGCCACGATAGGGAGCAAATCCGAGCAGGGCGTTGACCAGCGAGCTCTTGCCTGCGCCGCTGACGCCGATGAGGGCGGTGCGCGAACCGGCTTCCAGGGTGAAGTCGATGGGGCCGACCAGCACCTTGCCTTCGGCGCTCAGCACTTCAAGTCCTTTTGCTTCTACCTTGACTGGGCTGTCGGCATGGAACGGCGCTGTGCCTGCGGCCGGCTCGCTCACCTCGGCTTCTAGGAATTCCAGCAACTGCTCGGCAGCACCGATAGCCTGCGCTTTGGCGTGGTAGTGGGCACCCAGTTCCCGCAGCGGGGCGTAGAACTCGGGGGCGAGAAACAGCACGAACAGGCCGGTAAAGAGGGTGACCTTTACCCCATAGCTACCAAAGTTCAGATGGTCGATATAAGAGAAGCCGAAGTAGACGGCGACCAGCGCGACTGAAATGGCGGCGAAGAACTCCAGCACTGCGGTGCTCAAAAATGCCAGGCGCAGCACCTCCATGGTGCGCTCGCGAAAATCTTCCGAGGCGTCGCGAATGGCGTCACCTTCTGCCTGGGTACGCATAAAGAGTTGCAGGGTACGCAGCCCTTTCAGCCGATCGAGGAAGTGGCCGGAGAGACGGGCCAGCGCCTGAAAGTTGCGGCGGTTGGCATCGGCGGCGCCCACACCTACCAGGATCATAAAGATGGGGATGAGGGGCGCAGTGCCGAGCAGGATCAGACCTGCCGCCCAGTTGACCGGGAACACGGCCACCAGAATGACCACCGGAATAAAGACGGCGATGGCCATCTGCGGCAGATAGCGGGAGAAAAAATCCTGCATGTTTTCAATCTGTTCCAGCAACAGGCTGGCCCAGCTACCGGCCGGGCGGCGCTGGATATAGGCAGGGCCGAGACGACTCAAGCGCGTGAGCACCAGCTGGCGGATGGTCTGGCGCACCGCGCTGCCCGCCTTGAAACTGGCCACTTCGCGGCCGTAGGCCAGCGCCGCTTTGCCAAGCGTCACCAGCAGCAGGGTAATAAAGAGCGTGATGGATTGCTCAGGCGCGGAGCCTTCTATGATAAAGCCGTGCAACAGGGTCGCCAGCAGCCAGGCTTGCGCCACCATCAGAATGCCCTGGCCAAGGCCAAAAGCGATGGATATCGTGATCCAGCGGCGACCGTGACTCGATTGCTTGCGCAACCAGCCATAGAGACGTTTTTGCGTTTTTTTATCCATTACCACCATCCTCGCGTCGAGTGGCGCAAGACTATCCTTGCCGTTTGGCCTTGGCAACCTTGTAAATTATCTGTGTTGAAAATGTTTGATTGAAAAAGCAACCGTCTGTTCAATCCTTGTCCGAACAGATTGATTTATTGAAAAAAGTGGCAGAGGCGCCATTGCGCTCGGCAGCAAAATGCATATAGTAGAAGCCCTGACGCGGGTGTAGTTCAATGGTAGAACGGTAGCTTCCCAAGCTGCATACGTGGGTTCGATTCCCATCACCCGCTCCAAATTTCAGATGCCAAGCGGGCATCGTATAATGGCTATTACCTCAGCCTTCCAAGCTGATGATGCGGGTTCGATTCCCGCTGCCCGCTCCAGCTTCAAAACAAAAAGCCCACTCCTGCGAGTGGGCTTTTTGTTTATCATCTGTCTTGTGCGCCGTTCGACGTCACGCTTACCGTTTCTCAGCTTTAAGGCAAACAGCAGAGACAGAAAAGGCGCCCGAGGCGCCTTTTCAGATCAACAGCGTAGCGGGAGCTTATTCCTGCTCCAGCTCACCACAGAACCGGTAGCCTTCGCCGTGGATGGTGGCGATGATCTCCGGAGTATCGTTGACGCTTTCGAAGTGCTTGCGAATGCGACGGATGGTCACATCGACGGTACGGTCGTGGGGCTTGAGTTCACGGCCGGTCATCTTCTTCAGCAGCTCGGCACGGGTCTGGATCTGGCCCGGGTTTTCGCAGAAGTGCAGCATGGCGCGGAACTCGGAGCGCGGCAGCTTGAACATGTCGCCAGTCGGGCTGACCAGTGCGCGGCTGTTGATATCCAGCGCCCAGCCGTTGAACAGGTAGCGCTCAACCAGCTTCTTCTCTTCGCCACCGGCAGCCACGTTCATGGTGCGGCTCAGCAGGTTGCGGGCACGGATGGTCAGCTCGCGCGGGTTGAACGGCTTGGTGATGTAATCATCGGCGCCGATCTCCAGACCCAGGATCTTGTCCACTTCGTTGTCACGACCGGTCAGGAACATCAGGGCGATGTTGTCGTTCTCACGCAGCTCACGGGCCAGCAGCAGGCCGTTCTTGCCCGGCAGGTTGATGTCCATGATCACCAGATTGATGGTGTGGGAAGTGAGGGCCTGGTGCATTTCGTCGCCGTTGTTGGCTTCGAGCACGATGTAGCCTTCGGCTTCAAAAATGCTTTTCAGGGTATTGCGTGTGACCAGCTCGTCTTCGACGATCAGAATGTGTGGTGTTTGCATGAGTATTCCCAGATTCTTATCAGTTAATTATCTTAAATTTAACACTCTTTGGCGTTTCAAACCGATTTCCTGACTGATCCTGAAAATTTATTACGTCATCCTGGGTATGAGAGTCAGGTCGGAATATCGCGAATTAGGCATCAGTACCGGCAAGTATCCCTGTGCCACTTATAGGTTCCCGACAAGTCTGGTCGAGCAGAGCCTGGAAAGGTCGTCCATTACGAAAGTGGCCGCATTTTATCAGTTAACAGGAGCATAACAACACTCTTTGCCGTCAGATAGCAACTTTTTAACTCTGATTTGATATAGGTCAAACCCTGGTACAGCTGCATCATACTTGGCCTGAACCGGGTTTTCGCCCCTACAAAATGTAATGGAATGTAACATGTGATTGACATGAATTTGTGGGAAAGCTACAAGAAAATCTGCTTTATAGCGCCATTTGAGCCACCAGACTGGTCTGCTTTTGCCATCATCACAGCCTGGAATCCGGCCAGCCAGTGGGTCACACAACGACGCAATATACGGCGGGAACGGGCGCTGTGGCGCCATCTGACCGTGGATTTGCAGGTACCCGTAGTGGGGCCGTTTTGGGGATCTGACCCGGACGAACGCTGGCAGGAGTCATCGCTGGCGGTGGCGCTATCCCTGCCACAAGCTCGTCAGCTGGCAGCGAGTTTTGGCCAGAATGCTCTCTACTGGGTGGACGATGGCCAGCTCTGGCTGACACCGGTATTGACGGATAAATCAGCAGTTTGCTTGGGCAATATTGAATCCTTCTGGATTGCCAGAAACCTTGCCTGATGAAAGAATGAACACCTTCATGCATCTGAAAGGAATCAAATCATGCTGGATCTCCTGCCCGACCTCTGCGATCAACATGGCGACTTGCTGCAAGTGGCTGACCCGGTGTTTCAGGATTTTGGCGGCAAGGCCATCTTCTATGGTCGCGCCGTAACGCTCTCCTGTTATGAAGACAACAGTCTGGTGCGGGATCTGGTGACCCGCCCCGGTCACGGCAAGGTGATGGTGATCGACGGCGGCGGTTCGCTGCGCCGTGCGCTGCTTGGCGATCAACTGGCGGTCAAGGCGGTGGAGCAGGGGTGGGAGGGGATCCTGATCCACGGCGCGGCGCGGGATGTGGGCACCCTGGCGACATTGGCACTCGGGGTCAAGGCGCTGGCGGCCTGTCCGGTCAAGACCGAGAAGCGGGGATTGGGAGAGCTGGGTACCGTGGTCAGCTTTGCCGGTGTGACCATCCACGAAGGGGATTACGTCTATGCGGATCGCAACGGCGTGGTGGTGAGTGCCACGCCGCTGATCTGATTCAGAAGTTGAAATCGACCCCTAGGCTCAGCGCCTGATCGGCAGTGATGGCGCTGACGCCGTAGTTGGCGGTGAGGGAGAGTCTGGGTGTCAGCAGTAGGCTGGAGTTGAGCTCCAGCAGGGTGCTGGCCTTGTTGAGATCGAGATGCTTGATCTGGCTGCCGATATTGAATGCCGGAGAGAGCTGGTAGCGTACCCCCGAACTCATATTGAAACCGGATGTGCGATTCTGATCCGCCACCGCCGGGCCCGCTTCCATAAAGAGGGTCACATCATCCACCACCGGATATTGATAGCCGCTATTGACCAGCCAGAGATCAAAACTGTCGCTGTGATGGCTATGGCCATTGAGCAGCACACCCGAGTAACTTTTGACATAGAGAGACGGGTTGGATTGCGGCTGAACCACTGCCCAGTCGGCGGCCTGAACAGCCATGCTGGCGCAGGTTGCAAGCAGTGTGATGATGAGCGATTTGACCATTCGTTTCCCCTCCCTGGGTCCGGAACTGAGCCTAAGCATGGCACATGCCAGCTGGTAGTAAAGTGAAGCGAGATCACAATAAAATCCTTTGGCATGGGCGCCAGCCATGATAAACAGGCTGCCGTATTGATGGCTCTAATCATTAAGAGGTGAATCCATGAACAAGAAACTGACTCTGCTGGCCGCGCTGGCACTGGGAGGCTGCGCAATGGCAACAGGTTCCAGCATGGCTCAACTGCAAGCATCCAGCTGGCAGCTGCAAGGCGCCACCGGCGATACCTTCACCCTGCAAGTGGTCGACGGCAAGGTGGCGGGCAAGGGCGGCTGCAACCGCTATTTTGGCGGTATCACCAAACAGGGTGACGGTGTCTTGACGCTGGGCGCCATGGGCTCCACTCGCATGATGTGCATCGGCGACGCCATGAACAAAGAGACCGAGTTCCTGCAAAAGCTGGAGAAGGTGGCAACCTACTCCATCAACGGCAACCAGCTGACTCTGAGCGATGCCAACAAGGCGGCCCTGCTCACCTTCAACGCTGTGCCAGCTGCCAAATAAGGCACGCGTTCGTCTGATTGCCCCGACAGCTCTGACTGTCTGATACACGCCCTCCCTCTGGAGGGCGTCTGTTTATCTGCGATGAACCCTGTGTGGTCATCCGCGATTGTTGTTCACTCGTCGATTCTCCAGTCGGCCCGCTTTGATGCCAGAACCTCGTATCTTCGCTTCGGTACGTATCTTGATCATTTCAATAATTCTTGTATAGTTGAAATGAAAAGGTCGCACCAAGGGGAATGAAGATGAACAAAGAGATGGCCACCAAGGTCTTTGAATCGCTGGCATCCGGCATCCGGCTCGATGTATGGCGGCTGCTGGTGAAGGCCGGGCTGGAGGGGCGGGTCGCCGGTGAACTGGCCAGCGAGCTCGATATTGCCCCCAATACCCTCTCGTTTCACCTCAAGGCGATGCTCAACACTGGTCTGCTGTCGGTGGAGCAGGAGGGGCGCTTTCTGCGCTACCGCGCCAATATTCCCCTGATGCTGGATGTGATCGCCTACCTCACCGAGGAGTGCTGTGCCGGTCATCCCGAGGCGTGCGGTGTGATGCGTGCCGAGTCAGCCTGCTCCCCCCATGTTCTGCCTGCGCAGCCCTGCTGCAACAAGGAGTAATGCCATGTCCTCCATTCAGATTTTTGATCCCGCCCTCTGCTGCTCCAGCGGTGTCTGCGGTACCGAGGTTGATCAGGCACTGGTCACCTTCGCAGCCGACCTTGCCTGGGCAAAGGAGCAGGGAGTTGCCATCGAGCGTTTCAATCTGGCCCAGCAGCCGATGCAATTTGCCGAGACACCTGCCGTCAGCGCTTTTCTGACCCACGCCGGGGAGGAGGGATTGCCACTGGTGCTGGTGGAGGGACAGGTGGTGTTGACCGGCCGTTATCCGAGCCGCAGCGAGCTGGCCCGTTATGCCGGGCTGCCTGCGCCACAAGCGGCCATCAAGGGGATCGTCAAGGGCGGCTGCTGCTCTGGCAGCGGTTGCTGCTGAGTCGCGACGCACCATTCGGGAGAGGCTATGTACCATTTTCTGACCAATCCACCGCCGTTTCTTTTCTTCACCGGAAAGGGCGGGGTGGGCAAGACCTCGCTGGCCTGCGCCAGTGCGGCGGCTCTCTGTGATATTGGCAAGCGCGTACTGCTGGTGAGCACCGACCCTGCCTCCAACGTGGGGCAGGTGTTTGCCACCGAGATCGGCAATCGCGTCACCGCCATCGCCGCTGTGCCCGGTTTGTCGGCGCTGGAGATAGATCCCCCCGCGGCGGCCAAAGCTTATCGGGAGCGGATTGTCGGGCCGGTGCGCGGCAAGTTGCCCGAGAGCGTGGTGCGCAGCATCGAGGAGCAGCTCTCCGGCGCCTGCACCACCGAGATCGCCGCTTTTGACGAATTCACCGCCCTGCTGACCGACCAAACGCTGCTGGCGGAGTATGACCATATCGTCTTTGATACGGCCCCAACCGGCCACACCATCCGGCTGCTGCAACTGCCGGGCGCCTGGAGCGAATTTCTGGAGCAGGGCAAGGGGGATGCCTCCTGCCTCGGCCCGCTGGCGGGGCTGGAGAAACAGCGCAGCCAGTATGCCGAGGCGGTCGCCGCCCTGGCTGATGCTGCCAGCACCCGCTTGGTGCTGGTGGCGCGGGCCCAGCAATCCACTCTGCGGGAAGTGGCTCGCACCCACGAGGAGCTGGCTGCCATCGGCTTGCTGAATCAGCAGTTGGTGATCAATGGCCTCTTCCCCGAAGGCGCCATTGCCGGAGATCCGCTGGCAATGGCGCTCTGGCAGCGCGAGCAAGAGGCTCTCGCTCAGATGCCGCAGGGGATAAAGGGGTTGGCGCAGGATCATATCCCGCTGCTGGCCACCAATCTGGTGGGGGTCGACAGTTTGCGCCAGCTGCTGCAATCAGAGGGAAGAGCCGCTCAATTCTCGACCGCACACTCCACAGTCAAGCAAGCCCAGCCCGAGTTGAGTTCGCTGGTGGACGAGCTGGCCGCCGACGGTCACGGCCTTATCATGCTGATGGGCAAGGGCGGGGTAGGCAAGACAACCTTGGCGGCCGCCGTGGCGGTGGAGCTGGCGAGCCGCGGCCTGCCGGTGCACCTCACCACCTCGGATCCTGCCGCGCACCTGAGCGAGACCCTGGCAGGTAGCTTGCCCCATCTTGAGGTGAGCCGCATCGACCCCCACGCCGAGACCGAGCGTTACCGCGCCCAGGTGCTGGCCACCAAGGGGGCGGCCCTGGACGAGCAGGGGCGGGCACTGCTGGAGGAGGACTTGCGCTCCCCCTGTACCGAGGAGATTGCCGTGTTTCAGGCTTTCTCGCGCATTATTCGCGAGGCGGGCAAGCGCTTCGTGGTGATGGATACTGCCCCCACTGGCCACACCCTGCTGCTGCTCGACGCCACCGGCGCCTACCACAGGGAGATCGCTCGCCAGATGGGAAACAAGGGGCTGCACTTCACCACCCCCATGATGCAGTTGCAGGATCCCAAGCAGACCAAGGTGTTGATTGTGACGTTGCCCGAGCCGACGCCAGTGCAGGAGGCGTCCAATCTGCAGGCCGATCTGCGCCGGGCCGGTATCGAGCCCTGGGGCTGGCTCATCAACCACAGCTTGCAGCAAGCTGCGGTCAGCTCGCCGCTGCTGCAACTGCGGGCCGAGCGCCAGTTGCCCCATATCGAGGCGGTCGAGCAGCAACATGCCAGCCGCTACGCCGTGGTGCCGCTGCTCGCCGAGGAGCCGGTGGGGCCCGATGCCCTGCGCCGCCTCTGCCAGCACCATTGAGTCGCCGTCCCGGTCTGCTGCCGGGGCGGTTTGAATATGCCGTTACTTGTTATAAACCCGTGTTTTGAACCAATAGAAGATGCGGAATTGCGCCGCATCGGGAGCTGTGATGTCTGCAACATGTGATGCCAAGGCCGTGCCTGCCATCGGCTTTTTTGAACGTTATCTGACCGCCTGGGTCGCCCTCTGCATTCTGGTGGGAATTGGCCTCGGGCAGGGGTTGCCGGATCTCTTCAAGGCGATCGGTGCCATGGAGGTGGCCAAGGTCAACTTGCCGGTGGGGCTGCTGATCTGGGTGATGATCATCCCCATGCTGCTCAAGATCGACTTTGGCGCCCTGCATCAGGTGAAGGGCCACATGAAGGGGATTGGGGTCACCCTCTTTATCAACTGGCTGGTCAAGCCCTTCTCCATGGCCTTCCTCGGCTGGCTCTTTATCCGCGTGCTGTTTGCCGACTGGCTGCCGGCGGATCAACTCGACAGTTACGTAGCGGGCCTGATCCTGCTGGCGGCGGCCCCCTGCACCGCCATGGTGTTTGTCTGGAGCCGCCTCACCAACGGCGATCCCTACTTCACCCTGTCGCAGGTGGCGGTGAATGACCTCATCATGGTGTTTGCCTTCGCGCCGCTGGTGGCGCTGCTGCTCGGAGTCTCCAGCATCATAGTGCCGTGGGATACCCTGCTCACCTCTGTGGTGCTCTATATCGTCATCCCGGTCATCATCGCCCAACTGCTGCGCAAGGCTTTGCTGAAAAAGGGTGAGGCCCATTTTGACGGCGTCATGACCCGCATCCAGCCCTGGTCGGTGGCGGCCCTGCTGCTCACTCTGGTGCTGCTGTTCGCCTTTCAGGGCAACGCCATCATCGAGCAGCCGCTGGTTATCGCCCTGTTGGCGGTGCCCATCCTGATCCAGGTGCTGTTCAACTCGGGATTGGCTTACTGGCTCAACCGCAAGGTGGGGGAGAAGCATTCGGTCGCCTGTCCTTCCGCCCTGATCGGTGCCTCCAACTTCTTCGAGCTGGCGGTGGCCGCCGCCATCAGCCTGTTTGGCTTTCACTCCGGCGCGGCGCTCGCCACCGTGGTCGGGGTGCTGATCGAGGTGCCGGTCATGCTGCTGGTGGTGCGGGTGGTTAACGCCAGCAAACCCTGGTACGAAGCGGGGCTGAGCCGTTAACTGATGGCCGCTAACAGATGGCGCGAACTGATGCTATCCATTTTCTATTCACTTGATTAATGAGAGACACGCAAATGAGTGCAATCACCATCTATCACAATCCGGAATGTGGTACCTCCCGCAACACCCTGGAGCTGATCCGCAACAGCGGCGTGGAACCCACCGTCATCCACTATCTGGAGACGCCCCCCTCCCGCGACCAGCTGGTGGCGCTGATCGCCGCCATGGGTATGCCGGTGCGCGATCTGCTGCGCATGAACGTGCCCCCCTACGAGGCGCTCGGTCTGGCGGAAGATCGTTTCAGCGATGATGAGCTGATCGATGCCATGCTGGCTCATCCCATCCTCATCAACCGCCCCATCGTCGTCACGCCGCTTGGCACCAAACTGTGCCGTCCGTCGGAAGTGGTGCTCGATATTCTGCCCGATCAGCAAAAAGGGGCCTTCGCCAAAGAAGATGGCGAGCAGGTGGTGGATGCGAGTGGCAAGCGCCTCAAGTAATCATCTGAACGCTCAAGTACGGATTGAAACAGGGCCAGCGTCACGCTGGCCCTGTTTCGTTGTGTGAACAAGTTGAAAAAGTTACTCCGGCCAATCGTTTTACCGCTTTTTCTGTGACGATGATCACTGTACCATCGCCGCCCGACCTGCCACTCGGCCGCATCTCCCCCTGCGACGGCGCTGGCGTCACCCGATACATGCTGTCACCCGGAACGTGAATGACCCCAGGATGGGACCCGCCACTAACCTGTAGGTTTGTGGTCTGCGTGTCGCGTGGGTCGGCACCTCTCCCGCCGGATCGCCCGCGACGCCTGTCTGCAGACTTGCCATATGAAACTCCTCTCTTCATAGGTGCAAGATGACACTGTTATTGAGTCTGGTCGGCATGCTGGCCCTGATGTTTATCGCCTGGTTGGCCAGTGAAAACCGCCGCGCTATCCGCTGGCGAACCGTGCTGGGTGCGCTCGCCCTGCAAACCGGTTTTGCCGCTCTGGTGCTCTATTTCCCCCCCGGACAAATCATGCTCGGTGCCATGAGTAATGGCGTCTCCGCCCTGCTCGGCTTTGCCGACAGCGGCATCCGTTTCGTGTTTGGCGATCTCGCCAGCAACGGCTTTATCTTCGCCGTGCGGGTGCTGCCGCTGGTGATCTTTATCAGCGCGCTGATCGCTGTGCTCTACCACTTCGGCATCATGCAGTGGGTGATCCGGGTATTGGGCGGCGCCATTCACCGTCTGCTCGGCACCAGCCGCGCCGAATCCCTGGTGGCCACCGGCAATATCTTCTTGTCGCAAGGGGAGTCGCCGCTGCTTATTCGCCCCTTCCTCGCCGGTATGACCCGCTCCGAGCTCTTTGCGGTGATGACCTGCGGCATGGCTTCGGTGGCGGGCTCGGTGCTGGGCGGTTACGCCGGTCTGGGTGTGGATCTGAAATACCTCATCGCCGCCTCCTTTATGGCGGCGCCGGGTGGCCTGCTGATGGCCAAACTGCTGGTGCCGGAGCAGCAGCAGGTGAGCGATCAGACCGAGATCACCCTCGACAAGAGCGACTACAGCAACGCCATCGATGCGCTGGCGGGCGGCGCCATGGGCGGCATGAAGATCGCGGTGGCCATCGGCACCATCCTGCTCGCCTTTGTCAGCGTCATCACCATGATCAACGCCGGTCTCACCACGGTCGGCGAGTGGTTCGGCTGGGCCGATCTCTCCCTGCAGCAGCTGCTGGGTTACTTGTTTGCCCCGGTGGCCTGGCTGATTGGCGTGCCTGCCAACGAGATGATGGCGGCAGGCTCCCTGATTGGTCAGAAGGTGATCATGAACGAGTTTGTCGCCTATCTGGACTTCGCCAATATCAAGGCGGATCTGAGCGCCCACACCCAGATCATCATCACCTTCGCGCTGTGCGGTTTTGCCAATCTGGGTTCCATTGCGGTGCAGCTTGGTTCCATCGGCACCATGGCGCCGGAGCGCCGCCACGACGTGGCGAGCCTCGGCTTCAAGGCAGTGCTGGCGGCGACCCTGGCCAACCTGATGAGCGCCACCCTGGCCGGGATCTTTGTCTCCCTCCGATGAGATAAAGCCAGGCTGCGCCAGTAAAAAAGCGCTCGCCCCATCTGGGGCGGGCGCTTTGCTTTATGGGCAGAGAGCTAGCGAGCGTTCGCTTCTCCCAACCTTGGGTTGAGGGAGAGGATCCGGGTCTTGCTGACCCGGTGGCGATAGATCTCCCGCAGATAGAGCAGCGCCTTTTTCACCGATTCACGGCTGAGGCGAATATCGTTGATGGAGACGAACTTCTCTTTTTCGCGGATAAGCTCCCGATATTTCTTCTCATACATGGGCTTGATGGCGTACCAGTTGGTATCGAGGATCTTGGCCGGGTTCTCGAACTCGTTGAGCATGCTGTCGAGCAGCGTATCGTTCCACTCCTCATTGCAGATCATCTCGATCACCGCCTTGTCCAGATGCTCATCGAAGCGATAGTGATCCTTGGCAAAGCAGCGCTTGATAAAGGCCACGATCAGGGTCAGGAAGTCATCGCTCAGGCAGGGGCTCTTGACGATCAGGGTGGTGAGGGAGATGTTGGCCGACGCCCCGATGACCAGCGCATAGCGCTTGAGGGTGGTATTGGGGAAGAGCCCGTTGAGGTGAGACTTGAGCCGGTTGAGATCCATATAGGAGAGCTTGTACTCCTTGGGCAGGGAGATGATCGACACCACAGAGGAGCAGTTCTTGAAGAAGTGCAGCTCGTTGAGGTGGGCCGGGTCATGACCACTTTTCACATAGTCGTCCAGATACTCCCGATAGTTGCCCGCCTCGATGGGCAGCAGACTGATCCCCTCGATGGCCTGGGTCATCTTGTTGAAGTGGGGCAGCTCGATGGAACGGGTGAAGAGATCGTCCACATTGAGCCCATCCTCCTTGTCAAACAGGCCGCCGGGGGGTGAGATGGACTCGGCATACGCCACCGCCACCGGCCCCGCCAGACTCATAAAGAGGTCGTTGGCATCGAGTCGAATGGTCTCGCTGATGTCGATGCCCGCCCGGCGAAAGTAGTTCTCGTCGTAGTCGGTGGTGACGGCCTGGGCGGTAAGAATGTTGAAGATCTGCTGTGAGATGTATTGGTTGGCGTACTTCTCCATGGTGTTGACGTCAACGTGCTGGATCTCGCCATCGTCGCTCTCTTCGGCGTAGCGCATGATGTCGTTGGAGATCAGCATCATGGCATTCCAGGGCCTGATCCGCTTGAGCATGCTGGCATCGCAAGCCTGCTCGTTGTCGAAGTGATAGGAGAAGTCCCACTCCTCGGCCAGATACTTGCACAGCAAACGCCCCGCGTTGATGTGCAGCGCTTCCGAGATCTCGATACCCCGATCACAGATATTGGGCAGGATGCAGATGCCGCTGGTGAAGATGGGATCGAACATGAAGTGCTCCCCGAGGGAGAGGTGCTCCTCCTCTTCTGACGGGGGTGAAAAGGTCTTGCTCATGTAGGAGTACTGCTGGGCCAGCCCGAACTCGGAGGCCATGCCGGAGCCGGTACCGCCCCCGGCACTGAAGATGTAGAAATAGAGGCGGGACTGGTTGGCCTTGATGCCGCAGGAGTCCACCAGATAGGTATGAATGGCCTGCCACTCGGAGTTGGCGAAGTAGTGGGGGCTCTTGTTGAGGATGATCTTGGCCAGATACTGGCCAAGGATAGGGGCGTTACCCGCGCCTCCCGCGTGGATCTCCGACAAGTCCATCACCCGCATCTTGGCGTAATCACGCAAGGAGCCACCTTCGCCGCTGCGATTGGAGTGGCGGATGCGGCCATCGATGTCCTTGTCCAGATCCCCCAGCATCACCATGGGCTCGATCAGAAAGACCGGCCGGGCCCCGTTGTTTGGCAGCCGCAGATTGCGCCGGATCCAGCTTACCGGACCAAACTCCTTCTCCCGCTTGCGTTGCTCTTCACTGTTGAACTCATTGAGATAAAAGCTGCGGGCGTTGTAGACCAGCGAGGCCACATCCTGCGCGATGTTGGAGCCGCAGCGCCCCAGCCCCACCAGACAGACGGACGGAAAGTTGTGGGGCACGGCGGCGCCCGTTTCGCTCTCTCCGATGGCGGCCGGAAACACCGCGTGGCGCAGCTGTTCCAGATTGGCGAGAATGCGGGCCAGATCCCCTTCGGTGTAGTAGAGGTAACGGTTGCCTGCGTCCTGCTCATCATCCGTGCTGATAGGTAGCAGATCGATATGCTCGGTCATGAAAAAAGATCCCTCTTGGCGGCGAATGTATATAAATCAGCAGCTTTGGACTGCCCGGTAACTCTAGATGATAAAAAGCGGGGGCGCGGTGAGAGGAGGGCGAGAGTTGTGACTGTGTGATCATGGACACAGCCACGCGCCGTAAATCTGCCGGTACCCCGCCCTGGACGGATTGGGCAACGGCGCCCCATTCCCCTGAAAGGGGGGACGATCAGACTCAACAACGTGTTGGCCGCGTGCCGGATGATCCCGCTCTGAGCGGCCTGTTTCCCTTGCGCTGGCGTGGTGGAATAAACACGAAAAAGAATTTTTAGATTGGTTTTCCTATTTTCAATCGATTATTTGATTGGGCAGTAACGGCATTAGCGGTGTCAGATTAGGGGAGCAGGTTGGCCAACGCGCCGTCAGCCAGTCTTTACGCGGTCACACAAGGAGACACTCTGATGGAAACACTTGACCAGAAAATCGACACCATGCGAGAAGCATTTATGCAGCAGGAGCGCAAACAGGCCCACGACAAGTGGCAAGCCAGGGTCGAGGAGCTGCTACAGATACGGGGTGAGGAGAGACAACCGGAGGAGCAGGAAGAGTAGTGCTCGCTCCCGGGCGAAAGTTGAGGTAGCGAACGCTTCGTATCGGCTACCCGTTATCTACCACCGATAAAAAAACCACCGACCTTTTGCAGGTCGGTGGTTTTTTTATGGATTGCGGCCGATTGGCTGCCCTCACTTCCGGGCCGAGCAATGGGGTCACATCTAGGGGCGTAGGGATGCGCCTACTTCGAATGGGTGATGGGCTCTTCGGAGAGCAACTCGTTAACGAGTCCTGCAGCCAGATGAATATTCGACTCCATCTTGTCGCCGTCCACCGCATTCTCTTTCCACGATTCGGGGGCTTCGGGGTGTGGCCCGGAAACGGCCACCTTGCCTTTGCCGTATGAGCTGATCAGCGCGGCAATCTGATGGTTTTGAAAATGGGCGACGACCTTGACTTGCTCTGGGCTTGGCACCGGCCTAAATTGCGGGCCGGCCTGGTAATACATCTGGCGCTCTTCACCAAGCCAGTTGATCGGGAAGATCCTGGCGCTAAAGTCGCCGTCATAATCATCGGATGTCGCAGGGACAAGGCCCAGCGCTGGCACAAAGCCCTCTTCTTCAGACCAGCCGGTGGATGCCACAAATGCCCCCCCACAGATCCCTAGATAGCGGCCACCGCTTAGCAAATAGGTTTTTAATGCCGAACGCGCGTCCGTGGTGAAGGCGTTGAGGAGCGGCTCAACATCGTCCTCAGTACCGCCAACGATAAACAGCCTGGCATTATCGAGCTCTGCAGGCAGCGCCTCGATATTGGAGAGATACCTGACCGGCAAGCCCACCTGCTTGACCACATCTGCAATCGCTCTGGTGCTATCCCCATCAGAAACCGGCCCGTTATAGATCAGCGCGTACGGCTCTTGCTGCGGCTGCGCAGAGGCTGCCTCTGCCATGCATCCTGTCATTAACCAAAGGCTGATAACGCTCGCAATCAGCCTGATGCTTTTTGAAAAATTCATCGCTGCCACTATCCCTGTGATGTGAACCGAAGAGACTACTTAGCACGATCCCGTTCTGCATGTCAGCCGCAGTTAAATGAACATTTCAAGTTAACGTGCCAAGGCTGATTGGGCCTGCGTTCGACACACAACGAACGAGCCAATACAGAAGGGACAAACGACAGAAGCTCGGCCCCGGCTTAGGGGGCCCGTGTAACAGCCATTTTCATCACTTTCTGAGTGACGCCTCTTATGGCTGATGGATAAGGATTCGAGGGGGAATACAGCAACATAAGAGTGGGCACTTCACCTTCACTTCACCGAGCGGGGGTAGGGTAGGCTCACGTTTTCAGTTGGAGCTTCACCGTATGCCCACCATAGTCACCCACGCCGCCGTGCCTCTCTGCCTTGGACTCGGGCTTGGCAGCCGGATTATCCCGCCCCGCTTGCTGCTGGCGGGGGCCGCCATCGCCATGCTGCCCGATGCCGATGTGCTTGCCTTTAAACTGGGGGTCGCCTACGGCCATGTCTTTGGCCACCGCGGCTTTACCCACTCATTGCTGTTCGCCTTTGCCCTGCCCACTCTGGCCATGCTGTTTCACCGCCAGTTAAGGGCCCGCGCTGCCACCGTCTGGGCGTTTCTGCTGGTCTCTCTGCTCTCCCATAGCCTGCTCGATTCCCTCACCACCGGCGGCAAGGGGGTTGGCTGGCTCTGGCCGTGGCGTGACGATCGTTTCTTCGCCCCCTGGCAGGTGATCCGGGTCGCCCCCTTCAAGCTGGAGGCCTATCTCACCGCCCGAGGCGAGGCGGTGCTCCTCTCCGAGCTCTACTGGGTCTGGCTGCCGGGGGTTGTATTGATGCTGGTGTTGATGGGATGGCGGGTGTGGGGCAGGGCGTGGTAGTGGTGGAGTTGGGAAGGGGGGAATATATCGTGGGTGAGCCAAAAATAAAAAATTGAATATCCATCTATTGTGTTAAAGATGGGCGCTCTAATTTTTATTTGCCAGTGCGCTTTTGGTATACCCTTTTGCCACTTAACGTTCAGCTCAGCGGCGCACTCCTTTGGCACGTCCGCTGGAGTTATTTATTAGTGAATTGCTATCTAAAAAATCTCCCGCCAAATCAAGTACAGAGCGGATTTTTGAGACATCATTGTTCAGTTGGACAAACCATCGTTCGTAAACATCCCCACACTCAGAAAACATCTTTCTGAGTGCATCATTTTCAGCCTCCATGACGATCTCGTACACGTAGTTGGTATCATAATTATGAGCGTCCACATAAAATGATTGCACTTTTGCATTTGAAAAAACTCGATTAGACTTTTCCACTAGCTCTGCTGATAGGGCTGCCAATTCATTCGATAGAACCATAGGGTTTTCTTGGGATGCATCGCCAATTCTTTTTACCGCATTGGTAAACTGAGATGGGTCATCATCATGAATTTCCAGAAAGTCGGCATTGTCTACAATCGACTGATCTATTTCCTTTTTGAGGTTCAATAGCTGGCCGTAAACTTCCACCCTTTTTGAAAATAAATCCTGATAAATCTCTTTTGAAATTGAGGTATATGTTTCGTACTTCAAAAATTCAGATTGTAGCTGTGCCTTAATTCGCTCTATGTCAGCGGTGTACTGATTCTTCAATGCTTCTATTTCTTTGGCTCCGGTGTCTTTAACATGCTGGAGCTCTTTGCTGCTTTCTGATTTGAATGATTCAAGTTGTAACTTATTTTTTGCCAGCTCGCCTTCTACGATCCTCCTAGTGCTTATGTGAGCTAACCAACCGACCATAGCAACGAGTACGACAGATACTCCGCCAAATGGAATTAGCACTAGCCGAATGATTTCGTTAATTTCCATATGTGATGCCTTTCAAACGCTAAAGATTAAGTTAAAGAGCTGGATTTAGTTGGTGCTAGTGAGCAAAATGAATGACTTAGGTGCATTGCTGGCTTTATTTTTTACTGCGGGTTTGCGGGAATAGGTTGCGAGCAATTATATATAAAAGTCCTATGAATTGAATGGGGGTTTCAATAATTAGGGCTGTGATTGCTATTTCTGAAACACCCCAATTATACATTGCATCTAACACAACTATCGCGTAAGAGGCAACTGTAAAAATACAGGTTAGGATGAGGAAGGTAATGCCAAAGTTTACCTTTAACTTTCTGTCAAGCTCGTTTGTTAAGAGTGTGTCGAAGGTCTCCGGGTCAACATCTAGCTTGGCTAGCTCTCGCATTAGCTCTGTTTTCTCTTCAGCCAGAGACTTCTTTTTCTCGCTTGAAATAACAATTTCTGGGAATTGGAGAAAATTTGTAGTCATTATGTGTGCCACCGCTTTAGCTAATAGCGGTGTAGTAACTTTTGTAAGGGTTACTATGTTGTCTGCAATGGAGTCACCCGCTGGTTCTTTTCCATTTCTTGCTGTTTCATTGATGTTTTCATCAGTCACAGGGTTTCCCTAATGAAGTTAACGCATTAATAACGAGCGAGACTCTTATGAGGTCGGCGCCGTTGGTTATTCGTTGTGTTTTATTTTGGCCACAAGACATTAGCTGCTGAAACCGGTGCTCTAAATTCTATTTTTGGAATCTTATTTAAGAACCCGCAAGAAGTATCGTAAATAGCATTACACCTTCTTTTGCCGAACCTGTCTGGTTCACAATTTAGACCTGAACCATGGTGCTCCCAGTAAAGTACATGCTGAGAAGTAGATATTTCAGAGGGATTAAATGTAAAGACTATATTTGTTCTTTTCTGTTTTTTCTTCTCTTGAACTACATAATGTATATGATAGCCCATGCCATGATTTTCATTAATTAGCCCCTCATCCTTTATTTTAGCTAATGTTACCAAACAGTAGAATGCAATCGGATAGTTTTCTTCAGATATTAAAGATCTCTCTCTTCTCAATTCTAAGTTGTAGTCAATACCAAAGCTCATTGAGGCCAACTCACTGTATGTAAGCAGTTTTACTGCACTTTGTATTTCTTTATCGATCTCATAAAAGAATTCCTCTCCTCTTTCAGTGAGAATTATCTCAAGTTTCTGTTCAAGTATTTCTAAGAAATCATATGTATTATAATAATAGTGAGCTCTAATTTCTTGGGGGTAATCAAGATCAAATCTCGATGCCAGAAATTTGAGCGCTTTCCATTGTTGCCTAGACCAGAACATCGAAAATCTCCTATAAATTTAACCGTGATTAGATGTGGGTGGATACTAACACGACAGCGTGGTTTTCCATATATCTCTACTTTGCATTGATGGTTATCACGAAAATTGAATTAAAGCATTATCAGTCTGTCTCTGATATTTTAGCGCATTAGCTTGACCTCCTTTGCTACTTCCTCATTACCACTGTATAAAAACTGAACTGTGACGCCCACCTTTTTATGTACAGACCCTGCACCTTGCTCAGAATACTGGCACCCTATTTTTAGGGGTGTTCATTTAATCGCCAATATAGCTGAGGCTGTGGCGAAAACTGCAGATACAATAGCCATGGAAATACTGGCGTAGCGGAAGTATTTCTCGTTGTCTTTATCTTGTTCAATGTGATCAACCAAGTTATTTATCCATCTATATGACAGCCCTATTGGTATGCCTACAAAAAATGTCAAAATCAAGCTGACACTTTGCACATTGAAGTCAGCAACCCCCGTGAACGGAAAGTTAATAAACTCAAACAATTTTATGGTGACTGGATCTGAAATATATCCCACGTAAAATCCGACAAACACAATTGAAATGGATGTCATGATAACTGGCTTTTTTAAAAACGACTTGGCAAATACAGGCTTGTATGCGGGTAAATGTTTTGCTAATCCAAAATAGACAGATAAAACGCCAAACCAAGCAGACGCTATTGCTGATACAGCTGACAACATTATTCAGTTTCCTAAAATTATAAGTTCGTTTTTTTTCGCAAAAAATACTCTAAAATAAAGTCTCGCATGTGGATGCTGAGCGAAGTGAAGCCCAACGTTTACCGCGAAATATATTTGTAAATCAGTTTTACTGATCTGCCACATCCATATTTATCCCGCGTTGGTTGGCGTAATAATGCTCACCTGCTGGGCTTCGCTCTGCATCCACCTACAAAAACCCACGCTACCGCCCCTGAGTGACAGCTCCCAGTTCGCTGTTGTTAACCTGCGAGATAGTAACAATCGCTGTCATGGCGTTCTTCCGAGAGGTTGATTGTCATTCGGGTATCTTAAGGGCGAGGGGGGGGCGTTGAGAAGCGTGTTTTGGCGGGAATCAGTGTTGGATCAATAAATTAGTCATTAAGACGTGGGCTGATTGAGCATCTTGCTTGGCTGGAGATGCACCATCCCCTCATCCCAGCCCTCTCCCGGAGGGAGAGGGGGCTTGTTCACTGTTGCACGGTAGCCTCACGCGGGCACGGTTTTGATCCCCCTCTTATTCGCTGAGGTGAGTCCTCTTGTTCAGGCCGTGAGACAGGATGCCGAGCGAGCGGCGCTGGGCCATGGACGGCCCATCGGCGCGTGCCGTTGGACAGGAGGATGAGCCGAAGGTACCCGACGTCAGTCGGGCGAATAAGCGGGGGAGAAGACTTTTGGTGTGATTTGCTAAAGAGAGTGGGTCTTTCCAAAGTCACTCGCCCACGCCCGAAGGGCGGGCGAAACCCTGTCGAGGGCGGCGCCCTCGTGTCCTGCGTGGCGAAGCCGCGCCATAGCATCAGCATCAATTCCGCGAACGTCTGATTACGCTTCGCTAATCAGACCTACAAGGGTGGCACCAACCAGGGATGGTGGATAACAAAGGGAGCCCGCTTGGGCTCCCTTGCTTGTCATGGGGGTGGGCGTTTGACTGAACGCTTAGCGCAGGGTCGCGGCCTTCATCCCTTCCACAAACTCTTTCAGACGGGTGAGCATATGTTCCGGGTTTTGGTGGTGGGTCTCGATGATCTTCACCACGGCTGAGCCGGAGATGGCACCGGCGGCGCCAGCGGCAATGGCTTCACGCACCTGAGCCGGTTCGCTGATGCCAAAGCCGAGCAGGGCGGGGGGGGCGTTGAACTCGCGCAGGGTATTGATCAGCCCCTCCACCGGCATGCCGGCCTTGGTCTCGGCACCGGTGACACCGGCGCGGCTCACCAGATAGGTGTACCCATTGCCGAGCTCCGCCACCTGTTTCAGGGTCTCGGCGTCGCCATTGGGCGGGGCGATAAAGATGCTGTCGATGCCGAACTTGTCGGCGGCCGCCTTGTAGGGGGCGCACATCTGCACCGGCACGTCGGCGACCAGCACCGAGTCCACGCCCGCCTGCTGGCACTTCTCGTAGAAGCCGTCAATTTTGCGCACATAGACCAGGTTGGCGTAGACCAAGAGGCCAATGGGCAGCTGCGGGTACTTGGCGCGGATGCGGCCAAGCAGCTCGAAGCAGTCGTCCGGGGTGGTGTGGCTGGCAAACGCGCGCAGAGCGGCGCCCTGAATGGTGGGGCCGTCCGCTACCGGATCGGAGAAGGGAATGCCGAGTTCGAGGGCATCGGCGCCCCCTTCGACCAGCGCATCGACGATGGCCAGCGACAATTCGGGGGTGGGGTCACCCAGCATCACGAACGGCACAAAGGCGCCCTGATTGGCCGCGTCCAGACGGGAGAAGAGTTGTGCGTAACGGTTCATGACAAGGTTCCTTCTTTTTCAAAGATGTCGGCAACGGTGAAGATATCTTTGTCGCCACGGCCGGAGAGGTTGACGATGAGCACCTGCTCTTTTTCCGGTTCACTGCGGGCCATCTTGAGGGCGTGGGCCAGTGCGTGGGAGGACTCCAGCGCGGGTATGATGCCTTCGGATTTGGCCAGCTCCTGGAAGGCATCCAGCGCCTCCTTGTCGGTCACCGAGGGGTACTCGGCGCGGCCGATGGCGGCCAGATGGGCGTGCTGCGGGCCAACGGAGGGGAAATCGAGCCCCGCCGAAACGGAGTAGGACTCCTGAATCTGGCCCTGATTGTCCTGCATCAGGTAGGAGTGCATGCCAAAGAAGACCCCCTTGCTGCCGTGACCGAGCGGCGCACCGTGCTCGCCGCTCTCGATACCGTGACCGCCCGGCTCGACGCCGATCAGGCGCACCGACGGCTCATCGATAAAATCGGCAAACATGCCGATGGCGTTGGAACCGCCGCCGACGCAGGCGATCACCGCATCGGGCAGCCGCTCCTCCTTCTCGAAGCACTGGGCCTTGGCCTCTTCGCCGATCATCTTCTGGAACTCCCGCACGATAGTGGGGAAGGGGTGCGGGCCCGCGGCGGTGCCGAGCAGGTAGTGGGCCGACTCGTAGTTGGCGGCCCAGTCACGCAGCGCCTCGTTGCAGGCATCTTTCAGGGTGCTGGAGCCGGAGTGCACCGGAATAACGGTAGCGCCCATCAGCTTCATGCGAAATACGTTGGGCTTCTGGCGCTCGCAATCCTTGGCACCCATATAGACCCGGCACTTGAGGCCGAGCAGGGCGCAGGCCAGTGCCGTCGCGACGCCATGCTGACCGGCGCCGGTCTCGGCGATGATCTCGCTCTTGCCCATCCGCTTGGCGAGCAGGGCTTGACCCAGCACCTGGTTGGTCTTGTGGGCGCCGCCGTGCAGCAGATCTTCACGCTTCAGATAGAGGCGGGTCTTGGTGCCCTTGGTCAGATTGCGGGTCAGGGTGAGGGGGGTCGGGCGGCCGGCATACTCGGTCAGCAGGGACTGAAATTCGGCGATAAAGGCGGGATCATCCTTGGCATCGACGAAGGCTTTTTCCAGCTGGAGCAGGGCCGGGATAAGGATTTGGGGTACATACATACCGCCAAATTCACCGAAAAACGGGTTGAGCAGGGTCATGGCTTCTTCCTTGTATTAGCTAAATCGAAACATCAAAAAGGGTTGCGTTACAGGTTGCGCAGTGCGCCGAAGGCGGCTGCAATCTTGTGCGCATCCTTCTGGCCCGGGGCACTCTCCACCCCGGAGTTGAAATCAAGGCCGAGGCAGCCCACTTGCGCCGCCTGCAGGGCGTTGTCGGGATTGAGGCCGCCCGCCAGCATCAGCTTGGCTTTATCGAGATGGGCCAGCAGGGCCCAGTCGAACGCCTGACCGGTGCCGCCGCTCTGGCTGCCGACTTTCGTATCCAGCAGCAGGCGATCGGCCGGGTAGTCGAGGGCGGGCAGCGGCTCGCCGCTTGTGACTCCGATTGCTTTCCAGATCTGGCAGCCGGTTGGCAGCAGCGCGCGCAGTTCTTCGATATAGGCGGCATCTTCATCGCCGTGCAGCTGGACTGCGGCTAGTCCCAGCGCATCCACCGTCTTGGCAATGGTGGCGGGCTGGGCGTTGCGAAATACCCCAACGTAAGAGAGCGGCGCTCCCGCCATCACGGCGCGGGCGGCAGGGATGTCCACATAGCGCGGGCTTTTCGCCACAAAGATAAGACCGCCAAACACCGCGCCCGCCTGATGGGCAGCGGCGGCATCCTCGGCGCGGGTCAGGCCGCAGACCTTGTTCTGACCCAGTACCAGCTTGCGCACAGCCGCTTCCAGATCCGGCTCGGCCATCAGGGATGAGCCCACCAGAAAGCCCTTGGCGTGGTGGCGCAGATCCGCTACCTGGGCGCGATGGTTGATGCCGGACTCGCTGATCACCACCCGATCGCTCGGAGCTTTTTGTGACAAGATGTTGGCCAGCTGTTTGGTACGGTTGAGATCGACGCTGAGGTCGCGCAGATCCCGGTTGTTGATGCCAATCACCGGCGCCCCCAGCGCGATGGCGCGGGTCAGCTCCTCCTCGTTGCTCACCTCGGTGAGTACGCCAAGGCCCAGCTCTTTGGCGACCGCGAACAGGGCGCGATAGCCCTCGTCGGTGAGCACCGAGAGCATCAGCAGGATGGCGTCAGCCTGATAGTGGCGGGCCAGATAGACCTGATAGGGGTCAATCATGAAATCCTTGCAGAGCACCGGCTGCGATACGCGGCTGCGCACCCGCGGCAGGAAGGCAAAATCCCCCTGAAAGAACTTCTCGTCGGTCAGCACCGAGATGGCGGTGGCGTATTTGCCATAGATGTCGGCGATGTCCTCCGGGCTGAAATCGTCGCGGATCAACCCCTTGGAGGGGGAGGCCTTCTTGCACTCCAGAATAAAGCGGGTGGAGCCCGCCTTGAGCGCCCCGACGAAATCCCGATCGCTCGGGGTCAGCGCGCTCTGGAAGCTCTCCAGCGGTTGGGCCAGCTTGCGGGCGGCAACCCACTCCTGTTTGGCCGCCACGATCTTGCCGAGAATGGTCTGGCTGATGGAGGCCATGTTCAGAAATGCATGGGGGGCAATAAGGTCTGACATCTCGTTATCCTTGCGAAACTGGCTCTTGCCCTGTGGGCGTTCTGAATGACTGCTGTGCAATGTGGTGGCTGACATCATGCCTCCTGATGGCCCGCTTCCTGATGGCTCAAAGTGGCCAGCTGAGCGGCCAGATCCGCAGCCTTGCCGCTCGCCAGCACCGCCAGCACCTCGGCCGCCGCGCTCTTGAGGTCTGTCGCCTTGCCCGCCATCAGCAGCAGCGGCGCCACATTGGCGGCAATGGCGGCGTTGTGGGCCGGGGTGCCACGCCCTTCCAGAATGGCGGCGGTGATGGCGCGGTTCTCTTCAGGCTCACCACCCTGAATGGCACTGACCGGATAGGTCTCCAGGCCAAAGTCAGCCGGGGTGAGCAGAAATTCGCGGATCTCGCCGTCACGGATCTGGGCCACCTGGGTCGGGCCGTGGATGGCAATCTCATCCAGCCCGGCACCGTGCACCACCATACCGGTTTTCAGCCCCAGTGCCAGCAGGGTTTCTGCAATGGGACGCACCAGCTCGGGGGCATAGACCCCCATCAGCTGATAGGTGGGGCGAGCGGGGTTGATAAGCGGCCCCAGTACGTTGAACAGGGTGCGGGTCTTGAGGGCTTGGCGCACCGGCATGGCGTGGCGCACGCCGGCGTGGTACTGGGGGGCGAACAGGAAGCAGATGCCGAGTTCGTCCAGGCAGCGGCGCGCCTGTGCCGGGCTCATGTCGAGCTTGATGCCCATCTTGTCGAGCAGATCGCTCGACCCCGACTTGCTCGAGACCGAGCGGTTGCCGTGCTTGGCCACTTTCAGGCCGCAGGCGGCGGCGACCAGCGCCGAGGTGGTGGAGACGTTGATGGTGTTGAGGCCATCGCCACCGGTGCCGACGATGTCGCAGAACTCGTAATCCGGACGCGGGAAGTCGCGCGCTTCTGCCAAAAGCGCCTCGGCGGCGCCGGCGATCTCCTCCGGGGTCTCTCCCTTGATCTTGAGGGCGGTCAGGAGACTGGCGAGCACGATGGGGTCCACTTCGCCACGTACCACCTGACCGAAGGCGTCGCGGGTACTTTCACGGCTCAGAGACTGACCCTGATAGAGGGTGTTGAGATGTTGATGCATGTTGGTCTCCTTACCTTAACGCACGCTGCTTTCTGGGCGGGTGATATGGGCGAGCGCCTGAGTCAGCAGACGGGCCCCTTCCGAGGTCATGATGGATTCCGGGTGGAACTGGAAGCCCAAAACCCGCTCATCCTGCTGCTCGATGGCCATGGGCATCCCCTGATAGTGGGCAATCACCGTCAGCTCTTCCGGTACATAGGTGGCGACCAGCGAGTGGTAGCGGGCCACCGGCAGCGGGCTCGGCAGACCGGCGAAGGCGCCGTGGCCGTTGTGCTCAATCAGCGAACGCTTGCCGTGGACGATTTCGCCCGCCGCCCCGACGGTGCCGCCGTAGGCTTCGCACAGGGCCTGATGGCCGAGACAGATACCGAGGATGGGCACCTGACCACGAGCCAGCTTGATCAGATCAATCAGGCAACCCGCCTCGTGGGGGGCGCCCGGCCCCGGTGAGAGCACCAGTACGGCGTCCCCTTCGCAGGCGGCGATCTCGCTCATGATGCGGCTGGCCGGCAGGCTGTTGCGGTAGATCCGCACCGGATAACCGAGGGAGCGGAACTGGTCGACGAGGTTGTAGGTAAAGGAGTCGAAGTTATCGAGCAGGAAAATGTTAGTCATGGCTCACGTCCTTATGTTGCTCCTGCTGGGCGCTCAGGGCTTGCAGGGAGGTGCCATGGCTGGCAGCGATGGCGGCCAGCACGGCGGCCGCCTTGGCGCGGGTTTCGTCCGCTTCGGCTTGCGGCTTGGAGTCATAGACCACCCCGGCACCGGCTTGCACATGGGCTACACCCTCTTTGACAAAGGCGGAGCGGATCACGATGCAGGTATCCATCTCGCCTGCGCCGTTGATGTAGCCGACCGCGCCGCCGTAGCTGCCGCGGCGCTTGCCTTCCACCATGCGAATAAGCTCGCTGGCGCGGATCTTGGGGGCGCCGGTGAGGGTACCCATGTTCATGCAGGCCTGATAGGCGTGCAGGGCGTCAAGGTCGGCGCGCAAGGTGCCGACCACCTTGGAGACCAGGTGCATCACGTGGCTGTAGCGATCCACTTTCAGCAGCTCCTTGACGTAGCGGGTGCCGGGCTCCGAGATGCGGGCGATGTCGTTGCGGCCCAGATCCACCAGCATCAGGTGCTCGGCCACCTCTTTCTCGTCCTGACGCAGCTCCAGCTCGATACGGCCATCGAGATCGCGGTTGATGCTGCCATCCGGGTTGAAACCACGGCGGCGGGTACCGGCGATGGGGTACATCTCCACATCGCGGCTGGCGGCGCAGAATTTCACCGCGCTTTCCGGCGAGGCGCCAAACAGGGTGAAGCCCTCATCCTGCACGTAGAACATGTAGGGGCTGGGGTTGGTCTGTTTGAGGCGGCGATAGGCGGCCAGGGGGCTCGGGCAGGGCAAGGAGAAGCAGCGGGACGGCACCACCTGGAAGATGTCGCCACGGCGGATAAAGCCCTTGAGCTTCTCCACCTCGGCGCAGAACTGTTTGTCGCTCTTGTCCACGCTCATGCCGCCGGTCAGGGGCTGGGTGGTCAGCTCGGCGCAGAGGGGTTGCTGGCAAATCTGTTTGAAGTCGGTGAGCCGTTCGGTCAGGCGGGTGTATCTGTCTTCAACCTGGCTTTCGTCGCTATCGCCGCCAAAGATACAGGCCAGCAGTTGAGTGGTGCGTTCGATATGGTCGATGGTGATCAGGGTTTCGGCCACATAGAAGCAGTAGTCGGGGCAGCTGTTGCTCCCCTGTGGCACTTCAGGCAGATCTTCAAATGAGGCGATCAGGTCGTAGGCAAAGCTGCCCGCCATAAAGAGAGCCTCTTTACCCAACTGGCAATCGAGCTCCCGCTGCAGGGTGCGCAGCACGTCCAGCACGCTGCTCCCCTTGAGGCGGGAATCTTCGTCCAGCTCCCGATCGGAGGCCGGGAAGTCGAGCTGCAGCTCGCCATCTACCAGCGAGCGGGTCACCACCGCAGGCAGCCGCTCGGCCAGCAGGCTCTGCAACTGGGCGCCGTTGTCGTTCAGGCTGCGAACCTGCACGGTGCGACCACGGCACTCGATGCGCAGGCAGGCGTCAACCAGCAGCAGGCTCTGCTTGCCCGCCTTGGAGTCGATCTCCACCGATTCCAGCAGCAGGTTGTTGGGGCGGCCCTGACAGAGGCGGGTATAGAGCGCCAGCGGATCGGCCACATAGGGGGCGTTGAGCTTGAGGGTATCGAATTCACCCAGAGGAAGGCGATGTGTGGCTGTCATAGTGCGTTCCCTTGCGTGTGATGCGTGTTACCGATGTTCATGACGTTGAATTCCTTGAAAATTTAATTGGTCCGGGGTGGCTGGTTCAGGGGCGCCATCGCCAGGTCAGCTTGCTTGTCTGAATTCTCGGTTTCATCACAGGTCCATTTGCCGGATAATAAAAAAGCCCGCTGGGGTCAGCGGGCTTTTTCTTTGGGTTCTTAATTTGCTGTCAGATTACAGGTACAGCAACGACCACACGCCCGCATGTCAGGGAGTGTGCCACCACCAGATGGTCAGGATGGAAGTCGTTTGCATGATAAAGTCCTGTAAAAAGATGTTTGCAATGAAGTGCCTACAGAAAACGATAAAGCCGCGGCCAAGTCAAGTCGCTTTTTAGCCTTCTTTCACCGATTTGCCATGAATGGTGACCTGACCACGAGAGCGGAATAACCTGATGAGATTCGATCTTCACTGCCATACCACTGCCTCCGACGGGGTGCTGAGCCCAGCCGAACTGGTGCGCCGCGCCGCCGAAAAACAGGTTGAGGTGTTAGCAGTTACTGACCACGATACCCTTGCCGGGCTTGATGAGGTGCGCCGCACTATCGACGCCGAGCAACTGCCATTGCGATTGGTGAGCGGGGTCGAGATCTCCACCGGCTGGGAGCACCACGAGATCCATATCGTGGCGCTGGGGGTGGATGAAAAAAATCCGCAGCTGACCGACTTTCTGGCCGGTCAACTGGCCCGTCGCGAGGCGCGCGCGCTGGAAATCGGGCGTCGTCTGGAGAAGTGCCTCATCCCCGGCACCTATGAAGAGGCCAAGGCTCTCGCCGGTGACGCTGCCGTGACCCGCGCCCACTTTGCCCGGGTGCTGGTGGCACGCGGGGTTGCCGACAACATGCAGAAGGTATTCAAAAAGTACCTGAGCCGTGGCAATAAAGGCTATGCCCCGGCCGAGTGGCCCGAGATGAGCGAAGCCATCGCTGCCATTCACGCCGCTGGCGGGCTGGCGGTGCTGGCCCACCCCAGCCGTTACGATCTCACCGCCAAGTGGATCAAGCGGCTGCTGGTGGCCTTCAAGGCGGCCGGTGGCGATGCAATGGAGGTCTCGCTGCCCCAGCAGAGCCCGCAGGAGCGGGCCAATCTGGGCCAGTGGGCCAAGGATCACGACCTCTATATCTCGGTGGGATCGGATTTTCACTTCCCCTCCAACTGGACCGAGTTGGGCCGCCACCTCTGGCTGCCCAAAGAGGGGATGCCCGTCTGGTTGGCCTATCCCGGTCACTTTGGGCTCACCACCGAGCAACATGCAGAGCTGCTGGCGAGTCGGTAACGGCGCCAGCGAAGCAGCCACAAACAGGTTAAGGTAGTGTCATGGGTCTTTGGCCCGTGACCATACGAGCGGGCAGGTATTGCTGCCCCCATTGCGAGAACAAGCTATGAGTCAGCATTTTTACGTACATCCGGAAAACCCCCAGGCCCGTCTGATCGGTCAGGCGGTACAGATCATCCAGAACGGCGGCGTCATCGTCTATCCGACCGACTCCGGTTATGCGCTGGGTTGCCAGATGGGTGACAAGGGCGCGCTGGAGCGCATCTGCCGCATCCGTCGCCTCGACGCCAACCACGACTTCACCCTGGTGTGCCGCGATCTCTCCGAGATCTCCACCTACGCCAAGGTCGACAACAGCGCGTTTCGCCTGATCAAGAACAACACCCCGGGCGCCTACACCTTCATCTTCAAGGCGACCAAAGAGGTGCCGCGCCGCCTGATGAACGAGAAGAAAAAGAGCATCGGCATCCGGGTGCCGGACAACAAGATTGCTCAGGCGCTCTTGGAAGCCCTCGGCGAGCCGCTGCTCTCCACCACATTGATCCTGCCGGAGTCCGAGATGGCCGAGTTCGACCCGGAAGAGATCTTCGACAAGCTGGGCAAGCAGATCGATCTGGTGGTCAACGGCGGTTATCTGGGCGAGCAGCCCACCACAGTGGTCGATTTCTCTGACGACGAGCCGGTATTGCGTCGTCGCGGCGCCGGAGACCCGACTCCGTTTGAGTGATGTCGCTGAACCGGTGACAGTCCCTTCCGCCGAGACGGGGACTGGCGCCGCACTACCCATCGCGAAAGTCCTGGGGCAGCCCTATCACGAGCTGCCCCAAGACTTGTTCATCCCGCCCGATGCGCTGGAGGTGTTCCTCGATACCTTCGAGGGGCCGCTCGATCTGCTGCTTTACCTCATCCGGCGTCAGCAGCTCGATATCCTCAACCTGCCGATCCTGCAGATCACAGCCCAGTACATGGAGTACGTGGAGCTGATGCAGGGGCTCAACCTTGAGCTGGCGGCCGAATATCTGCTGATGGCGGCCTGGCTGGCGGAGATCAAATCCCGCCTGCTGCTGCCCAAGGCGCCGGAGCTGGAGGATGAAGAGGAGGGAGAAGACCCGCGGGTGACCCTTATTCGCCGCCTGCAGGAGTACGAGCGCTACAAGGTCGGTGCGGAGCGGGTCAATGAGTTGCCAAGGGTGGAGCGGGAGATTTATATCGCAGCCGCCCTGCCCCCCGATTTTGGCGCCCTCAAGCCACTGGCGCCCGATGTTTCGCTGGTTGAGCTCGCCCTTTACATGCAAAGTGTGGTAAAACGCGCGACTCATTTCGAACATCACCAGATCCGCCGCGAACAGATCCCTACCCGGGTGCGCATGGCGGAGATCCTCGCCATGCTCACGCTGGGGCAGACCCTGCGCCTTGAGCAGGTGCTGCGTGCCGAAGAGGGGCGAATGGGGGTACTGGTGACGTTTCTGGCCCTGCTGGAGCTGTGCAAGGAGCAACTGATCTGGATCCTGCAGGCTGAACCACTCGGCCCAATCCATTTCGCATTGGCCGAGCAGAGCGAGGAGGGCAACCGTGGCGCTGCCCACTGAACGACTCAAGACCCTGATCGAAGCGGCATTGTTTGTGGCCGGTCGTCCGCTCAATGTCAGCGAACTGAAAAGCAGTGTGCTGGCGGATTATCCGGTGACCAGTCGCTATGTTCAGCTGCTGTTGGCCGAGATCAGGCAAGATTACAGCTCGCGGGGCGTCGAGCTCAAAGAGGTCGCCTCCGGCTGGCGCTTTCAGGCGCGTCAGGAGTATGCCGAGGAGCTATCAAGGCTCTGGAGCGAGCGGGCGCCGCGCTATTCGCGCGCCGTGATGGAGACGCTGACCTTGATCGCCTATCGCCAACCCATCACCCGGGCCGAGATAGAAGCGATCCGCGGGGTGGCGGTGTCGAGCCAGATAGTGAATACCCTGAAAGAGCGTGGCTGGGTGCGCAGCATCGGCCACAAAGAGGTGGCAGGTCGCCCCGAGCTGCTCGCCACCACCAGAGAGTTTCTGGATTACTTTAATCTGCAGAGTCTGGAGCAGCTCCCCGAGCTGGATCCGGAGCTGCAACCCCTGTTGCCCTCTGCGGTGGACGGGGAGAGCGATGCCCGGTGAATGGCGCCCAAGCGTGCCGACGTCACCGAGATATACATTTTTCAACTGTGGCGAGTGCTCCAACCGGCGTTTGTTACAGTTAACCCCGTTGCCCCTTTCACCAGTGGGCAGCGATCAACAATCAGGTAACCCCGATGAGTGAAAAACTGCAAAAAGTGTTGGCCCGCGCGGGTCACGGCTCCCGTCGTGAGATGGAGGCCCTGATCACCGCAGGTCGGGTCAGTGTGGATGGCAAGGTCGCCACACTGGGGGATCGCGTGGAAGTGAACGCCGTGATCCGGGTGGATGGTCACCAGGTCAAGACCCGTGCCGCAGAGGAAGTGATCTGCCGCGTACTGGCTTACCACAAGCCGGAAGGGGAGATGTGTACCCGTCACGATCCGGAAGGTCGTCCCACCGTGTTTGATCGTCTGCCCAAGATGGAAGGTGCCCGCTGGATCGCAGTCGGCCGCCTCGACGTTAACACCTCAGGTCTGCTGCTGTTCACCACCGATGGTGAGCTGGCCAACCGTCTGATGCACCCGAGCCACGAAGTGGAGCGGGAATACGCGGTACGTGTCTTTGGCGAAATCACCGAAGCCATGCTGCAGCGTCTGCGCAAGGGCGTGCAGCTGGAAGATGGCACCGCCAAGTTCAACAAGATCAAACCGGCTGGCGGTGAGGGTCTGAACCAGTGGTTCAACGTCACCCTGACCGAAGGTCGAAACCGTGAAGTGCGCCGCCTGTGGGAATCCCAGGAAGTGCAGGTGAGCCGCCTGATGCGTATCCGCTACGGCGACGTCAAGCTGGACCGCGGCATCCCGCGCGGCGGCTGGCAAGAGCTGAAACTGCCGGAAGTGAACTACCTGCGCGGTCTGGTCAACCTGCCGCCGGAGACCGAATCCAAAGTCGATCTGCAGCAGGATGGCAAAACCAGCCGTCACAAGCAGGCCGCCCAGATCCGTCGCGCCGTGCAGCGTCACAAAGAGATGCAGGGCAAAGAGCCGCGCGCTCGCGCCACCACCGCCCGTCGCAAGCCGCAAGCCTCTACCCGCAACTCAGGTACCGGCAGCAAGTAAGCCGATAGCCCGTTGCGAACTGCGTGCCGCTCAAGTGCGCAGTCGGCCAAGCAAAGGCCCGCACCAACTGGTGCGGGCCTTTTTCATCTCTAGCGGGTGACCTCCAGCTGCCGGCTGGCTCCGGTCATATGGCAATGATTGCTCTCACACTCCTCAGTTGGCCGGTGTCATCCACTCTTTGTTAAAGTCGCGGATAAACATCTCTCCCTCTTCATTGCGGGCGGTGACCAGATAGAAGGTGACGTTCTGGCGAAACTGCGAGAGACGGTAGAGGGCGGCGTTGTCCTCCTCCGAGAGGTTCTTTTTTGAGGTGTCGTTGATGGGCACCAGATCGACTTTGCCCTTTTTCAGTAGTTCGACACACTGGTTGAGGCGGTTGGTAGTTCTGACGATCAATCCCTGATCGTTGATGACCCGCTCGATGGCGTCGGAGAACCACCCCTTGGGCACGCAGGCGGTTTTTTGCTGCCAGGGCGGGGATTCCAGCCCCTTCTTGTCGGGTGTGGTGTACCAGGACTGGATATCGAAGGCGATGGGGGTGCTGAACAGCAGGCTGTTGCTGCGCTCGTTGGTCCAGGTAAAGGGGAACGCGGCGATGGCGTTGCCCAGCTCGATGTTTTTAAGTCCGCGTGGCCAGGGCTGATAGGAGATCTGCAGGTCCGGGTGGCCAGCCTCTTTGAGGATGGTGAGCACCTTGCTTGCCAGTTCGCCGCCGTTGGCCAGCTCCGCAGAGGAGTAGGGGGGCAGTTCGCCGGTGATGATCACCGCGCTCTGCGCCGCGCTGGCGGGGAGCAGCGAGAGCGCAAGGAGAGGGGCAAGCAACGGATGGCGCAGGCGCAAACAAGAGGGATGAGCGACAGAGAGGGTGAGTGGATAACGAATGTGCATGGCTGGTGACCTCGCCTCTATCGACTTTTTTCAGATTAACGGTTTCACCGGGGAAAAAACAGATTCGAAGCGCACTGTTTCTGCGCCTTGCGGGCGACATGAACGGACGCATGGCGGTTGCTCTGCTCCGGTGAGCTTGTTAGCCTGTGCGGCTCTGACAGAGGAGTGAACAATGAGCAAGGTACTTGATGGGCTGCTGGCGTTGCTGGCGCTGGAAAAAATCGAGGAGGGCCTGTTTCGGGGCCAGAGCCAGGATCTCGGTCTGCGGGCCGTGTTTGGCGGACAGGTAATGGGGCAGGCCTTGTCAGCCGCCAAGCAGACGGTCGAGACCGGCCGTCAGGTTCACAGTTTTCACTCCTACTTCCTGCGTCCGGGGGATGTGACCCGTCCCATCGTCTATGACGTGGAGAATATCCGTGATGGCCAGACCGTCTCCACCCGCCGGGTCAAGGCGATTCAGGGCGGCAAGCCCATCTTCTATCTCAACGCCTCGTTTCAGGTGCCGGCCGATGGTTTTGAGCATCAGGCGCAGATGCCGACCGGCATCACCCCGCCGGAGGAGCTCAAGAGCGAGCTGGAGCTGGTGCGCCCCTACGAGAACCTGATCCCGGCCTCCCTGCGGGACAAGATCCTCTGCGAGCAGCCCATCGAGATGCGCCCGGTGACCCTGGTCGACCCTATCCGGCCGACGGTGCAGGATCCGGTGCGTCACGTCTGGTTTAAGGCCAACGGCCAGATGCCGGACGATCTGCGGGTGCACAAATACCTGCTGGCCTACGCCTCCGACTTCAACTTCCTGCTCACCTCGCTGCAGCCGCACGGGGTGTCGTACTGGGAGCCGGATATGCAGGTGGCCACCATCGATCACTCCATGTGGTTCCACCGGGATTTCCGCTTCGACGACTGGCTGCTCTACGTGGTAGACAGCCCGAGCGCCAGCAGCGGTCGCGGTCTGGTGCGCGGCCAGTTCTTCACCCGCGACGGGGTGCTGGTGGCGAGCACCATGCAGGAGGGGGTGATCCGCCGTCGCGGCAGTTAAGGCGCAAAGCGGATAGCAAAACGGGGTGGCTTGGGCCACCCCGTTTTCGTTGCTGCCATTCGCACTGGGCCCGCGGGATCAGCCGCCGCGCTGGTACTTGAAGCGTTTCTTGCGCCGGTAGGGATAGACATCCTCGAACACCCCCACCTTGATGTTGCTCTGCAGCATCTTCCAGTAGTTGGCGTCGAACATCTCCTTGTGCAGCTGCAGCATGATCTCCCGCACCTGCGGCTTTTGCAGCAGGAAGGTGGCGAACTCCTCGGGGAAGATGTCGTTGGGGGCCACCGAGTACCAGGGCTCGGCGCTCCACTCATCCTCGGGGTAGCGGGGCGGCGGGATCTGGCGGAAGTTGCACTCCGTCATGTAGCAGATCTCGTCGTAGTCGTAGAAGACCACCCGTCCGTGGCGGGTGACGCCGAAGTTCTTGAACAGCATGTCCCCCGGGAAGATGTTGGCCGCCGCCAGCTGCTTGATGGCGTTGCCGTACTCCTCCAGCGCGAGGCGGGTCTGCTGCTCGTCCGCCTTGTCCAGATAGAGGTTGAGGGGGATCATCTTGCGCTCGGTATAGAGGTGCTTGATCACCAGCTTGTCGTCCGTGATGGTGAGGGCCGAGGGTGCAACCGTCTTGAGCTCGGCAAGCAGCTCCGGCGAGATGCGATCGAGGGGAAACTCGAAGTTGGTGAACTCCTGGGTATCGGCCATCCGGCCAACCCGGTCGTGCTGTTTTACCAGCCGGTACTTTGCCTTCACCTGCTCGTGGCTCACATCCTTGGGCGGGGTGAACTCGTCCTTGATCACCTTGAACACCACATCGTAGGAGGGGAGGGTGAACACACTCATCACCATCCCCTTGATGCCGGGGGCGATGATGAACTGATCCCGACTCTGGGCCAGATGGTGGCGGTAGTGGCGATAGAGCTCGGTCTTGCCGTGCTTCTGGCAGCCGATGGCGTTGTAGATCTCGTAATCGGGCTTGTGGGGCATGATCTGGCGCAGGAAGGCGACAAACAGCGCCGGTTCACGGGCATAAACCATAAAGTAGGCACGGGCGAAGCCAAACACGATGGAGGCGAGATCCGGCTCGAAGATGACGGTGTCCACATAGATGCTGTGGCCGGTGCTGAGCAGGGGCAGAATAAAGGGGAACACCTGCTCCCGGGCCCGGATCAGTCCCACCAGATAGGCCCCCTTGTTGCGGTAGAACACCTCTTTGAGCAGCTCGATGGCAAAGGGCTCGTCATGGATGATTTGCGGGCCGTTCTCCGCAAGATGGCGGTGGATGTCGACAATATCCCGCTGCTTGTCTTCGTAGGGGAGGGTGAAGCTGTAATCCCCCAAAAGCTGGCTCAACGTCTGCGGCAAGTGGGCCAGATCGGTGCGATAGATCCGCAGCAGGGAGCTTAAATCCGGTTTTTCGCCACGGCTGACAAAGGGGTGGATATAGAGGTTCTCGTCGCGGATATTGCGATGGCGAAAGATCCGCCGATAGACGGAGTTGAAGAAGGACTCCGCCACCTCGAAGTTGTCACAACGGGGCAGCAGATCGCTGAAGGCGCTTTTGACCCGTTTGAGCAGCTCCTGGGTGGCGTGGTGCTCCCCCATCATCTGGCGGATGGAGCTGGCGGTGGCCCCCACATGGTGGTCATAGAGGCGAATACGCTCCCGTCCGGCGAGTTGCACTCCCAGCCAGTCACTGTTCTCGAAGCGGCTCTTGCTGCCCTGGGTTATCTCGAGAAACCGGCTGTAAAACGACTCGAAGCGTTGCAAGATAGTCTCGGCGACGGCCTGTTCCAATGGCTGCTGCATCTCTCTCTTCCTTGTGATCTGTCGGGCCGATAGCGCGAAGGATTGGGTGTAATTTGTTCACACGTCTGGCCACTATCGCAACATTCAAACGTCTGTTCAAGTGGCAATTTTCGGGGATAAACGGTAGATTGCGCCCCTGTTTTGGCGATGGTTTAGCGACTGTTTGCTGTCTGTTTGAGAGGCCGTCCGGCCTGTGAGGAAACCCGATGAAGCTCTATTTTGTCCTGGTGGCACCTGCCCGACCTGCAAATGTGGGGGCGGCTGCCCGCGCCATGAAAACCATGGGATTCGATGCCATGCGACTGGTGGCGAGCCGGGTACACGAAGAGGAGGAGGCGAGCTGGGTGGCTCACGGTGCCCAGGAGATCCTGACCCAGGCCGAAGCGTTCGATACCCTGCCCGAGGCGCTGGCGGACATGGATCTGGTGATCGCCACCACCGCCCGTGAGCGCGGTCGCTACCAGCACTACCTCACGCCGGGGGAGATCCGCGAGCAGATCCGCAGCAAACCTTCCCTCGGCAAGGTCGCCATCGTTTTTGGCTGCGAGGAGTCGGGACTCTCCAACGAGCAGTTGGCCGAGGTCGATCTCATCAGCTATCTGCCCCTCAAGGTAAGCTACCCCTCCCTCAATCTGGGGCAGGCGATCATGCTCTACGCCTATGAGATGAGTCAGCTGATGGATGAGCTGAACGCCAACGGCGGCGCTGCGGTAGCAGAAAATTTTGATAATGCCGGGCAGGTTCGGGTGCTCAAAAGCAAAACAGCAGAATTGCTGGGTGAACTCGGAGTTTCGCAGGATGAAAAACTGCATCAATGGGTGATGGACCGGGTACCCATGCTGCCGCAGCGGGATTTGAACATGCTCCACCTGCTCTGCAAAGACCTTGCGCGCAAACTTGGCAAAGAGGTTTAAGTTGACAGCCCATCGCCCGCCGCGGTATTGCTAAAAGCCAGCTTCGTCAACGAGTGTTCGTCATGCAGTTATTCACCAACGTTATCACCACCACCATTATTACCGGTACCACCACAGGTGGCACTGGGGCCGGTTGATGCGCTGACGAACAAGCACAGAAATCAAAAAAGGCCCGTACCCACCCAGTACGGGCCTTTTTGTTGGATTGGTTTTTAGATTGAATTTCATAGATTTACAGGGAGAGAAAGCGATGAGAGTGTTGAAATTTGGCGGGTCTTCACTGGCCGATGCAGAACGTTTTTTACGGGTGGCCGATATCGCGGTCAACACCCACGGCCAATCTCAGGTAGCCCTGGTGCTCTCTGCACCTGCCAAGGTGACCAATCATCTGGTGGCGCTGGTGGAACAGACCAGTCGCGGCATGGATGCCAGTTCCACCCTGTTTGAAGTCAACGGTATCTTCTCCCGCCTGCTGGCCGGGTTGAAGGCGGCCTATCCGGCGCTCGATGACAAGGCGCTGTTGGCCCGTCTCACCGCCGAGCTGGATCAGGTGGAGCGCCTGATGCAGGGCATCCGTCTGCTGGGCCTCTGCCCGGACAACGTGCAGGCGCGCATTCTGAGCCGTGGCGAGAACCTCTCCATCGCCTTTATGCACGAGCTGCTGCGGGTGCGCGGTCTGGATCTGGAGCTGATCGTACCGGAAGAGTTGTTGGTGACCGACGGCGGTTATCTGGAAGCCCACGTCGATATCGAAGCCTCCCGCCTGCGTTTTGCCGCCAAGGGGCTGCGTAGCGATTGCCTCTACCTGATGCCGGGCTTTACCGGTGGCAGCGACAAGGGCGAGACCGTGCTGCTGGGCCGTAACGGCTCCGACTACTCCGCCGCCGTGCTGGCTGCCTGCGTCGATGCCGAGTGCTGCGAGATCTGGACTGACGTCGAGGGTTGCTACAGCTGCGACCCCCGTCTGGTGCCGGATGCCTACCTGCTGAAAACCCTCTCCTACAAGGAGGCGATGGAGCTCTCCTACTTCGGCGCCAAGGTGCTGCACCCGAAAACTATCGCGCCGGTGGCCCAGTTCCATATTCCCTGCCTTATCAAGAACAGCTTCAACCCGCAAGGGCCGGGCACCCTGATCGGCCCCGAGAGCGGCGACGATGACCTGAAAGTGAAGGCCATCTCCGACTTGTCCGGCATGTGCATGTTTAACGTCTCCGGCCCCGGCATGAAAGGGATGGTCGGCATGGCCGGTCGCATCTTCTCCGCCGTTTCCCGCGCCGGGGTCAGTATCGTGCTGATCACCCAGTCATCTTCCGAGTACAGCGTCAGCTTCTGTATCCACAGCTACGACCAGGATAAGACCCGCAAGGTGCTGGAGCGCGAGTTCGAGCTGGAATTCAAAAACCAGCTGCTGGAGCCGCTGGATATCATCAGCGATCTGGCGATCATCTCCCTCATCGGTGACGGCATGCGCACCAGCAAAGGGATGGCAGCCCGCTTCTTCACCTCGCTGGCACAAGCCTCCATCAACATCGTCGCCATTGCGCAGGGCTCCAGCGAGCGCTCTATCTCGGCGGTGGTGCGGGATCGCAAGGTGGCGGAAGCCATCAAGGCGTGCCACCAGAACTTCTTTGGCAGCCAGCAGTTTATCGATCTCTTTGTGGTCGGGGTCGGTGGCGTCGGCGCCGCGCTGGTGGATCAGATCGCCCGCCAGCAACCGGTACTGGCCGAGCAGGGCACTGGCCTTCGCGTGGTCGGCATCGCCAACAGCCGTCAGATGGCGGTCAACAAGGATGGCCTGAACCTCGCCAACTGGCGCGAACAGCTGGCGGAAGCCCGCGACAGCTTCTCGCTGGAAGGGGTGAAAAAGCTGGTGGAAGATAGCCATATCATCAACCCGGTGATCGTCGATTGCACCTCCTCCGAGGCGGTGGCCGTCCAGTATGCCGACTTCCTTGCCGCCGGTTTCCATGTGGTGACTCCGAACAAGAAGGCCAACACCGGCTCGCTCGATTACTACAAGGCGCTGCGTCGCACCGCCCGCCAGACTCGCCGCAAGTTCCTCTATGAAACCAACGTGGGCGCAGGCCTGCCGGTTATCGAGAACCTGCAGAACCTCATCAAGGCCGGTGACAAGCTGCGAGCCTTCGACGGCATTCTGTCCGGTTCGCTCTCCTTTATCTTCGGCAAGCTGGACGAGGGGATGGCCTTCTCCGAGGCGACCCAAATCGCCCGTAGCAACGGCTTTACCGAGCCGGATCCTCGCGACGATCTCAACGGCATGGATGTGGCGCGCAAGCTGCTCATCCTGGCTCGCGAGGCGGGTATGGCGCTGGAGCTCTCCGATGTCGAGGTGGAGCAGGCGCTGCCGCCCGGATTTGACGTCAGTGGCGATGTCGAAGCCTTTATGGCCCGCCTGCCCGAAGCCGACGGCTGGTTCCGCGACCAGTTCGCCGCCGCCCAGCGTGAAGGCAAGGTGCTGCGCTATGTGGGGTCGATTGAGGGTGGCAAATGCAAGGTCGCCATCAAGGCGGTCGGTGGTGACGAGCCGCTGTTCAAGGTCAAAGACGGGGAGAACGCGCTCGCCTTCTTCTCCACCTACTACCAGCCGATCCCGCTGGTGCTGCGCGGCTATGGCGCCGGTACCGAAGTGACTGCGGCGGGCGTCTTTGCCGACGTGCTGCGCACCCAGAACTGGAAGCAGGAGCTATAAGCATGAGTTCAGACATGTACCCCTCTTATATGACGGACGGCGGCAGCGTGGTCGCCTACGCGCCCGCCTCCAGCGCCAACCTGAGCGTGGGATTCGATGTACTGGGGGCGGCGCTCGCCCCCGTGGATGGCTCTCTGCTCGGCGATCGGGTGCAGGTAAAAGCGGCTGACGTGCCTTTTGCCCTCTCATCCGTGGGCCGCTACGCCCACAAGCTGCCGGACGATCCGAAAAAGAATATCCTCCATGACTGCTGGGTCGCCTATGGCGAGGCGCTGGAGAAGCGCGGCCTTAAACTCAAGCCCCTCGAAATGGTGCTGGAGAAGAACCTGCCCGTCGGCTCGGGTCTGGGTTCCAGCGCCTGCAGCGTGGTCGCGGCACTGGAGGGGCTCAACGCCTTTCACGGCGAGCCGCTTGATGAGCACGACATGCTGCTGCTGATGGGGGAGATGGAAGGCAAGATCTCCGGCTCCGTTCACTACGACAACGTCGCCCCCTGTTATCTCGGCGGCATGCAGCTGGTGCTGGAAGAGCACGGCGTTATCAGTCAGGGCATTCCGGTGTTCGATCAGTGGTACTGGGTGGTCTGCTACCCGGGTACCGTGGTTTCGACCGCTGCTGCCCGCGCCATTTTGCCGGCCCAATATCGCCGTCAGGATTGCCTCACCTATGGCCGCCGCCTGGCTGCCTTTGTCCACGCCAGCTACACCGGACAGGAGGGATTGGCGGCGAGCGTACTGAAAGACGTGATTGCCGAACCCTACCGCGCGGCGCTGATCGAAGGCTTTGTCGAGGTGCGGGCGCAGGCGGCCCAGAACGGGGCGCTGGCTACCGGCATCTCCGGCTCCGGCCCCACCGTATTTGTGGTGATGAAGGAGCTGGCGCAGGCCGAGCGAATGAAAGATTGGATGGAAGCACATTTTGTGCAGAACGAAGATGGATTTGCCCGGGTCTGCAAACTGGACATGGCCGGGGCACGGGTAACAGGAAGCGAGCTATGAATCTCTACAACATCAAGGACAACAGCGAACAGGTGAGCTTCGCGCAGGCGGTGCGTCAGGGCTTGGGTCGCGAACAGGGGCTCTTCTTCCCCGAACAACTCGAACCGCTCGCCAATGTGGATGCCCTGCTGGATCTGCCGCTGGCCGAGCGCTCTGCCCGCATCCTGAGCCACCTGCTGGGGGACGAAGTGCCTGCAGCGAAAGTGAGCGAGCTTATCAACGCCGCCTTCACCTTCCCGGCGCCGCTGGTCAAATTGAAAGACGGCACTTATGCCCTTGAGCTGTTCCACGGCCCGACCCTGGCGTTCAAGGATTTCGGCGGCCGCTTTATGGCCCAGTGCCTCGCGGCCTTTAGAACCAACGACAAAATCACTATCCTCACCGCCACCTCCGGCGACACCGGTGCCGCCGTGGCCCACGCCTTCTACGGGCTGGAGGGGATTGAAGTGGTGATCCTCTATCCCAAGGGCAAGATCAGCCCCTTGCAGGAGAAGCTCTTTTGCACCCTCGGCGGCAATATCCGCACCATCGCCATCGATGGCGATTTCGATGCCTGTCAGGCGCTGGTAAAACAGGCCTTTGACGACGAAGCGCTGAAACAGGCCATTGGCCTCAACTCTGCCAACTCCATCAATATCAGCCGTCTGCTGGCGCAGGTTTGCTACTACTTCGAAGCGGTGGCCCAGCTGCCCAAAGCCTCCCGCGCCAAGGCGGTCATCAGCGTGCCGTCCGGCAACTTTGGCAACCTCACCGCAGGCCTCATCGCCAAGGCGCTGGGGCTGCCGGTGAAGCGCTTTATCGCCGCCACCAACGCCAACGACACCGTGCCGCGCTACCTCAAAACCGGTCAGTGGGAGCCGCACCAGACAGTGGCAACCCTGTCGAATGCCATGGATGTCAGCCGTCCCAACAACTGGCCACGAGTAGAAGAGCTCTGCCGCCGCAAGGGCTGGGCGCTGGAGACCCTGGGTTCCGGTATGCGTGACGATGCCCAGACTCGCGCTGCCCTGAAACGGCTGCACCAGCTGGATTACCTGTGCGAACCCCACGGGGCGATTGCCTGGGATCTGCTGGGGGAACAGCTGGCCGAGGACGAAGTGGGGGTGTTCCTCTGCACCGCCCATCCCGCCAAGTTCAAGGAGTCGGTGGACGAGATCCTGAATCTCGATGTGCCGCTGCCCGGACCGCTCGCCAAGCACGCCGAGCTGCCGCTGCTCTCTGTTAATTTGCCCGCGGAGTTTGCCCGGTTAAGGGCGTTTTTGGTGGGCTAAGCCGCTGAGCTGAGATAACCGATAGAAATAAAAAATCCCCCGGTAATGGGGGATTTATAGCTTTCACGCTTCGTCATGCTATGGGATGCCAATTTTATTTATAACACATTAATCAAAAAATGACGAATAGTAAAAGTGCACGTGTTGGCTATCTATATTGAAGCGTTTCCTATTTTTTATCTACGGCCCAGATGGCCCTGATGAATTTTTATAGGACGCTGTCAGTTGAAAGTTTTTGAAATAATGCAATGGGATCAAAGTGGCTGTTTTTTTTGATTTTGATATGGCTAAAACGCTTTGGTAAACATTGCCTCCAGAAGAGCCACTCGAGTTATCACCAACATCACCTTGGACTTTAAATTTCGTTAATTTTTTGGTGTAATCCTGCATTTCATTAAGGGTTACCCCTTCTTTGAAAACTTGCGCTAAGCCTCCTGAAATAATCGAGGGTTCAAAGTATTTTCTTACTTGAATTTCTAAAGTTTTACTGGCCTTGTCTAACTTTCCACCAATAAGAAAATGAGCTTGGAATGCAGGCATATCCTTTAATTCTATACCAGCAGAAAGAAATCCGTTTTCTCCACCCACATACTTCTTATACTCTCCCAATAGGTCAGATAGTGACTTTTTAAACTCTAAAATGAAATATGTTGAATCTTTGCAAACAACAGTATCCCCGATTGATTCAACATCACCATCTAAGGGTGCAAAAAGGTTAAATATACCTTTTTCTGCAGCATCTAGGACAAATGAGTATTCAACAGTTTTTTCCCACCACTTCATATTATTCGATATCCTTATACTTATGTATATTGATGCCACGTTGGCTAACACATAAGAGTGCCGACTTAGCGAGTCCGACTCGGCGCGCTTTTATTAGCCCGACCACTCTCTATGATCCTAAGCGCCTAACTTCATAATTGTGGAGCAGCGTAACTGTCCCACACTTATTATTTGTTAGTTTTCTCACTGTTTGTTTAATGAACTATGTCTAGCTACTATGTTTTCTATTGACTCCTTGTCATGTGCATTAAGTATGGCTATTCTTCTCTCATAAATAGACAACACATCCGATGCTGGTTTATAGCGTTTTAAACCGACTGATTTTAAAAGACGTAGATCTATGGATTCATTAGCTATGGTAACAAACTCGTCAATAAATTTCATAAAATCAGAAAGTGTCTGATCAATAAGTTCGATTGTGGCTTCCGCAAGGATCAGATAATTTGATAATTTTAATGGTGTGATTATATCAATCAGCTCATCCGTGATCTGAAATGTCGCATCAGTACCAATATAGTTAGAAATCACTTCATTTATATCAGACTTTTGATTTTGTATTTTTTCCCATCTATCTATAATTTGATTATAAGTTGTGAACATTTTCTTTATTTTGAAGTAATTTCTAAATCCTAGTGCATCTATTTCAAAGTTAGAATCTAATAAAAAATGAAGCTTTGTGATGTTTTTAAGATCTATACGTTCATATTTTACGATTTGATATTTTAAATTGATAGTTCTATATTTTCCAGAATCACCTATTTCAAAATAACACTTTTTAATTTGAGTTAATGATAGTATGTACAGATCTAGTTATCACCTGACACCGGCCTCAAACCGGTGTCTTGTTTACGCTACTTTAGTGCGCACTTCCTTCGGTATCAATTTCAGACCCTTCCTGAACATGCTGTAGGGGGTTTGCCCCTCCATCATCCTGCCCTGATGTGGCCGCTGGGTGTTGTAGTGCTCTAGGTAGCTATCCAGGTCTGTCTGCA